>CAVGTF010000007.1:0-16103 GCA_963632245.1 Anaerovoracaceae bacterium
GTACTCTTCCAGTCCGGCGCGCATGGCGTTTTCTGGGGCGGGGTGATTTGTCCAGATTTGGAAGCTCTCCATGCCCTGTTGGAGGAGCATTTCCTTTCCGTCGGTGAGGGGATTTCCGCGTTGGAGGAGTCTGTTTCGGAATTCGGAGGGCGTGTATAGGAAGTCGAAGACTGGGAGAGTGTTGGGGAGGCACTCGGGATCGATTGGCATGGGGTCGCCGGGGTGGAGTCCCAGGGAGGTCCCCTGGAAGAGCACCTGGCATTTTGGGGCGACCAGTGGTGCGTCCTGGAGGGGGAGGACATGCACCTCGCACCGTGGCGCGCATTCGTGGATGCGGTCCGCCAGGGTTTGGACATGTGCCAGCGTGCGGTTTGCCAGATAGAGGGTCTTTGCACCGTGTCGTGCTGCATAGACCGCGGCGGCCTGTGTGGCGCCGCCGGCGCCCAGATAGAGCTGTCGTTCGGGGGTAGTGGCGAAGCCGAGTGCGTGTGTCAGTGCGCGGGCGACTCCGACGCCGTCGGTGGAGTATCCGTAGGTCTTGCCGTTTCGGACGACCACGGTATTGACGCTATGGGAGGTGCGGGCGTCTTCGTCGGGGACCTCGTCGCAGCAGAGGAACATTCGTTCCTTGTGGGGGGCGGTCACATTCCAGCCGCGATAGCCGTCCTTCACCATCTGTGCCACGCGCTCCTCGAATTCCTCGGCGCGTATGGGGAGTAGCTCGTAGACGGCGTCGATGCCGAGGGCGTGGAAGCCTGCCTCCTGCATTTTGGGAGAGCGGGAGTGTTCGACGGGCCAGCCGAGAATCGCGTATCTTTCCATGGGATATAAAATGTCCTCAGCGGATTTCCAGGGACTCTTTGGCGCGGCGGATATCCGTCTGGATTTGGTCTGCCAGCGCCTGGTGTGAGGGGAAGACCCGGCTTTCCCGGAGAAAGCGGACGGGCTCCACGCGAATCGCCTTCCCATAGAGGTCGCCGGCGTCCTGAAAGAGATGGAGCTCCACGATGGGACGGCCATTGCCTTCGCCGCGGAAGGTGGGCGCATCCCCGATATATACGATTCCGGGCAGAGGCGCGCCCTCCTGGACGCGGGTGCGCGCGGCGTAGACGCCGTAGGGTGGCAAAAGGAGCCCCTCGTTGTCCAGATTTGCCGTGGGGCAATGGAGGTCGGTGGCGGCCTTTCCCATTCCGTGGACGACCTGTCCGGTGAGCGTGAAGGGACGTCCCAGCATCTGGGTGGCCAGCGGAAAGTCCCCCTGTAGTAGCGCCTTCCGGATCCGTGTGCTGGAGATGCGCTCTCCCTGGAAGAGGAGTGGCTCCACGGGGACCACGCGGACGCCCGCCGAGGCGGTCAGCGTCTGGAGCCGCGGAACATCGCCGGATCCGCCGGCGCCAAAGCGCCATTCGGTGCCCACGCAGATTGCATGGATCTTCAGGGCGGGATTCCTCAGGAGTTGTTGTTGGACGAATGCCTCCGGGGATTCCGACGCGAATTCGCGGGTGAAGGCGAATTTGATGGCGATTTTTACGCCTTGTTCTGCCAGGAGGCGGACTTTTTCCTGCCAGGTGACCAGCAGTGGCGCGGGATCCTGTGGGCGCAGCACGACGCGCGGAGGCGGATCGAAGAAGAGTGCCACGGGCGTGGCGGCGCATTCTTCTGCCAGGGTTTTGAGGACCTGGAAGACTCGCTGGTGTCCCCGGTGGACGCCGTCAAAGACGCCGATTGCCAGGACGATATCGCCGGAGAGCTCCGCCAGGGAGTCCGCCACGGGAATGGTCAGGGTGTTGGTCACGGAGCGACCTCCGGGAGGGGCAATAGGTGTTTCTTGAGCTCCTCCAGATCCCAGTTCTTCAGGTCCTCCACGGTGCAGGCCTGCTCCACGGAGTGGTCGCCGCTCGTCAGGCGCCGCAGGGCGACCAGGTGTCCGCCGCAGCCCAGCCGCTCGGCGAGATCGGCGCCCAGGGTCCGGATATAGGTTCCTTTGGAACACCTCACCGTGAAATCCACGAGGGGTGCGCGGTATTCGTCAATGGTGAAGCTGTGGATGGTGACGGGGCGTGCCTTTCGCTCCACGGTCTGGCCCTTTCGCGCCAATTTGTAGAGGGGCTGTCCGTGGATCTTGATGGCGGAGTGCATGGGCGGCGTCTGGAGGATCTCCCCCAGGAAGGCATTCGCCTGCTCCTGGAGCTGTTCCTTGGTTAGGGGCGGCACGGGCTGGACGGCGGTGATCTCGCCAGTCAAGTCCTCGGTCTCCGTGCGCTCGCCCAGCTTCATGGTGGCCCGGTAGCACTTCTCCTTGCCCATGAGCTGATCCTGGAGGCGGGTCGCCTTTCCCAGGAGGATGACCAGCAATCCGGTAGCGAAGGGATCCAGGGTGCCGCAGTGCCCCACCTTGTCCAGCCAGAAGTGCCGTTTCACCAGATTCACGGCATCAAAACTGGTCCAGTCCGGCGATTTGTCCACAAGAAGAATGCCGTCTACGCGGTTGCGCGGTTGCTTTTCCATAGAAGGACTCCTCCGCTCCTCTACTCCTCTTGCGCGTCGACGGGGTCGTCTTCGTCCTCGGGGAGATTCTCGGGGGGATTTTCCAGAGTGAAGTATCCCATCTGGCCGCTCCGGAACTCCTTCAGAAGAGTGACGGCTGCCTTGGAGACGCAGGGTGCGCCGCCGGCCATGAGCATTCCGCGCTTCTTTGCATAGGCCTCCAGGATTTCCTGGGCGGAGGGCGGGATTTCGGGGAGTCCCAGCTTCTTGAGGGGCTCGCGGATCGGGAGGTTCTGGAGCCGTTCCAGGAGGAAGGATGCGGTGAGGACGGGATCGGTCTCGCCGTCGGGGATATTCCCCAGTGCGGTGAGCAGGAGCTCCTGCGACTTGTCCCGCAGGGAGGGCCACAGCACTCCGGGGGTGTCCAGGAGTTCCACCTCGCCGCCCGCCAGGGTGACCCACTGGTTGGAACGGGTGACGCCGGGACGGTCCGCTACCTTCGCTACATTCTTCACCTTTAGGCGGTTTACCAAGGTGGACTTTCCGATATTGGGGATGCCCACGATCATCATGCGGACGGGGCGCAGCATGGGGCGGGTGGCGCCGCGCTTCCGGCGCTCTTCCAGGGCGAAGTCCCGCCAGCGCCGCACCAGGGATTCCGGATTGCGCAGACGGCTTGCATCCAGAAAATCGGCCTCCTCGTTTCGCTCCTGGAACCACTGCTTCCAGCGCTGGCTGATGAGCCGGTTCGCCAAATCGGCCTTGTTTGCCACCAGGATTCGCGGACGCTGGATGAGGCGGTTCTCCAGGCGGGGATTGCGGGTGGAGAGGGGCGCGCGGGCATCCACCAGCACCACGACCATGTCCACCAGGGACAGGGACTTCTTCATGGCCTGCTCGGCCTTGAGCATGTGCCCCGGGTACCAGAGGCTGCGGGGTAGGGAGTTTCCGAGTTCTTCCGTCATGGCGGTGGTGTGTTGGGGAGACCTACTTCTCGCGGAAGAGGAGGGTGTATTCGCCGGGGACAGCCAGGAGGTTCCCGTCGTCGTCATGGCGGAATTCCTCGTCGCCGGAGAATTCCAGCAATTCGCCGGGAGGCAGGGTGATCTGTGCGGTGGTGTTGTCGGGGACGCTGAAGGACCACTCCAGAATGCTCTCGTTCTTCGTCGTCTTCGTGCGTTGCCAGACGGAGGAGATGATTCCGTAGGGGGAGCAGAAGGCGGCGAAGACATTGTCCATGGTGCTGCCGGGCTGCGGCGCCAGCCGGAAACGCTTGAATGCGGCGGCGGCGGGGTCGTCAGCCAGTGGCTGGATGCCGGCGATGGTCTCGAAGAACCACTCGGCCACCGCGCCATAGGCGTAGTGGTTGAAGGAGTTCATGTTCATGTCGCCGAAGCCGTCCTTCTTGGTGTAGCTATTCCAGCGTTCCCACATGGTGGTGGCACCCTGCGTGATGGGGTAGAGCCATCCGGGATAGGTGGTTTGCGCCAGGAGCTGGTAGGCCAGATCGGTGTGTCCGAAACGCGTGAGGACGGGCAGGAGCAACGGGGTCCCCACGAAGCCGGTGGAGAGGTGGAGCTTCTTGGTGTCGCGGATGTCGGTGACCAGGGTATCCACGGTGGGCTGGACCCATTTTTCGGGAAGCAGATCGAAGTGGAGTGCCAGGAGGCAGGCGCACTGGGTCTTCTCTTTCAGACCGGTCTGTGGATCCAGGAAGTGTTCCTGGAAGGCCTTCTTTGCCTTGAGTGCCTGCCGGTGGAGGCGATTCTGGTCCTTCGTGCGGCCAATAATCCCGGCGATCTTCGCCAGGAGGGCGAGCATTCCCGCCAGATATGCGGTGGCCAGGAAGCACTTGCTGGTGGGTGCGTCGATATTGAGCCAGTCACCGAAGGTGGGCGGATCGGGGAGGTAGGTGCCCTTGGAGTATTTCACCTCGAACTGGAGATACTTGTCCATCTGGTCGAAGTGCTTTTCCAGGATGCGGGTATCGCCGTATTTCCGGTAGAGCTGCCAGGGGACGATGAATGCGGCGTCCTGCCAGGCGGGGGAGGGCGATGTCACGGTGATTCCCACGCTGGGGGTCGGGGAGGTGACGGGGTAGGCGCCATTTTCGCACTGGTCCAGGTTCAGATCCGTGAGCCACTTGGTGTAGAATGCGGGGGCATCGAGGCAATAGGTGGCGGTGTTGGCGACCACCTGGGTGTCGCCGGTCCAGCCGTAGCGCTCGTCGCGCTGGGGGCAGTCGGTGGGCACATCCAGCAGATTGGAGCGAAGGCCCCATCCCACATTTTCGAAGAGTCGGTTGACCAGGAGGGCGTCGCAGGTGAACAGTCCCGTGCGCTTCAGGTCGCTGGAGAGGACCGCGGCCTGGATGTCCTTGGGGGTGGGCGCCTTGCCGAACCAGCCGGAGATCTGCAGGTACCGGAAGCCGTAGAAGGTGAAGGTGGGTTCGTAGACGGCCTCTTCTGCATCATCGCAGACGTATGTGGTCAACGCCTTGGCGCTACGGAGGTTAGTGACATAGAGAGAACCATCGGTATCCAGGGTCTCGCCATGCTGGACGGTGATAATGGCGCCCTTCACCGTGTTCTTCATATGGAGGATTTCCCGGCCGGTGAAATTCTGTCCGAAGTCCACCAGATAGGTGCCGGGGCAGCGCTTCGTGATGGTGGCGGGCTCCACCACCTGGAGGCGCGCGATGGGGGCGCCGCTGGTCCAGTCGATGCGGACATGGATGTCGTCGAAATTCACGGCGTGGTCATCGCCGAGGCTCCGCGCCATCTCCTTGGTGCGCCAGGCCTGTACCAGCTCGCCGTCATAGATATCGCTCATGCGGATGGGACCACCCCAGATGGCGGTGCCGAAGGACTCGTCGGTGCCGATGACCTGTGTGGTGCCGTCAGCGAAAGTGAGGTGGATTTCGGCGCGGACGGCCTCGTTCTTGCCGTAGCGGGGAGCGCCCTCGGCCCAGTTGCCGGCGATGCGACCATCAAACCATCCGCTGGCCAGGGTGAGCCAGAGGGTGTTTCCCTTGGCTTTCACCAATTCCGTGACATCGTAGGCCTGATACTGTGTGCGTTGCGCGTAGCTGGTCCAGCCGGGTGCCAGGGGCCAGGAGACCACGGTGCCATTGAGCTCGGCCTCGTAGCATCCCAGCGCGGTGGCGTAGAGGCGCGCACAGGCGAGCTTCTTGCCTTTGGGGAGATCGAAATCCCGGAAGAAGAGCTGCGGGGAGAGGCTGGTGCGGTTGCCGGTCCAGAAGCCAATCCAGTGGCTGTTCTTCCAGTCGCTTTCCAGAAAGCCGGTCTCGAAGAAGCTCTCCTCCTGGCTCCAGACGGTCGCCTTGCCCTCCTCGTCCTTTACGCGGACGCGCCAGTTGTAGCGGGTGAAGGGCTTCAAGGGTTCGCCCTCATAGACGATCTGCTGGGAACGACCATCTTTCACCCATCCGGAGTCCCAGACGGGCACCTTCGCACCCTGTTCCACCACCTGGATCTGCCGGGCGGTCTGCTCCTTCACGCCATAGAGGAGGTATCCCAAGCGGGGCTTCGCTTCGTCCATGCCCAGCGGATTGGTCTTGTATTCGACCTTCAGGTCGCCAATGACCGGCGTGATCTCAATTTCGTGGCAGTGGTGGTGCTTCGGATCCTTGCAGTCACAATGCTTGTGGACGGAGTTTGTCATTTGAGGGGGAAAAACGGGATTGTGCCTTCTGGGAAAATGGACAGGAAATGCGAACTGCGTACTATAAGTTTGCGCAGGCGTTCCGACACAGGCGCGTACGTGTGTGCGCGATGGCACAAAAAGCGCAAAAACACAAGAGGAATGCGGTCTTCTTGTGTTTTTGCGCATAGATTCCCAAGAGCGCCCCTTCCCGGCTCTCTGGTGGCATTGTCTCTTTGGCGTGGCCTGCCGCGAGCCCTTGGGGTTCTCGCGGCGGGCGTGGCAGGCTTCCCTTTTTGGACTATTCCGTTTCTGGGAGCAGGTATCTGATGACGGGGTCGTCCTCGTATGCGGGTATGAAGTGTGTTTTAAGAATTTCGGGGTCGTCTTCTTGCCAGCCCGTGAAGGTGCAACTGGTCAGATCCAGGGGCCAGTTTATGAGGTTTCGCATGAGGGTGACTTGGCTTTCTTCGGTGGGATCGCAAAGGGCATAGTAATAAAAACACCGGAAATAGATGTTGTATCCGCCGACTTCCTCTTGGACCCAATGGAAATGACAGTCTTCGAGTGTTAAATCGATGCCGGAGCCCGGGAGATGTCCATCGATGCGAAGTGCGTATTTTTCGTCAGGACCATTTTCTATTACGTTTCTCCAAGTTTCTCTGTCGAAAGAGCATTTCCGGAAGGTGACGGCAATGGGGGAATTATCGGAATTGCTACTAGGGGAGACGAACACCATGTTTCTGAAGATGCAGTCTTCTGCGACATGGAGGGTTTTGCAGTAGAGCGCATTTTTTAACTCAACACCGTACAGATTGAGATCCCGGACGTAGGCGGTAATCTTTGGCAGGATTGTGACACTGGTATCCCAGTAGGGTGAGTAGATTTTTCGGATGGTGGCACTGTCTTCAATTTCGAGCTCAAATCTCTCGTCTCCCAGGACTCCCATGTCTCCGTCAATCCAAAGAGTGCCTCCAGGGATGAGATTTCGGGTCGCGACATAGAGATCGGAGAAGACATCCTTCCCCACCGTGAAGACATGCTCTTCCGGATCGGGGTCATCGCTGCTCTTGTAGAGTTTCCGTGTGAAGGTGCGTCCCTCTGTCATGGTGCTGGTGCTGTCAGTCAGCAGGATGGTTTCTGCGCCGATGGTGATCTTTCCAGAGACTGAGGTATCCCAGCGGAAGCGGTAGTCACCGGTACTGTCAGAGGACAGGCAGATATCGTGGACGCCCGGTTCCTCCCATTCGTAGAAGTCCTTGTAGCTTTTCTCGTTGATGTAGCCTTCGTCGTTGGGGGTTAAATGGTATTCTCCGGTTGAATATTCATGTTCGTGTGGTACATAGACTTCCGAGTTTGTGGAGAAGCTGGTGGTGCCTGCGGGGAGTTCTGCGGGATCTGCGGAAATGGTGAGGAGGGTAGGGGGGTCCTCCCAGAAGCGCAGATGGAGATCCTCCGGCCATTGTGGTGTCAGGGTCTTGGGGTTGCATGTGAGGGTGCCAGGCACCACTTTCAGGTTCCAGTTGTGATTGGAGAGCACGCCGGTGATGGAGATGGTGGCCTTTCCGCTGGCACCGGTCTCTCCCAAGTGGTATTCGTATTCGAGGTAGGGGAAAAGGTCCTCCCAGACGGGCTCCAAGCCCTCCTCGTCTAGTGCAAAATGACAGGTGAATTCGGGGACCTCTTCGCCCCAGGTGTATTCCTTGTCATCCACAATCAAGTAGGCAGTCCGCTTCTCTACGGTGAGAATGCCGGATTTCTGTCTGCCGTAGTAGGGATACGAATGGAAGTGTCCATCTATTAGGTAACGGGAGTCTCCTTCCATGATGACATATTGCCCTACTGGCAGGGGTGTGGGAGTGTTGCCTGAGATTTCCCGGAGCATGAAGCCGCTGTTGAGGGGGACGCCGGGGATCATCTCGCCTTCCAGGACGGTATAAGTGAATTCGGGGATGGGGTCGCCGTAGGTGATGGTCAGATCATCAGCCTTTGCGACAAGTGTTGTCCGCTCCATGGAGTATTTGACATCGATGCCGACGGGACTCACATAGTAGTCCGAGTCGTCTGGCGTGAAGTAGTAATAGATAGTTGTAGGAACGCAAGTGAGGGGCGTGTCTAGGTATGGTTCGTACTTCGAATGGATTGTCAGGGTTCCGGGGACGACTTCGCCGGTCTCCGGGTCTTTCATGGCGTAGTCGATGGGGATTTCCCGGATGGTCTGGAAGGGCTTCATGGGCGTTGTGGTGGCGTGGTGCAGCACGGGGGTCACGCCCTGGATTTGCAGATATGCGCTGTTGTTTCGTATCATGTAGTTTGTGTTGGCGGTGACGGCGTGGAGGGCGTATTTGCCGGAGGATTCGCCGGGATCGCGGGTGATTTGGATGGGCAGGACCTCGTCGGGGATGGGGCATCCCGCTTTGGCGCTCCAAGTGAATTCGGGGTCGAGCTCGCCGTGGACCTTTGTGGCACTCTGCACCAGGATATCCAGGGCGATGGGCTCCACGGTGAGGTAGCTCTCCTCCAATACAAAACGATAGTTTGGGGCCTCGCCGTCTTCTTTTAGAATGATGGGGTATTCTCCTGCAGTGGAGGTTGTTGTGGCATTACATCCCAGGACGGGGCGTCGCGTTAGGACGCTCTCGTCTTCGTCTGGCGCGAAGTTCTGCAGGATGTAGGGGATTTCGGGATTGGCGGCGCCATAGGGACGCTGGAGGACGTATGGGACGATCCGTAGGGTGCGTTCCTGGATGGTGACGGGGAGGGTTCCGGAGATCTGGGGCAGGGATTCGTCTTCCGGGGTGAAGATCCAGGTCAGTTCGTAGAGTCCGCAGGGGAGAGTCTCGCCCTCCTGTTCCCAGGAGAAGGTGCCCGGGACGCTCTCGCCATTCTCGCTCAGGAGGATTTCGCCCTCCAGTTGGGTCTCTCCCGACAATGGCTCGCCGTAGATCAACTCCGAGATCAGCGAGATGCCATCCTCGCCCGGAATCAGCACGCCATCGCCGCCCTGGCTACCACTGCCGCCGTCGTCATCTTGCCCGGATGCGCCCTTGATGACCGTGAGGAGGCCCTCCCGGAAGCGGATCTGGTAGTCGCGGGAGTAGTCCTCCGGCATCACCTGGAGGCTCCCCTGTCGGATGGTGTGGTACGAGATCGCGCCGTCGTCGTCGGAGACGCTCCGCAGGGCGGTGTAGGCCTTCAGGGCTCCGGAGAGGAAGTGTCCCTCCAGGAGACTGCCCGCGGTGAGGGACCAGGTGAGTTCGGGGAAGGACTCCTCGGCGGAACGCCACATTTGGGAATCGGCGGTCACTTCCAGCGGGCGTGGAAGCACCTGCAGGGGCAGGGCGACAGTTCCCGAGGCGAAGCGGCTGTCTGCCGGGGTGTATTCCAGGAGCAGGCGGGTCTCGCCGGCATGGAGTCCCGTGAGCTCGCTGTCAGAGACGCCCAGGAGCTCGGGATCCTCGGCAACGATGGTCCAATTGGCGAGCTCCTGATCGCTGGAGAGCTTCCAGGGCTGTGTGCGTCCGAAGTAGAGTGGCGCGGGCAGGGAGAGCTCCACTACCGCGTTGGCGGGGGAGTCGGCTGAGTAGCAGCCCAGGGAGGGTTCTTGGCCCTCGGGGACCAGTGGCGCGCCGGTGGCATCCTGGGTGGGGGCGTCTTCTGGGGGGAGCATACCGCGGCCGACGAGGCAGGAGCCCCGTCCTAGTCGGAAATCGGATTCCTCGGGGGATCGGAAGCACGGGAAGAGGTGTGAGGGGCGGTTGTCGTTGACATCCACGCCATTTTCGCCGGCGTTTTCGGTCTCCAGGAGCATTCCGCCCTGGGCGAAGGTGCCGGGGAATCCGCCGGCCTCGGTGGCGGTGTGGAGGACCTCGGTTCCGGCATCGGCCAGGATGCTCTGGGAGTGTCCCTGGCTACCCCAGACTACGGAGGAATACACCGCGGTGGAGCCCTTCAGGTAGAGTGCGCTTCCAGCATCCCGTGAGGCGCTGCCGGCGAAGGTGCAGAAGGCGAGGGCGCCCGTGGCGTCTTTTGCGGAGGAGAGTGCGCCGCCGGCGCGGGTGTCCTGGGAGGAGCCGTTGTCCAAGAAGAGTGAGGAGGAGACCTTCGCGTCGCCCTGGGAGAGGTGGATTCCGCCGCCCTGGTCCGTGGCGGTGTTCACCGCAAAGAGACACTGTTCCACGCGCACCGGTCCCCGCGTGAAGACGCCGCCGCCCCGCACGGCGTGGTTTCCCGTGAACTCACACTGCCGGACCACGTATTGACCATTCAGGTATGCGCCGCCGCCCTCGCCGGGATGCGAAGTGGAGTCCTCGGCGCCGAAGGCGTTTCCCCCTAGCACCGTCAGGCCATCCAGCTCCGTGGGACGCGTCGCCTCCGAAGCGCCATCCAGCAGTGTCCCGCCGCAGCCCGCCGGCATGCGCAGGATGGTCTCTCCCGCGAATTCCCAGCTCTCCACAACGCCATTGCCATCGCGATCCATACGCTTGCGGTCGTCGGCACTCGTCTCGTCGCCAAAGAAGCCCCCGCGCACCGAGACCCCGGGACGCAATACATACCCCGATTCCGGAGAGATCTCGCCCTCCAACGTAGCGGGCTCGTAACGTCCCGCCGCAATCCAGATCTCGTCCCCCGCACGGGAGACCGCCAATGCACGCTCCAGGGTTCCGAAGGCAGTCGCCCAGGAACGCCCCCCGCTTTCGTCATTCCCCGTGGTCGAGACATGCCAGATCGTCCCGAACAGCGAATACCCAACCAACATTAGAAGCACAAACAGCTGACGAAACATGATTCCTTGACCCTCCTTTCCACAATGGGGACTCCCAAATACACAAAAAACGCTCCGCCTGGACTTCAGGCGACGCCACTACCATAGCGGGGGGATTCTTTAAGGCAAGGCATAACCACAAGAAGCATAGGAAGTTATGATTTCTTCATAACTTCCTGTGCGAATTAGGAATGAAGAATGAGGAATGACCTTATTCCTCATTTTTCTTGTATTTCCCCCGCTTCCCCATTGCAATCCGCATTGGCGTGTGTATATTCAACAAGTGAACGAGTTCTCAACTGTAAAACGATCAGACATGAAGGATAGCGAGTGCGGGTGCACCCAGTTGCACGAAGAGGTAGTGGCGGATGTCCGGGAAAGGATGTCCCCCAAGGAAGAGTACATCCAGATGGCGGTGCTCTTCAAACTCTGTGGTGACGGCACCCGGGCGCAACTCCTCCACGCTCTCTTCCTCCGCGGAAACGAGGGACTCTGCGTTTGCGACCTGGCAGAATTGCTGGGCGTGACAAAGTCCGCCGTTTCCCACCAGTTGAAGATCCTCCGTCTCGCGAATCTCGTGAAAGGAAGACGGGAAGGTCAGAATGTGTACTACACCCTGGCCGACGGTCACGTGAAGGCCATCATCCACACGGGATTCCAACACATTCACGACGAGGACTAGCTCCTCGTCGTTACAGCCATTTCTTGGCGGCTTGCACGCCGCCGGTTTTTCTTTCCTTGAAAGGTGAGCAGTCGTTCATTTCTTTGATCCTTCGGGAACCCAAATCCATTCCTTTCCGACGGTTTGTTGTGTGTTGTTTCCCGTCGTAGAAAGGGTAGGAACCCCAGGAGAAAAAGAATCGGAGCGGTTGCTGCCGGGCGGAAGGACGCTGTCCTCCCGCCGGATTTTCTTTTTTAGAGAGATGAATAGTCGCTCAACTCTTGAAAAGAGAAGCGCCCCCGCTTCGCCGGTTTTGTTGTGTGTTGTTTTCCGGCGGGGGGGGGGGAGTTTTCGTTGGAGAGAGTGAGTGGCGCTCGAGCTGGCGAGGTAGTGTGTGCTTCGTCTGCTTTTTCCTTCCCGAAGAGATGAGTATTCGTTCAACTCTTGAAACAGGAAGGAACCGCCTCTCCCCCCGCGCTGGTTTGTTGTGTGTTGTTTTCCAGTGTGGGGGGAGGGGTGTCCTCTCACCCTTCTTTTCTTTTCTTTTTCCCTTTCCTTTAGGCGGATTTTGTTGGATCTGCCGGCTTTCTTTTGCCCATTGAGTGAGTATTCGCTCAACTTTTTGATTTTTTTTAGCCTTTGTTTTCATTGTTATCCCCTGTTTGGGGGAGTTTTAGGAGTCTGAGAGGACGGATTTTAACCCCTCTCTTAGTTTTTTAGCAAGAAAGGAGCAGAAACCATGTCTCATGGAAAATGCAATTGTGGCTGCGGTGGGGATGGTCCTTCCACGCCGAAGTCCTACCAGGTGGAGTCCGCGTTGAAAGAAGGCGCGGTGGTACCTCTGACGCAGTTGCCGTTAGGCGGCTGTGGTGATGTGACGGAGATGGATCTTCCGTTGCGTGCGCGTCAGAAGCTTTCGGATGTCGGGTTGATTCCCGGTGCCCGTGTGGCTTTGGAGGCCTTCTCCCCCTTGCATTCCCTGTGCCGTGTCCGTATCATGGGTGCCAGCCTTGCCATCAGCAGCAAGGACGCCTCCCGTATGTTTGTCCGTGTCGTTAAGCTCTCTGGAGGTGTGGCATGAAACCGATCCGTATTGCCCTTGTAGGCAACCCCAACTGTGGCAAGACCTGCATTTTCAATGGTCTGACTGGTGCCCGCCAGCACGTGGGCAACTATCCCGGCGTGACCGTGGAGAGCAAGAGTGGCCGGTTCATTCTGGACGGCCGTGATGTGGAGCTGGTGGACCTCCCCGGCATCTACACCCTCTCTTCCCACTCCCCGGAGGAGAAGGTGGTTTTCCAGGAGCTCACCGGCAAGGCCACTCGCCCCGATCTGATCCTGAATGTCATTGACTCCTCGGTGCCGGAGCGTTCCTTCTACTTGACCAGCCAGCTGGCCAGCCTGGGCATCCCCACGCTGTTGGTGCTCAATATGTCCGATGAGGCCGACCGCAAGCGCATCCACTTCAACCATAAGCAGATGGAGGAGTTCTTCGGCGTGCACGTGGTCCGCACCGTGGGCCGTACCGCCGAGGGTGTGCGTCCTTTGATCGAGGCGCTTTCCGTCTTCCTGCACTACGGCATGGAGAAATCCCCCGTGACCCTGGGCTATGGCGAGGAAGTGGAGCGCGAGATCGCCGCGCTGTTGCCCCAGGTCCAGAAGGCGATGCCCGAGGACTTGGCTTCCGAGAGCGCCCGTTTTCTGACCATCAAGCTGCTGGAGCGCGATACCACCGTGGAGGCCCTCCCCGGCGTCAAGGACCTGGTGCCCGCTGCCAAGGAGGCCCTGACCCGCATTGGCGATACCGGTGACGGCACCAGTCTGGCCGTCAAGCGCTTCGCCATGCTCTCCGAATTCGCCGCCAAGGCGATTGTCCAGGGCGAGAAGGAGAACCGTGAGCGCGGCTTCAAGGTGGACAAGGTCCTCACCAGCCCCTGGCTCGGCATCCCCATCTTCCTGGCCATCATCTATCTGACCTTCTGGTTCACCTTCACTCTCGGCGATCCCTTCATGGGATGGATCGAGGACGGCTTCGGGTGGCTCTCCGATCTGGTGAAGAATGTGTGGCCCGACGGCAAGGCGGAGTACTTCCGCGACCTGGTCACCGACGGCATCATCGGCGGTGTGGGTGGCGTGCTGGTCTTCCTGCCCAACATCGTTTTGCTCTTCATCGCCATCGTCCTGCTCGAGGACTCCGGGTACATGGCGCGCGCCGCGTTCGTGATGGACGGACTCATGCGGAAGTTTGGACTCCACGGACGCTCCTTCGTGCCCCTCGTTATGGGCTTCGGCTGCAATGTGCCCGCCATCATGGCCACCCGCACCATCGAGTCCCAGCGCGACCGCCGCACCACCATCATGGTGCTCCCTGCCATGAGCTGCGGCGCCCGTCTGCCCATCTACGCACTGGTCATCCCCGTCTTCTTCACCGGAACCACCCGCTCCCTCGTGATGTTCGGGCTCTATGTCCTGGGCGTGGTCGTGGCACTCATCGCCGCCCGCATCATGAAGTCCACTCTCTTCAAGGGTGACGACGAGACCTTCCTCATGGAGCTGCCTCCCTACCGCATGCCTACCTTCCGCAGCCTGGTGATGCATGTCTGGGACCGCGCGAAGATGTATCTGCACAAGGCAGGAACCATCATCCTGTTCACCTCCATCGTCCTCTACTTCTTCAATACCCTTCCTGCCAAGACCGAGTTCTCCAAGGACTACGACAAGGAGATCGCCGCCGTCCAGGAGACCATTGATGGCCTGGAGGCCTCCATCCCCGCTGACAACGAGGCCGTCGCCGCCGTGAAGGAGACCCTCGAGTCTGACGAGGAGGCCGATCCCGCCGAGGTCATCGATGCCGCCATCGCCGAGGCAACCGCCAAGGGTGACGAGGGCATCGCCACCGTGGGATACCTGAATATCCTGAAGGGCATCCAGGAGAAGGAGGGCGAGATCGCGACTCTCGAAAACGAGCGCCAGGCCGAGACCATGGACTACACCATCTCCGGACGCATCGGACACGCGCTGCAGCCCCTCTTCGCTCCCATCGGATTCGACGACAAGCTGGTCACAGCATCCCTCGCTGGATTGGCAGCCAAGGAGGTCTTCGTCTCCCAGCTCGGTATCCTCTATGCCGAGGGCGAGGCCGACGAGGAGTCCGAGGGACTGCGCGCTCAGCTGCGCGCCCACTACACCGCCCTCCAGGGCGTCTGCATCATGATCTTCAGCCTGCTCTCCATCCCCTGCTTCGCCACCCTGGCCGTCATCAAGCGCGAGCTGAACTCCTGGAAGTGGCTTGCCTACGAGTGCATCGGACTCTTCGCCATAGCATACCTGCTCACCATGATCGTCTACCAGGTGGGCCGCGCCATGGGATGGGGCTGCTAGAAGAGGATTTCGTCTCAAAGTCAGTCAACTCACAACCAAACCCCTAACCCCAAAAAAGGAACCTACAAGCATGAAAGCATTTTACTCTCTGTTCATGGCCGCCATCCTGACCGCCGCCATGGGACTCTACGCCCAGGAAGCCGCTCCCGAGGTCGCACCCGAGGAAGAGGCCCCCGCCGCTGTCGAGACCGAGGAGGAAAAGGACTGGTCCGTCTCTCTCGGACTCCAGTATTCCAGCCATAACTTCGATAAGGGCGCCTACTCCAACGCAGAGCCCATCTTCACCGGAGACATCCAGGTCTCTTGGAAGGGACTCTTCGCCGGAGTCACCGGAATCTACGACACCACCGACTACAACGACCACGAGCGCGAGTTCGAGGAATACGACTGGACCTTCGGCTACGAGGGCTCCATCGCCATGTTCGACTACACCCTGAGCTACATCCACTACTCCTACCCCAGCGCCCGCGAGGATGAGTCCAACGAGCTCTCCCTGGCCGTCAATGCACAGTGCCTCCTGAACCCCGGATTCGAGGTCTACTATGACTTCGAGGACTCCCTGGTCTACGGAAACCTAAACATCGGACACGACTTCGAACTCTGCGACCAGCTGACCTGGACCACCGGCGCTCAGCTCTGGTGGGGAAACAAGCGCTTCCAGCTGCGCGACTTCGATCTCTATCGCAACGAGGCCATTTCCGCCGTCGTCGAGACCTCCCTCGACTTCAGCGTCAATGACTACATCACCTTCGGACCCTTCGCTTCCTTCGGTTGGGCCCTCGGACACGAAATGCGCAATACCTGGAAGGAGGACCCCGATATGTCCGCCTTCAACTGGACTGTCGGCCTGGCTCTCTCCGTCGAGATCTAACGATAGCTAGAATAGCTCGGAAAAAACAAAAAACGGGGACGACTGGTCAATGCCAGCCGCCCCCGCTTTTTTGTATGGGAAAAAGGGGGAGTCTCGGGGAAATTTTAAGGTGATGTGCAGTGTTGTCATGTTCTGTCTAGGGGGGCAAAAATAGTCGTGATTTTTTTTTGTCGTGAGCCCTTGTTTTCGTGGGGATTTTTTGTAATAATCTGTGTGACATCCCGTTTTGATGTCCGGTTTTTTGTTCTTTTTTCTGTTTAAGCGAATATCAAAGA
>CAVGTF010000007.1:16113-23407 GCA_963632245.1 Anaerovoracaceae bacterium
TATCAAAGACTCAGACAAAAATGCGCAAATTCTTTACTCTGATTGAGTTGTTGGTCGTGATTGCGATTATTGCGATTTTGGCGGCCATGTTGTTGCCTGCGTTGAGCAAGGCTCGTGAGAAGGCCCGTGCCATCAGCTGCACCAACAACCTGAAGAACCTCCAGTTGGGCAATATTCTTTACTCTAACGACTACGACGACTACCTGCCGGCTGACCGCCAGGATTTTGGCGGCACCGATGGCCTGTACTACTGGTTCGGTTACAATTCGTTGATTCCCGAGACCCCCATGTGTTGGAGCAAATGGCTGGAAAAGGATCCCAATGCCGATCTGCCCACCACCGGCGAGGATAAGAGCTCCTGGCACAAGATCCTGATGTGCCCCTCTTGCCCCACTGCCGAGCGTGTCCGCGGTAACATCGGTTACCAGGCCAGCGTTGGCATGAGCTACAACGACCACTACTACTACGTCTACACGCAAGGCGGCTGGTGCGCTTCTTGGGGCAAGGCCTGCGATTGGCACCGCGTCTCCGGCGTCAAGTACCCCTCCATCCATGTGAACCTCTTCGACGGAACCTGCCAGAGCCAGTTCACCTATGAGTGCTGGAACCATCCCGACGTCATCACCGATACCGTCTGGAACTACAGCAGCTCCTACTTCCGCCATGGCAAGATGATGAACATGAGCTTCACTGATGGACACGTGGAGACCGCTCCCGAACAGATGGCACGCATGACCGATTCCTCTACCGGCTATCCCTATCTGCACGGCGCATACTACTGGTTCCCCGGTGTTGATATCATCGGCGGCGATAAGAACCGGTAAACTGCTAAGGCGCTAAATAGCGCAAATACAAAAAAGGGCCTCTCGACTCTTCGATAGCCGGGAGGCCTTTTTGTGTTTCCAATGGTTTAGGCGCGCTTAATAAGGTGCCCGCGGCGCTCTTCCGCCTAACGGCGGTACGGTGCCGGTCTTTTGGCCGCTTCGCGGCGCGTGCCTACCATCGGCGCGTGCTTGCCTAGCGCAAGTTCCGCAGGAAGATCTCCAAAGGAGGTCGGGGCTTGCGCCCCCCGTGCCCCGCTACGGCACAAAGAATGTGCCGTAAGTACTTAGCAATTAGTGGCTAGTGATTAGTTTGTAAGGTGCCGCAGGCGCTCTTCCGCCGCTGGGGCGGCGGTATTGGTTCCGCCGCTATCAGCGGCGGAATTCCCGCGGAGCGGCCAAATAACTAACGGCTAACAGCTAGCCACTAATAACTTACGCGACGTTGAAACGCCGCGGAATTGGCGCACGCGCCGGTAGATTCCGGCGCGGGGGTTCGCCTGCGAAACCCTGGCCTAACTTCCTCCTTCCTCCCTCCTCCTTTCTCCTTTTTCAGGGGCGCCCCGAGGGTGCCCTAGCGCGCCTTAGCGCCTCAACGCCTTTGGCTTTCCGAGGATTTCGGAGTACAGGAGTGCCTTTTTGAGGGAGTCCTGGTTTTTCGGAAGATCGAAGGCCAGTCGTCGGGCGGTGGTGGTCTTCGGGGTAGGGTGTGCGGGGGTGGTGGCGATATGTGCGTCTGCGTGGAGGGCGGCTTCGGAGGGGTGTTGTGGGAAGTCGGCGGGGGGCAGAGTGGATCCCAGGTGTTCCTGGGCGTGCTCTACGGCGGGAGTGACGGTGCCCACCAGCGGGGATTTGTGGGGCTTTGGAATGGGCTCTGCGTGGGATTCGCCCACGGGATCCCGGACCACCGTGAGAGAGGTGGTGTGCATGACGCCGCCATTGGGAGTCCGCACCTCGTGGTCGGTCCTCACGACACGGTTCTGCCCCGGGACCGCCCGCTGGTTGCGGGGGAGTCCTGGGGTATTTCGAGGCGTATTGGGGCGTCCGTAGGGATGCAGTCGGGAATGGCCGTATTCGTTGGGGGCTTTTCCGTCCTTCCGTTTCCGCTTCTTGAGATCCGAGCTCAAGACGGCGATCAAGAAGAATGTGATGAAGATGACAAATGGTGTCATTTCTCTAGGGGAGGGCAGGGATTTCCGCTAGATCTGCTGGGGTTCTTCGCCGGCGATGGAGCGTCGCATATCGGTGTCGGAGCGCATGTTCTCCAGCTTGTAGTAGTCCATGACGCCCAGCTTTCCGCTCTTGAGGGCGGCGGCCATGGCAAGCGGGATCTCCGCCTGCGCCGCAACCACCTGCGCCTGCATCTCCTGCACCTTCGCTTTCATCTCCTGCTCGTAGGCGACGGCCGCCGCACGACGGACCTCCGCGGTGGCCTGCGCCACACGACGATCCGCCTCCGCCTGGTCGGCCTGCAACCGCGCGCCGATGTTGTCGCCTACATCCACATCCGCGATGTCGATGGAGAGGATTTCGAAGGCGGTGCCGGAGTCCAGTCCCTTCTCCAGCAGCCGCTGGGAGATATTGTCGGGATTTTCCAGGACGGCGCTGTAGGAGGCGCTGGAGCCGATGGTAGTGACGATTCCTTCGCCCACGCGGGCGATGATGGTGTCTTCGGTGGCACCGCCAACCAGTCGCTCCAGATTGGTGCGCACGGTGACACGGGCACGGACCTTCACTTGGATGCCATCCTTTGCCACGGCATCCAGGGTGTCGCGCTCGCCGCCTTTCTTGGGGCAGTCAATGACGCGGGGATTCACGCTGGTGCGCACGGCATCCAGCACATCGCGGCCCGCCAGGTCGATGGCGGCGGCCTGCCGGAAGGTCAGGTGGATGGACGCCTTGTCCGCCGCTACCAGCGCATTGACCACGCGCTCCACATTGCCGTGGGCCATGTAGTGGCTCTCCAGGTCATCGGTGGTCACCGTATTGATGCCCGCTTTTCGGATCTGGATGTAGCAGCGCACGATAAGGCTGGAGGGGACATGCCGGAGGCTCATCATCAAGAGGCGCCAGAAGGAGATATGCGCGCCGGAGGCCTGCGCCTGCAACCAGGTCCCGAAGTAGCTGCAGATGACGCAGAAAACAAATAATGCCAAACAGGCGAGGCAGACGAAGAGGAAGACCATGAAGCCGTTCATAATGGGAAATTAGAAGTTAGAAGGGAAAAAGGAAGAAATCTTTCAAAAAGGAGGAAGGAGGAAGGAGGAAGGAGGAAGTGAGGACCGCCTGCGGCGCGCTGCATTAAGCGCGCCCAAATTGGCGCGCAAGTGCCGCCGGTAGGCAGAAGGGGTTAGGTGGGGGAGCGGGGGCGCAAGCCCCCGTCCTTTCGTTATTTTGGGAAAAGCCTCGGGGGGGAGTTCTTTCAGCCCCGCTAGCGTTTCTTGGATTTCTTGGAGCGGTCGATGACGCGGGTCTCCACATGATCGGAGACGGTTTTTCCGGGGGTGTAGGTGAGATTTGCGTCCTTGATCTGTTTGGTCTCCACGGTGGGCTTTCCGAGGGAACCGCCCTGTGAGCGCTGATTTTCGGGAGGCACGGTGCCGGGCAGCGCCAGCTCGGGTGCCACCGCCACGGGATGCTGGTCGATCTTCTGCCAGTTGGACTGCCAGGCCTTCTCCTGCTCGGGAGTAGGCTGGAAGACGTTCAGTTGCAAGGCATTGAGAGCCTGGTGGAGTGCTAGGCGGGAGAGGATCTGTGTGGACTGCCCGTCGGGAGTGAATCCGAAGTCCGCCAGGTTATCGCGGAAGAAGTGCAGGTATTTGTAGGGTTGTGGGAGGATGCTTGCGGTCTCGGGAGTGATGGTGGCCTGTGCCTGGAAGACCCAGATGGGCCAGGCTTCCTGGAGGAGCGGCAGTGCCTCCTGTGGGGCGCCGGCCTTCTGGAGCGCCAGGGCGGCCAGGGATGCCACCATGGTGCGCTCGGCGGCGTAGGTCATGCTGGGCAGATCGGGATCGCAGCCGAACATGTCGGGGATGGGTGGCGTCAGCTCGGCGTTCTCGGTGGCGGCCAGCGAGATCCGCGTGAGCTGTGCCAGTCGCTCCGGATTCTCCTTCGTGGCATCCTGGGAGAGGAAGCGGATCAGCCAGGGTGCGGAGGCGGCGGCATCCAGATGCCGGACGGCGTCCTCGCCCAGGGAATTCCGGAGGGCATCCAGGTTCTTTTGCAGATTCCCGGCTTCCTGTTCGGAGAGCAGCGGAAGGTGTTTTTGGAGTGCCAGGGCGGCGAGGGCGGCTTCCTCCAGCGGGATATTCTCTGCGGCATTCTCCAAGTCGTCCACGATGGGCTTCCGGGTGGGATATTCCACGGCGGGGATAACGCTACCGGCGGGAGTCACCTGCTGGGAGAGATGGCGGTAGAGCTGCTGCAATTCCGAGGCGCACTTTCGTCCCGTGGGATCCTGTGCGGGGAGTGCCTCGGAGAGTCGCTGGAAGACCAGGTATCCCAGCGCATTTGTCCGTAGCGTGCTCACGCGAGGCGGAATCTGGAATTCCGGGGAGTCCTCCTGGGGATCGTCCTCCACCAGCATGGCGTAGAGGCGCAGGGAGGACTTCCGGCGATTCTCCGAGACAATCATGCCATTTTCCAGCTTTTCGCCGGGATCCAGGTGTTTCACCGCCTTCAGCAATGGCAACGTCGCCTTGCGCGCGGCTTCCAGAAGGACCCCCTTCTCATTCTTGTCGGCGACCGCATCCCGGAGTTCCAGGAAGGCGTATGCCAGACTGGCCTGGTCGGAGAGAGCGACCGCGCCGTCGGAGAGTCCGGAGATCCACTCGGGGAAGGGCGTATTGAGAGTGCCGTCGTCCTTTAGGAGAGTGGCGGTTTTTAGGGCGGCCTGGAGGGTCTCGTTGAGATCGGGTTGTGTGAGGACTCGTGCGGGATGTGCCCGGAAGAGCCGTCGGCAACCCTGTGCGTCTGCGTAGTAGCTATCGGATTCGAAGAGCGTGGCCTTGAAGGGGATATCGGTGGCGCCCATCTTCTGCCAGAGTCCCAGGGAACTCCAGAGATTCGCCTCGGAAATCAGGTTTCCCACCCGCGCCACGGAGAGCTGTCGCTGCGGCGTCATGAGATATCGTCCCGTGAGTTGTTCCGGAGTGAATGCGAATGCGGAGGTGGGGTCGAAGGCGATGCCCACAAGGCTGGAGAAGAGCAGCCGTGTGGAATTCACCTGGAATTTCGGGATCGCCACGGTGCTCTGCACCACATCTAGGCGAAGGGCATCCCATTGTCCGGGATGGGCGAGCTTCTGTTTCACATTGGCGGGGAGCTGTCGCTTCTCCTGTTGCGCCAAGGAGACCTGCGCCTCCAAATCCGCACGAATTGCGGCTTCGTATTCGGGACGGCGCTTTTCCAAAATGGAAAGGAGCATCTCCAGCGTGGGGCCAAAGCCGTCCCCTACCGCATAATAGGTCCGGGAGGGAAATTCGCCATCGCATAAGGTCAGGAAGAGCGCCCGGGGCGCAGGAGAGGAGGAGGGCACCCTCTTCAGGATCTCCTTGGTCGGAGTGCCCTTCTTTAGCGCTCCACGGAGATACCCCGTGAACTGCACCATCTGCTCTTCCGAACAGTCCAGCGGAGTCTTCACATCCGGAAACCACGTCTGCGCAAAGAACACCACGGGAAGGAGGAAGAGGGAGAGGAGGAGGGAACGCATATAAAAGAATGAGGAAGGAGGAAGGAGGAGGGAGGAAGTTAGGCCAGGGTTTCGGCGAGCCGAAACCCCGCGCCGGAATTTACCGGCGCGTGCGCCATGCGCGCCCAAGATTGGCGCGCTAAAATAGGAAAGTTAGAAATGGCACCGCTGGTAGGCGGAAGAGATTAGGCGGGGGCACGGGGGCGGCAGCCCTCCGTCCTTTGGAGATCTTCCCGCGAAACTCGCGCTAGGAAGGCACGCACCGGTGCTAGGCACGCGCCGCGGAGCGGCTCTTTCGCGGCGTGAAGGCCGCGGTAGGTTATTTTGCCGCCTATATATGCCTGCGTGGTTAGGCAAGGGATGGTGGAATTAGCCGGCGGAACGTTGCTTAGTTGGGTAGGGATATCCAAAGGACTGGGGGCAAGCCCCCTGCACCCCCTAATTCCTTTTGTAGTCAAGCGGGGGCCGGGGGCGGGAGCCCCCGTTCTTTCGATTTTGCCCTGCAAAAAGCCGGTGGAAAAAAGAGACCGCCTGCGGTGCGTCGGGGTTCCGTGTCTGTGGGTAATTTAGCGGGCTCTCGCAGGGTGTTTGCACTAAGGGGGAATTTTGCGGCAGGCATCTGCCGCAAAATGCAAAAAAGGGAGAGCGGTTTTCTTCCGCTCTCCCTTTTTTGTGTTGTATTCTCGTGTTTTTTGCTAGAGCAGTTCGGCGATCTGGACCGCATTGAGTGCGGCGCCCTTGAGGAGCTGGTCTCCGCAGAGGAAGAATGCCAGGCTATTGGGGGCGGAGAGATCGTAGCGGAGTCGTCCGGCGAGGACATCGTATTGCTCGTTGGACTCGCAGGGCATGGGGAAGTGGTTGTTAGCGGGGTCGTCGACGACGGTGAGTCCGGGTGCCTTCTTCCAGGCGGCCATGGCCTGTTCGGGAGTCACCTTGTCGGCGAATTCCACCAGCACGGACTCGGCGTGGCTGCGCAGCACGGGCACGCGGACGCAGGTGGGGCAGACGCCGATCTTGTCGTCGTGGAGGATCTTCCGGGTCTCGTTGACCATCTTCATCTCCTCGGTGTTGTAGCCATTTTCGCCGATGTCGGTGTTATGGCTGAAGACATTGAAGGCGTAGGGCCACTTGAAGACCTTCGGTTCCGCCTTGCCGCCGGCCAGCACCGTGCGGGTCTGCTCCAGCAGCTCGTTCATGCCCTTTGCTCCGGCACCGGAGGCGCTCTGGTAGGTGGATACCACGATGCGCTTCACGGGGGAGACATCATAGAGGGGCTTCACGGCCACCAGCATGATGATGGTGGTGCAGTTGGGGTTGGCGATGATGCCCTTGTTCCACTTCACATCCTCGGGATTGACCTCGGGGACCACCAGAGGGACCTGGGGATCCATACGGAAGCAACTGGAGTTGTCGACCACCACGGCGCCGGCCTGGACTGCGTGGGGAGCGAAGTCCCGGGAGACGGAGGCGCCTGCAGAGAAGAGTGCCACATCCACGCCCTGGAAGGACTGGGGAGTCAGCTCCTGGATCGTGTATTCCTTTCCCTTGAAGAGGGCGGTCTTGCCGGCGGAGCGCGCGCTGGCCAGCAGCTTGAGATCCTTCACGGGGAAGTTCCGCTTCTCGAGGGTCTTGATCATTTCCACGCCGACGGCGCCGGTTGCGCCGACGACGGCCACATTCATGGGACGGGTTGCCATGGGGGGATTCCTCTGTTCTCTGGGGATTCTTGGGTGGGGCCGCGGGCCGGGGGGATGGTTTCCTCCCTCTTTCGCGGTCCCGGGAT
>CAVGTF010000007.1:23417-35575 GCA_963632245.1 Anaerovoracaceae bacterium
GCTTGGGAACGATAAAAAAAACGGTTCGGAGGACGGTTCGGCTATGCCTTTAGGCCATCGGCCATGAGCTTGGTCACCTGCTTTGCGAAGGCCAGCGGGTCTTCCACGGGCTGGTTCTCCATGAGGCACGCGGCATCAAAGAGGAGCTTCGCACCTTCTTCCAGACGGGGATCCTTCTCGTCTTTGGCGAGGAGCTCGCGGAGGGCGACCACCAGGGGATGGTCGGCGTTGATCTCCAGGATCTGCTTGGTGTCGGGCACCTCCTGCTTGAGGGCCTTCATCATGCGCTGCATCTGGGGGCTCAGCGCCCACTCGGGATCCACCAGGCAGCAGGCGCTGTCGGTGAGGCGGCGGGAGAGACGGACCTCCTCCACCTTGTCCTTCAGCAGCTCCTTCAGGCGCGCCAGCAAGGGCGCGTTGGCCTCCTGGGCCGCCTTCTCCTCGGCCTCGTGGGCCTTCTTCTCTTCGGCGCTCTCCAGATCGACCTCGCCCTTGGAGATGTCGCGCAGGTGCTTGCCCTGGTAGTTGTCCAGGGAGGGGATCACGAATTCGTCGACGGTGTCGGTGAGCAGCAGGACTTCGTAGCCCTTCTTGCGGAAGGCCTCCAGGCGGGGGGAGTTCTTGGCGTTGGCGAGGGCCTCGGCGGTGAGGTAGTAGATTTCGGTTTGTCCCTCGGGCATGCGCTTCACGTAGTCGGCGAGGGTGGTGCGCTGCTTGTCCTCCAGGGCGGTGGAGTGGAAGAGGAGCAGATTCTGGATCTTCTCGCTGTTCTCGAAGTCCTCGCGGAGGCCCTCCTTGAGGATGGCGCCGAAGTTTTCGTAGAAGGTCTCGTAGCGCTCGGGCGCATTCTTCTGGAGATCGGCGAGGGTATCCAGGGTCTTCTTGATGATGTTCTTGCGGATGATGGTCAGCGCGCGGGCCTCCTGGAGCATCTCACGGGAGACATTCAGGGGGAGATCCGCGGAGTCCACCACGCCGCGCAGGAATCGAAGATATCGCGGCAGCAGCTGTTCGCAGGCATCGGTGATGAAGACGCGGTGGACATAGAGCTGGATGCCGTGGGGGGTGTTTTCCTGGACCAGCATGTCCCAGAGTGGCTTCTGGGGAATGTAGACCAGCGCCTTGAATTCGGCCTGTCCTTCCACGGACCAATGGAGGGTTTCGAAGGGCTCCTGGAAGTCGTGGGAGAGGTGTTTGTAGAATTCGTTGTATTCCTCGGGCTTCACCTCGGATTTGGAGCGCAGCCAGATGGCCTGCTGGGAGTTCAAGGTGTCCTCCTTCAGGACCGTCTTCGGGGGCACCGGCTTGCCGTCGGCATCCAGGACCTGCTTGCCATCGGCGTCCAGGACACTCTCCTGGTGTTCGCAGTCCATGACGATGGGGTGTTCCACGAAATCGGAGTACTTCTTCACGATCTTGCGGAGGCGCCACTCTTCCAGGAATTCGGTCTCGTCCTCCTTGAGATGCAGGATCACATCGGTGCCGCGGGTCTCTTTCTCTACGGCATCCAGGGTGTAGAAGCCATCGCCTTTGGAGACCCAGCGGGAGCCCTGGGACTTGTCAGCGCCGGCGTGGCGGGTGATCAGGGTCACCTCGTCGGCCACCATGAAGGCGGAGTAGAATCCCACGCCGAATTGTCCGATGAGCTCGGGAGGAAGCTCCTCCTTGTTGCCCTTCAGATTCTCCAGGAAGTGCTTGGTGCCGGAGTTTGCCACGGTGCCGATGTTCTTCTCCACTTCGTCAGCACTCATGCCGATGCCGTTGTCGCGGATGGTCAGCGTCCGTGCATCCTTGTCCACGATCAGCTTGATCTTCCAGTCGGGATCATTCTCCAGCAACGAGGCGTCCTTCAGGGATTCGAAACGGCAACGGTCGATGGCATCGGAGGCGTTAGAGATGATCTCCCGCAGGAAGATCTCTTTGTTGGAATAGAGGGAGTGGATCACCAGGTCGAGCATCTGCTTGACCTCGGTCTTGAATTCATGCTGATTGCTCATGTGTATTCTCTCAAGGATATCTGTGTATTTTTCGTGCCCGAATATCCCGACGCGCGCGCGACGGGTAAAAAACGGGAAAGTAAAAAAAAGGGAAAACGAGTCCCCGGCGGAAAAATTCGCCAAGGAGGCGCTACCGGAAAATGCCCCGGACGCGTAAAGTCCACAGGACTCCCAAAACACGCTGGAGTTCCGGAAAACCGCATAAGATAATGCGCCGGAGAAAGACTCCAATAAAAAAGCCGCAAGTACTTAGCAATTAGTGGCTAGCGGTTAGCTATTCGGTCGCTACGCGGCTCTTCCGCCGCACACGCGGCGGTACCGTGCCGCGGCAAGAGCCGCGGAAGAGCGCCTGCGGCGCCGCTTTCATTTTCTCCCTACTACCTTCGCCCTACTATCCGCCGGTTACGCCAGTGTGGCTTGGAGTTTTTCGGCGAGGGAGGATAGCTTATCGGCGTAGTATGCGATATTTTCGTCGCGGCTGGTGGGATCGGCCTCTTCTTCGAGCTTTGAGTTTTCTACCACGGAGACGGTCTTTTTGGTGCCGGTGACATAGTATCGGAGGGAGTCTCCGGGGGCGTATGTGCGGGTCTTTGCGCGGGCGGCCAGTTCGTAGACGGCGGCGCGCTTGCCCTTTCCGGAGGAGAGCGCCTTCTGGTAGGCGTCCACGGATTGGGTGAGATTCTCCTTCTTGAGGAAGTCGGCCAGGGGGAGGGTGTGTTCGCGGATCTTTTGGAGATACTGTTCCTTGAGGGGCGTCAGATCGTGGTCGTCCTGCAGGAGGATCTGTTGGAGTGCCTCCTGGATGAATCGTCGCAGGAAGGGCTCCAGTCCGCGGGAGCGCAGTGCGGCGCCGTGGAGGGAGATCCTGTTGTTGTCTTCCAGGAGTGCGTAGTTTTTGCTCTTGTAGGAGAACATTGCGGCGAAGACGCCATCCAATTCCACCTCAATGCCCTGCGGCAGGAATTGCTGGATCTCCGCGCGCATTTCCTCGGGCTGGATGCCCGTGGGGGGCTGGAAGTAGATTCCATCGGTGTCCATTTCCAGAATGCGCGCCTGTTGTCCTTCCAGGAGGGCTTTCATGTGTTCCAGGATGGCGCGGCCCTCGGCGGTGACCTTCTGGGCCAGCGCGTAGTCATTGAAGGTGCCTTGTGCGAATCCCAGATATCCGTAGAAGGAGTTAATGAGGATCTTGAAGGAGTTCTGGAGTGCCGTGAATTCCTCTTTCTTCTCGGGAGTGGGTGCGGTTTTGGCGGCGTCCTTTGCCAGGAGGCGGAATTCCCGGAAGTGTTCCAGCAGATGGATGAAGACCCCCAGGGGATCCCGCGCGGGTGACTGCCGTTCTTTCAGGAGCACGGAGGGATAGAGGGAGCGCACATCCAGATGCCAGGCGGGACGGAAGACTCCGATGCTCTCCACGGCGGTGAGGGCGCCCTCGAAGGGCACGGGGCTCTGTGGTGCGGGGAGGGCGGCGCCCTGGTTCAGGTATGCCGCGCAGAGCATGGCGTCGATGCGGGTGGCATTTCCGCGCACAACGCAGTTCTGGTAGGTGATTGGCAGGAGCTGCGTCTGGTAGAAGTAGCTGGGAGAGAGGAGTCGGGAGAGTCCGTCGGTCTCCCGGACATCATCCAGGTTGTATTCCGCCAGCCGCGTGGGATCCTGTTCGTAGAGCGCGGAGATTTCGTTGCCGGGCACGTAGACGCGGCCCTCGCGGGCGATGCCGAAGTGCCGCGCGCAGGGCTTCAGGCCGTAGGACTCCAGGTCGCGGCGAGAGACATCGTAGAGCATGACCAGGTGATAGGTGTCGATGACATGCCGTCCGTAGATATCGTATCGGCGGTAGTTGACGATCTTTTCGGCGATGGTGAGGCGGCTGGGACGCCCCTTTGCAAGGGCGCCATTGCGTCCCAGGGCGAAGGGGATCTTGTGGAGCTTGCAGCGCTTTTCCAGGTAGTCCAGGTCGAAGGAGAAGATATTGTGTCCTTCGATGACATCGGGATCCTGCTTCTGGATGCGGTCGATCATGGCGCGCAGGAGACCCGCTTCGCCGCCGCATTGTGCCTCGGTGAGGCATTCCTCGTAGCCCGTGGAGTCCTTCAGGGCCACCATGAAGACGATATCGTCGGGGTTCTTGGCGTCGCAGAAGACGCCGGGCTTGCTGGAACGGCATTCGATGTCCAACTGCATGCGCCGCAGTTGGGAGAACTCCATTCCCCGGAAGAGACGGATCTGCCGATCCATGAGTGCCTGCTGGACGCCCTTGTCGAAGACGCGGTAGGGCGCCAGGGGCGCGGAGGGGCTCTGCCCCGTCAGGTCTTTCAGGGTCTTGAGGGCGTTGTCATATTCCTCCCAGGAATCGAAGCGCACCCGGCAGCGGTGGAAGCCCTCGCCCGACAATGGCTCGATATGCGCCTCCGCGCCCAAAGCTTCCGCCAATTGCGTGCCCGCAGTCAGGAGCCAAGGGGAATACGGCTCCCGCAAGACACGGGTCTCCTTCCCGTCCTCAGAACGCTGGAAGAGCTCCAGTGAACCATCGGGGGCGATCTCCGCCGCTACAATGCGGGACGGCGCTGCGGGTATGACGCGTTCCAGGTCGGAGAGAGACATTGTTTTGAAAAAAAAAGGAGGAAGGAGGAAGGAGGAAGTTAGGCCAGGGTTTCGGGTGCCCCGAACCCCCGCGCCGGAATCTACCGGCGCGTGCACCATGCGCGCCTAAAGTGGCGCGCAGTACCGCCGGCAGGCGGAAGAGATTAGGCGGGGGCACGGGGGGCGCAAGCCCCTCCGTCCTTTGGGTGCCCAACTAGGAAGAATCGCTCCGGTGCTAGAACTGTTTTCGAAGGCGGTTTACCGGCACCGCCGCTTCACAGCGGCGGAAGAGCGCCTGCCAAGTGCCTTTTGGGGTGGCAGAGGGGCTGATAGGGCAGGAACTAACCAAAGGACGGAGGGGCTCTGCCCCCCGTGCCCCCCAAAAAATACCCTAGGGTAGTGGCGGTTCAGGCCCCCAAAATACCCTAGGGTAGCAGTAGGGGTGGTACTGGTACCGCCGAAACTTCGGCGGAAGAGCGCCTGCGGCACCTTACAAACTAGTCACTAGTCACTAATTGCTAGGTGCTTACGGCGCGCCTGCGGCGCAGCCGCGCTAGTCCCGTGCCAGGTCGAGTAGGAGCAGTGCGGCCAGGAGGATGCCGAAGGAGAGTCCCAGGGCTCCCAGAATGGAGAGGTCATTCCAGAGGGGCGGGATCTTGAGTCCCAGGAGCAGTGTGGAATTCAGGAGGATACCGGCGGTGAGGATCGCGGTGCTTTTTTGGCGCTGTCGGCGGTTGTAGATTCGGAGGAATTCCTCCATTTGGGGAAAATCCTGTCGGAAGGTGAGCCGTCCTTCCTGGAGTTGTGTGGTGATAGCGCGCAGGTGTGCGGGAGCGCGGGAGGCCAGTTCCAGGAGCTCCAGGAGGTCCTCCAGCCGTTGGTGGACGGATTTCTTGGGGGAGAACTGGTGGAGCGCCACATTCATGAGGGCGGGCCGGAGCTGTTTTTCCAGATCGTAGTCGGGATTGAGCTTCCGGAGGAATCCGTCGGCGGTGCCCAGTGCGCGGACCATGAGGTAGATATGGGGCTTCATGGCGATCTTCAGTCGTCGGCAGACGCCGAAGAGTTGCTGGATGGCGGCGGGGACATCCAGCTGGCTGAGTGGACCATAGAAGTGCTGGTCCAGGAATTCGCTCATGGCGCATTCCAGGTCGTCGGCATTGGGTTCCTCGTCGTAGTCGCAGAGTCGCAGCAGGAGCTGTGCGGCATGCTGTTCATTGTGTTCCAGGATGCAGAGGATCAGTCGGCAGAAGAGCTTCCGTTCTTCCCAGGTGAGCCGCCCGCAGGCGCCGAAATCCAAGTAGCAGATCTTGTTTCCGGGCAGTGCGTAGAGATTTCCGGGATGGGGATCCGCGTGGAAGAATCCGAAGTGGAAGATCTGTTTGAGCGTGAGGTCCGCCACCGTCTCGGCGAGGGTCTCGGGGGAGAGCCCGGCCTCCCGGAGGACCTGCGGCTGATCCAGCTTCAGTCCCTCGATGAAATCCATCGTGAGGACGTGATCGGTGCAATAGTTTTCGTGGACTCTCGGGACCACCACACGGGGATCGTCCTGGAATTGCAGGGCGAAGCGGCGCATATTTCCGCGTTCGCTGTGGAAGTTTGCCTCGGCCTCCAGGGATTGCCGGAATTGCTTTACGACCCGCGGGAGCATGAGGAAGCGGAAGGAGGGATTTCCCTGGTGGAACTGTTCCGTCAGGAACTCCAGCACATTCAGGTCCGCCTTGATATTGCGGAGGGCGCCGGGCCGCAGGACTTTCACGAAGACCGTGGTGCCGTCCTTGAGGACTGCGCGATAGCCCTGTGAGAGGGATGCCGCAGCCACGGGGGTGTCGTCGAACTCCTGGAAGAGCTCCTCCAGAGGAGCGCCGAGTTCCTTCTCCAGGGTCTGCCGGGCCTGTTCTTGTGGGAAAGTGGATACGCTGTCCTGGAGGAGAGAGAGCTCCGCCGCGCAGTCGGCGCCCACCAGATCCGGTCGGGTGGAGAGCATCTGTCCCAGCTTTACGTAGACGGGCCCCAGCTCCTCGAGGACCTTCCGCAACCGCGCATAGAGCACCGCGGCATCCTGTGGGGTATCGTCGTCATTGCGGAAGCGCCGGCGTACCAGATGTCGGGTCTTTTGGAAGAAGACGCCCAGACCGTTCCGGAAGATCACCTCCAGGATACGGCGCAACCGTGCCATGTTAGCGCAAGTGCGGTAGGTGGTGAACAGTGGCGAGAGGAGTCCCATGTTGCGTTTTGGGCTAGTTTTAGCAGACGCGGTGCACTTCAGCCAGATCGGTGATTCCCTGGAGGACCTTCGCCAGGGCGTTTTGCCGGAAGGGCGCCCAGCCCTCCCGAAGGGCCTCTTCCCGCAACCGTGAATCGGCGCTTTCGGCGGAGATCAGGTCCCGGAGGGGTTCGCCGACCTGCAGGATTTCGTAGACGCCCACGCGGCCCAGATAGCCGGTGCCGCGGCAATGGAGGCATCCGCCGGGGGCTGCCTTCCGCGGCACCGAATATGGGATTCCCAGCGCCTTCGCGGCCTCTTCCAGCTCTTTGCGGTCCTGTGGGGAGACCGCGTCGTCTGCGATGGCGCACTGTGGGCAGAGCCGGCGGACCAGTCGTTGTGCCAAGACCAATCGGAGGCAGGTGGCCACCAGATCGGGCTGTGCGCCCATGTTGATCAGGCGGTTTGCCGCGCCGATGGCGTCGTTGGTATGGAGAGTAGAGAGGACCAGGTGTCCTGTCATGGCCGCCTGCACCGCCATCTCTGCGGTCTCGCGGTCGCGGATTTCGCCCACCAGGATCACATCCGGATCGTGTCGCAGGATGGAGCGCAGTGCGCCGTCGAAGGTCAGGCCGATTTCGGCGTGTGTCTGGATCTGCGTGATGCCCGGGATATCATATTCCACGGGGTCCTCGACGGTGATGATCTTCAGATCCGGGCGACCCTTCATGAGGTGCGTCAGGATGCTGTAGAGGGTGGTGGTCTTTCCGGAGCCGGTGGGGCCGGTGACCAGCATGAGTCCCGAGGTGCGGTGGAGCTGCTCCTGGAGGAGCGACAGATGGCGCTCCGAGAATCCCAGCGAGCCCATGTCCTTCAGGAGGGTCTCGCCATTGAGGATTCTCATGCAGAGGGTCTCGCCGTGTCGGGTGGGCAGCAGGGAGACGCGCAGATCCCAGAGGGAGCCCTTTCGCGCCAGGCGGAGCCGTCCGTCGTGGGGGAGGCGTTTTTCGGCCAAGTCCAGGCGCGCCAAGACCTTGATGCGGGAGATGATGGCGTCCGACAGGGACTCCATGCCCTTCGGGATGGGGACATCCTGCAATAATCCGTCTACGCGGAAGCGCAGGCGCAGTCCGTCGGCGAAGGGCTCCAGGTGGATATCGGTGGCGCGGGCATCCAGGGCGGCATCCAGGATATCATTGACCAGCCCGCTGACGGAGTCGTCCTCGGGGGGATTCTGGAGGGCGGCGCGGGTCTCTTCGGCGGCCTCGGAGGTCTTTTCCGGGGCCTGTGACGTGCCCCAGGGCGCTTCCTTGCGCTGGCTCTGGATCCGGCGGATCTTCTCGGCACCCAAGCCGTAGATGCGCTGGCGCTGTTTTGCCAGGCGCGTGGGGGTGACCAGGAGGGGCTGGCAGGGGATTCCCAAGAGCAGGTGGAGCTGTTCCAACTGTCCCTGTGCTGGCGGATGGGCGAATGCCATCTGGAGCATTCCGTCGCGCAGGGAGAGTGGCATTGCCTGGAAGCGTGAGGAGAGTTGTTCGGGGACCTTCTCCAGGGCGTCGGCAGAAATCTCCGAGAGCTCTTCTTCCGTGGCTAGTGGGATTCCGGAGAGATCCGCGAGAGCGCGATAGAGGGTCTCTTCGGGGCAGAGCTCCAGGGATAGGATGGCCTCCTCGGGGGACTGCCCGGTGCGGCGGCAGCGGTTCTCCGCGGCTTGCGCCTGGGAAGCGGAGATTGCCTTCTCTGAAAGCAGTTTTTCCAGAAGGGGTGCCATCTTTTTAGTCGTGGGGGATATGCGCTATTTGCGCTCCAGGGTAAAGACCCGGGTCTTTCCGTAGTCGATGGTTCCGGCGTCCTCGCCCTCCGGCGTGGAGAGCAACAGCGCTTTTTCGGTGATAGAATTGATCTTCACGCCGCAGTCCAGATCGGCGCCGGTCTGGAGCCAGAGGGTTTGGCCGCCTTTTTCAGAATCGGAGATCTCCAGCTGGACGTAGGTCTTTCCGGTGAGCGCCTTTCGGAGGGCGCGATAGGTGACTGCCACCCTGCGTTGCGGTGCGGGCTGTGGCGCGGGGGTCTCGACTTGCGCGGGCTTTTCCGGCGCGGGCGTCTGGACGGGTGTCTGGACAGCGGGCTTGGGGAGTGGGAAGCGCGCCAGGAAGGGGTTTCCGACGCCCTCCACGGGGATCTCCTCCAGGAAGAAGGGCGTCTCCTGCCGCCAGGGAATCCACTCCGCGGGAGGCGGGAGCTCCCGCATTGGGACAGTGCGTTCCTTTTCCTCGGGGAGGATCACCTGCCAGGTCAGGAAGCATCCGCCAAAGAGAATCAGCGCCAGGAAGAAGAGCTTCCGCTCTCCGCGATGCGCCAGCATGGAAAGGAGTCCGCGGGAGGTCATTTGGTTTCCTCCGGAATTGCGGGACCCGCGGGGGCGGATCCCGGTTCGGCGGAGTCCTCGGCGGTGGCGCTACCGCCCTGGGGATCCAGGAAAGCGCAACACTGCACGGTGAAAAGATAGCGATCCACCGCATTTTCGGAGCCCGCCAGAAGGACCTCCGGGGGTGCGCTGCGGATGGAGAGACGCTTCATGGGGAGGGCGCCCCGTTCGTCCTGGAGGGATTCCAGGAAGGCCAGGAAGGCCTCCATGGTGCCGGAGAAGGTGGCCTCCACGGGGAATTCCATGAGGTAGATCTGTCCGTCTTGGGTATCCTGGAGGGTGTATGCCACTGGCGTGGAGGAAGCAGCGTGTGCGCCATCGGTCTTTCCCACCAGGGTCAGTCCGCTGGCGTGTGCGCGTAGGAGCATCTCCTGGAGGGTCCAGAGTCGCGCGATCGTCTGCCACACGGGCTGGTCGGCGGGGATCTCCCGTTCGGCGGTGAGGAGGGAGGCATCTAGGTCGGTGTCGCCCTCGCCGGCGAATTGTGTGGCGATGCGTTCGTGGAGCTCCTTGTAGTCCAGGCGGGTGGCACCGTAGATGAATGCCATGCTGTCGGAGTAGCTTGCCTTTACGTGGCGGTCCAGCAGTGCGGTGTAGTGCGCGGTGGTCTTTTGGGAGAGCTCCCGCAGTCCGGCGAAGCCGGTGCCGGGCGCGCCCAGGAGCGCCTCCTCGGCTTCCTGGAGACGCTCCCGGAGGAGTTCCGCGTCACGGGGGAGTTCCAGGGACTGGAAACGGGCTTCCTTTCGCTCCACGCGGGCCTTGCTCTCCGCCAGCGCCAGACGTCTCGGATGCAGCAGCACGCCGTAGGCCATCAGGAGCAGCGCCAGTGCGGCCAGGAAGGCCATCAGCAGCGTCCTGTGGGGGGCGGGCCAGTCTTTGTGGGTGGGGTGGAACATGGGGAGGGGAGAATCAGGGCAGTTCGGAGCTTTGGAGCGTGCCCATGGAGGGATGGATCTGCACGGGGCTCTCGCGGAAGGGTAACTGCAGGAGGAAGAGCGCGTAGTCCTTCTTCAGGACATTCCGGTAGGTCTCCAGGAAGGTGCTCCAGGGAGTGAAATACTGCGCGACGAAGTCCTGGGATAGGAAATCGGTGTAGTCGTCTACGTTGGTGAAGAGATCGGTGCGGTTCAGCTCGCCTTGGAATTCCTTGACGGCCTGGTATCGCGCCTGGGTGGAGGCGGGGAGGATTCCGCCGGCGTACATTCGGGTCAGCAACGGCATTGCGGTGACAGGCGTGGCCTGGGAGGGCAGGGCGGGCGGCGCCTCGGCGGGATCCTCCGCTTTGGCGACCCCATTGGCGGACTTCTCTATGCCCATGGCCGGGAAGGAATTCCGGAGGGCAGTGCCATTCTCGCGACGATTGCTGTGATTGGATGGGGCAGAGGAGGATGCCTTCGTTGCGTTGTTTTCGGCGAAGGAGAATTCGTCTGCCAGGTAGATGCACCAGGTGGTGTCTCGCGGGATGGGCGAGGCCTGTTCCCAGGCGCGGATGGTCTCGGCGAATCGGTGTGTGCGCAGGGATGCCTCGGCCAGGGGGAGGAGTCGCTTCTGGAGCTCCTGTGCCTCCAGGCGGGAATCGTGGAGACGCGGCGCCATCTCCAGGCATTGATCCAGGAGATTCTCCTGGTGGGCCAGACGCTCCTCTTCAATCTGGATAGTGGAGAGCTTGCTCAGGAAACACCACGCCAGGAATGCCACAGTGAGGATGGCAGCCAGCGCCAAAAAGGGGAATTCGCGGAGCCGTTCCCGCTGCCAGGCGATGCGTTCGGGCAATAGTGCAATGGGGAGGACTGCCTGTCCTGCGGCCTGTAAGGCGGCGCCCAGCGTCAGGACGGCGGAGGGGCATGTTCCCTGGATGCAGGGGAGGTCGTCCCGGAGCGACGGCGCAAAGCGCTGCCGCGGCACTCCGAGGACCTCCGCTGGGATTCCTAGTGCGGAAGAGAGTGCATTGAGGAAGTCCTCTCGGAGGGCGGCGCTCCCGGAAATCCAGAGTCGCTCCGGCATCGCGAGACGGGCCTCGCCACTTTGGGTCAGACGCCAATTCCGCAACGCATTCTGCAATTGCTGCGAGAGTTGCGCGGGATCCGCGGAGGGCGCGTCCAGGACGCCCAAATACTGCAGGACGCCCAGACGCAGGATCAGCAGAGTGGCGGCGCCCTCGCCGCCATCCCAATCCAGGACCAGCAGGAGTCCCTCGGTCTGGAGCGCCTTGGGTTCCAGGAACGCGAGGGCGTTATAGAGTGCCACGCCGTCGGGGGTCAGGGCGTCCAGGCGGATTTTTGCCCTCTGGCAGAGGGTCGCCCAGGGAGATAGGGCGTCCTCCCGCGCCACGACCACCAGGTGCGGGTTCTCCTGTCCCGGCATGGGGGGCAGGGGACGGAAGTCATAGAGGACGCCAGAATGGGCCTCGCCGGCCATCTGGCCTGTCTGGTAGGCTACGACCTCGGAGAGCTTCTCTTTGCTATGAATCGGCGGGAGATCTGAGGAGACCGCGGTGGATAGCCGCTGGGGGAAGAGGCAGACACAGCCATCGGAGGTGCCTCCACGGCGCGACAGCCACTCCTCCGCGGCTTCCCGACTTTCATGTTCCCCACGAATGCCCTCCTGACGCCAGGAGACCCGCCGGAATTCCTCTACACGCCAATAGTCACGATGACTCCCGGATAGCGCCAATAACGCGGCGCCCTGCTCACTTTGGAGCAGTCCTAGGTGGATTTTCCGGGAGAGAGGCATGAAAAAAAAGGAGGAAGGAGGAAGGAGGAAGGAGAGAATTAGGCCAGGGTTTCGCCTTGCGAAACCCATCGCCGGGGAAACCGGCGATTCCGTCAAGCGCGCCCAATGGCGCGCTGAATTAGAAAGTAAAAAATGGTACCGCCGGTAGGCGGAAGAAATTAGGCGGGGGCACGGGGGCGGCAGCCCTCCGTCCTTTGGAGATCTTCCTGCG
>CAVGTF010000008.1:0-34032 GCA_963632245.1 Anaerovoracaceae bacterium
GTACGCATCTCCACAGTCTGGGTATGCACCAGAAATCGGTCGGCCAGGGTGGACTTTCCGTGGTCGATGTGGGCGATAATGGAGAAGTTTCGGATATGTGAGAGTTCGAGTTCAGGCATAGGTCGGTTAATATAATTCCTAGGATGGAGGTAGGAGATCTTGCGCGCATCCGTGTGTACACGACGAAGGCCGGATCCCCGAAGAGGGACCCGGCCTCGTTTTTTTTATGCACTCGATGACTTGATGGAGGGCTACCGCTTTGTCTTGGCGACGAGGGCGGAGAGCGCCAGGAGTGCCAGGACGTTAGGCACCACCATGAGCTGGTTGAACATGTCCTGCAGCTCCCAGGCCAGGTCGTTCTTCACCACGGAACCCAGGAAGATGAATCCAGTGCACAGGATGTAGTAGAGGGGGATGGACTTCTTGCCGAAGAGCCACTGGAAGTTGATCTTACCGAAGAAGTTCCAGCCTAGGATGGTGGAGAATGCGAAGAAGAAGAGGCACACTGCCACGAAGATGTTTCCGATGTTCTGGGTGGTCAGGTTGGCGAATGCCGTCTGGACCAGCGTGGTCTTGCTGAGACCGGCGCTGGCCAGCAGCTGGCTGTAGGTGTCGCCGGTGGCATTGGCCAGCACGCCGTCGCCCACGTAGAAGCAGGAGATGACGATCAGCGCGGTCATGGTGAGCACCACGAAGGTGTCCACGAAGACGCCATACATGGCCATGATGCCCTGGTCGTGGGGCTTCTCAACCATGGCCTGCGCATGGGCGTGGGGCGTAGAACCCATACCCGCTTCGTTGGAGAACAATCCGCGCTTGACACCCTGGCTGATGGCGGTCTTCAAAGCATAGCCGAAGCCACCGCCAATCAATGCCTCGGGATTCCAGGCGTAGCGGAAGATGCAGGCGACGGTATCGGGGAGATACTTGTAGCGCATGACCAGGATCACCAGACCGCCCACAATGTAGAGCAACGCCATCAGGGGGACCATCTTCTCGGTCACACGCGCAATGCGCCAGATGCCGCCGCAGAAGATCAACAGGGAGAAGATCGCCACCGCAATTCCAATGGCCAGCTCCGGCACATGGAAGGCGTTCACACAGGTCTCGCTGATGGAGTTGGCCTGCACCATGCAACCAATGAAGCCCAGCGAAATGATGATCGCAACCGCAAAGAAGTGCGCCAGGAAACTGCCGAAAAGACCCGGGAACGCACGCTTGATGTAATACACGGGACCACCCTGGATCTCACCATGCTCGTCATGAATGCGGGTCTCCTGGGCCAGAATCGCCTCCGCATAAATGGTCGACATCCCCAAGAACGCCACAATCCACATCCAGAAAATGGCACCAGGACCACCCGTCAAAATGGCGCCAGAGGCACCCACAATGTTGCCCGTGCCTACCTGCGCCGCAATTGCAGCACACAACGCCTGGAAACTGCTCAACCCACTCTTCCGCTTCTCACCATGCAACGACAAGCCGCCAAACGCAGTCCGGAGACTCTCTTTCTTCACGAGACATAACTGGATCATCTTCGTCCGAATGGTGAAGAAAATGCCCGTGCCTACCAACAAAATCGTCAGGACGTAGTCCGATAGGTAGCTGTTGATGGTCTGGACTAGGTGTAGAAGAGCGTCCATAAAGAAAATCCAGTCGGATGGGGTGAATGAAGAATGAGACTACAAGGGGAATAAGGCGAGAAAACGGGGAAACGCCCCTCCATTGGATAAAAAAGGAGCATCCAAAAGGCAAAAAAAGACCGAAAACGGCATAATCTAGCCTCCTATAAGGCATTTACAATTGAAAACACCCTCCCATGAATCCTCACGACATCTCCGAAAGCCCCCCTGAAAGAATTTTCCGAAAAATACAACTAAACGAGTTGTAATTCTTTTGAGTCCCGTTACAGTAGGCGAAGAAACACAATTTGTTGAATTGCGTTTTTTGTGGTTTTCTTTTTTTGTGGTAGTTTTTTGATGTAGGAGTTTTTTTGTGATGAGCAAGATTTTCAAGAGCATTTTGGAGACGGTGGGTCACACTCCGTTGGTGGAGATTGGGAAATTGAACCATGGTGGTGCCCGTGTGTTAGTGAAGGTGGAGTTTTTCAATCCGGGTGGATCTGTGAAGGACCGCATTGCGATTGGGATGGTGGATGCTGCGGAGGCCAGTGGTGCCTTGAAGCCGGGTGGTTTGATCATTGAGCCCACCAGTGGCAACACTGGCATTGGTCTGGCGTTGGTTGCGGCGGCGCGTGGGTATCATCTGGTATTGACCATGCCGGACACCATGAGTGTGGAGCGTCGGAAGCTGGCGGCGGCGTATGGTGCCGAGGTGGTGTTGACTCCCGGCGTGAATGGCATGAAGGGCGCCATTGCCAAGGCGGAGGAGCTCCACAAGGCTAATCCCAATTCCATCATTCCCCAGCAGTTCGAGAATGGCGCCAATCCCGAGACCCACTACCACACCACCGGTCCCGAGATCTGGGAGGATACGGATGGAAAGGTGGATGCCTTTGTGGCGGGCGTGGGCACCGGCGGCACGATCTCCGGCACCGCCAAGTATCTTCGCGAGAAGAATCCGTCGCTGAAGGTCTACGCCATTGAGCCGGATACCAGCGCGGTGCTCTCTGGTAAGCCGGCGGGTCCCCATAAGCTCCAGGGCATCGGCGCGGGCTTCATCCCCAAGACCCTGGATCGCTCCGTGATCACGGAGGTGGTGCCGGTCTCCGCAGAGGACGCAGGCAATACCGCCCGCGCGGCTGCCGCCCAGGAGGGACTGCTTATCGGAATCACCTCCGGCGCCGCACTCTTCACGGCACTGGAACTCTCCAAGAAGCCCGAATTCGCCGGAAAGACCATCGTGGCACTGCTCCCCGATAACGGCGAACGCTATCTTTCCACCTGGCTCTTCTCCTAAAAGAAAGGAGGAAGGAGGAAGTTTGGCCAGGGTTCCGCACGGGGGGCTCCCCGCGCGGAACCCCGCGCCGAAATCTAATGGCGCGTGCGCCAAGCGGGCCAAAGTAGGCGCGCTTGCCATTAGTAGAGGTTCCGGTACCGCCACTTAGGCGGAAGAAACTAGGCGGGGGACCGGGGGGCGCAAGTCCCTCCGTCCTTTCGTTATTTTGCTAAACGTGGTGCACCGCAGACACCGCATTTAGGGGGCATTGAAAAGCCGATTATATTATTCGGGTTTTCCGATTCCCTTTCAAAACTCATTTGTTTCCAAAACCTTTTTAGTTGACCGTCATGTCCAATCTCGTGCAGGAAATCCAGGAGTTGAAGAAGGCTCGCAAGGCCGTGATTCTCGCCCACAACTACACCCTTCCGGAGGTCCAGGATGTGGCGGACTTCACGGGCGACTCCCTGGAGCTTTCCCGGAAGGCGGCGCAGTGTCAGGCGCCGGTGATTGTCTTTTGTGGGGTGCGTTTCATGGCGGAGACCGCGAAGATTCTCTCTCCGGATTCCGTGGTGCTACATCCCGAGCCCACTGCGGGCTGTCCCATGGCGGACATGGCGCCGGTGGAGGAAGTGAAGAAATACCGCGCCGCGCATCCGGACACCCTCCTGGTGGCATACGTGAATACCACTGCCGCCACCAAGACCGCGGTGGATATCTGCTGTACCTCCGGCAATGCGGAGCGCGTGATCTCCTCCATTCCCAAGGACAAGAAGATCATGTTCCTGCCCGACGCCGACCTGGGCGCTAATGTGTCCAAGACCCTGAATCGTCCCATGGAGCTCTGGGAGGGCTTCTGCCCCACGCACTATCGCATCCATCCCGAGCAGATTGACCAGGCGCGCCAGGCGCATCCCGGCGCACAGGTGCTGGTTCATCCGGAGTGCCTCCCCGCCGTGGTTGCCAAGGCGGACAAGGCGTTGAGCACCGGCGGCATGCTCGCCTACGTGAAGGAGTCCCCCTGCCAGAGCTTCGTCATTGGCACGGAGTGCGGCATTCTCCACCGCATGAAGAAGGAGAATCCCGGAAAGGAATTCTTCCCCCTGGAGCCCGTCCCCGTCTGCCAGAATATGAAGAAGATCACCCTGGACAAGGTCCGGGATTGCCTCCGGGATCTGTCGCCTGCGGTGGAGTTGGACCAGGAGACCATTGAGAAGGCGAAGGGCTCCATTGACAGGATGCTGGCGCTATGAAGATCTCCGCCAAGACCCGCTACGGACTGCGGATTCTTTTGGATATCGCCCTCCACGGCAGCGACAAGCCCCGGACCATCCGGGATATCGCCGCCAGCCAGCAGATCTCCGAGAAGTTCATTAGCCCACTGGTGGTCACGCTCCGACGCGCCGGGATGCTCCGCTCGATCCGCGGAGTTGCCGGCGGGCTCCAATTGGACAAAGACCCACAGCTGATCTCGCTGCTGGATATCTCCGATGCCATGGATGGCGAGATCTTTCTGCTCGGATGCCTGAAGGATCCCGCTTCCTGTCCCCGCAGAAATCGCTGCGTCACCGCGCTGGTCTGGAATGACGTGAATGAGAGCCTCCGGGAAAAACTCCGCTCCATCACCCTCCAGAGCATCATCGACCAATACGTCCGTGGCAAACTGAACGAGCAGACCTACTCCATCTGATCGCTCTCTTTCACGGGAAACAAAAAGGCTCCGCGAGGATCTTCTCGCGGGGCCTTTTGGGTATCGGGATGGCAACAGGAGCGGCGCTACTTCTTGGGGAAGCGCGTGATGGCGATGGCGGCGTAGTCGCCATTGGAGAGTCCCGCCGGCTTCCGGATCTCCAGATCCACGCGCCGGACGCGGGGACTGGCGGCTAGGCAGAGCTCCGCCAGATTCTGTGCGAGGGTCTCGATGAGCTGGCAGGTGGATTCCTGGCAGCACCGGATCAGTGCCTTGGAGAGCCGCGCGTAGTTGACGGTCTTCTCCAGGTCATCATCCTTCGCGGCATCCCGGGTGTCCAGATAGACGGTGGCGTAGACGATCAGTGCCTGAAGGAGTTGCCGTTCCTCTTCCTTGCAACCGATATGCGCGGCGCAGCGGAGTCCGGCGATGGTGATCTTGTCGAGGGTATCCTGTGTGGTGTCGCTCATGGCAGCTGGTCTTCGGGGCAGGGGTATTTCTTGTCCAGAGCGTAGAAGGGGAATTTGCTACGCTTTTCAGGGGGCAGGTTCGAGGGGAGGTATCGCCAGCGGTGGTAGATCCAGAGATACTGATCCGGATGGCGGCGAATGAGTGCCTCGTAGGCGGTCAGGATTGCGGCGGTGAGGTCGGTGTCGGAGGGATATTCCCAGGCCTCCTGGGGCAATGGCTCCTGGTCCATATAGAACTCGCCCGTGGCGTCGTCCCGCAAACAGGCCACCACCCGCACCGGGGTCTTCAGACGACGTGCCAGGGCAGCGGGAAGAGGCGAGGTGACGGCCGGCAAGCCGAAGAATTTTACGAAGATTCCGCCATGGCGGGGAGAGACATTCTGGTCAATGAGCATCCCCACATGACGACCCTCCCGAAGCGCCCGCAGGACCCCGCGCGCTGCGCCTTCGGCAGGAATGGTCACGGTATCGCTGTCCACGGTGCGCAAGCGCTCCGCTAGGAGATTCAGCCACTCCTGCTTAAAGCGCGCGACCACCACTGCGCCAGGACGTCCACCCGTCAGCAAGGAAATATGGGACTCCATCTCCCAGTTGCCTAGGTGCGGAGTGCAAAAGAGCACCGGTCCCTCGACATCGGAAAGGCAGGCATCCTGGAATTCCGGTGTGACTCGGAGGCGCTTGGGAACATCCTCCGGATGGCGCAGGAAATGCAGCCAATCCAGTCCCGAGCATAGGAAGTGGTGGAACATCCGGCGCATGGTCCGCTTCCGCCACGGTTTCGTGCTCTCGGGAAAGGCGATCGCTAGGTTCGCCAGGGCATTCCGCCTCTGCCCAAATAAGAAGGGCCAGGAGAAAAACCAGAAGATCCACCCCCAGATCACTACCCCGCGCGGAGACAAATTCCCCCATAAAAACGCCACTACCGCTAACGCGGCACGCGCAAAGGGTGCAGATTTTTTCGAAGTGGATGGCAAAATAAAGAGTAAAAAAACGCACCGCCGGTAGGCGGAAGAAATTAGGCAGGGGTGCGGGGGCGGCGAAGCCAGTCCGTGGGGGGCTGGCTCAATGAGGAATTAGAAATGAGGAATGAGGAGTTTTGGCCACTCTGCACTGGACCTTGTCGCCGCGTTCCGCGTTGCCAAACCGCCAGCGGCGCCAAGTGCGCCGCAGTTAGAAATTAGGAATTTCCGCCGCTACTTGCGGCGGCATCAGCGTACGCGCCGGTAGATTCCGGCGCGGGGTTCCGGCACGGGACCCTGGCCAAACTTCCTCCTTCCTCCTTTTTTGGGGGGACGCAGCGTTTACCGTTGCGTCAGTAGGAATCGTCGTGGAGCGGCATCCTGTGGGGAGTCGGCGAGGGATCCCAGGGGATCGTATCCGGCGTTCCAGCGTTCCTGGAGTTTCGCCAGGAGGGTCTCCTTGCGGGCGTCTTCTAGGAAATCGATCTGGACCTCCTTTGTGGCGCGGTGTGCCTCTTCGCGGGGGAGGGGCTGCAGCACCACGAGGAAGGAGTCGTCGACTTGGCAGATTGTGCGCAGCCGTGCGGGGGCGTGTCTATGGCAGGCGTCCAGGAGTGCCTGACGAGTCTCCTCGGGCTGGATGATCAGATCGGCCAGGGCGAATTGGAGATAGCGGTCGGCTTCCATGATGCGGTGCGTGTGGTTAGGGGAGGGTGCTTAGATGGAGTGCTACTCCACATCCAGCTTCCCGCCGGCGGGGACTTCCTGGGGGAGGAGTCCCTGTGCGGCCAGCGCCTTGACGTCGGCTGCGCAGGTGGCCTTCCGGGGAGAGATCTCCAGAGTGGCATCCAGGGAGCCATCGGCCTTTCGGGGAATGCGGACGCCGGCCTCTTCCAGCCAGCGTGCGCAGCGCTCCTGGAGATCCGTGCGGCAGGAGGCGGGGGAGTCGCTGCCCTCGGCGTTCTTGATGGCGGCGAACTCCTCCTTGCGGTCGGCCTCCAGGATGAGGGGATTCTTGGCGAAGGGGATGGCATCGAAGATGAAGAACTCCAGCTTGATGCCATTGGGCTTCTCGGGAGCGATCTGCGTGCCGTCGGACGCGGTATACTTGATCTTCTTCAGGGCGCGGTGGGGAGTGAGGGCGAGGGTGCCGTTGGTGAGCTGCCGGATGAATTCGCGGCTGATGACATGGATTGCGGGGGAGCCGGCGCGGAAGCGCAGGCGGCCCTGCTCGTCAGTCTGCTTCAGAAGCTCCTCGGGCATATCGGAGTATTCCACGATGATCGTCTTGCTGTCCAGCAGGCAGAAGTGTCCCAGCTTCTCCATGGGATCCCGCTTGATGAGAGCGCGGGAGCTCATCTGGGAGCCGCTGAGGTGGTGGAGTCCCAGGAAGAGCGGATCGAAGACGGAGACCAGCGGGTTGTCCACCTGCCAGTAGGAGAGGTATTCCACGCCGCGGGCTTCCATGTCGTCCAGGGTGCCGGAGTCCCGCAGCGCCGCCAGGGTGCCGCCGTGTCCATTGGCGAAGAGCGCCAGACGTCCCGGGGCCTCCAGGAAGGCCTTCCCGTCCTGGTCAAAGCCGGGGAGCTGTCCCTGGGTGAAGAAGCGCACATCCTCCTTGGGGAGGCCGAAGAAGGCATTCTTTTCGAAGAAGTCGACGGTGGCCTGGTGGTTGGCGGGACTGGTCATGATATACCAGGGGATCGCGCAGCCGTACTTCTCGCGGTTCCGGAGGATTCCCTCTGCGAAATATTGGAAGAGGGACTTGTTGTGGATGGGGGAGAAGCAGTAGGTGCCCTTGGGACCATCATAGCCCAGGCGCGTGCCCTGTCCGCCTGCCACCGTGAAACCGGCTACCTTTCCCTGGCGCAACAGCTCCTCGCCGGCCTGGATCGCCTCTTCTTGGCGGATCGCCTCTGCGGGCGTGGCGGGAGTCAGTGGGACATAGGGCGCGGGGGTCAGTTGGTCGAAGGGGATTGCGGCGTCGCGGGCGTCCTGCACCTGGTGGAACCACTGCAAGACCTCCGTCCAGCGGATGGAATTGATTTGGTCGCCTAGCACATCCCGCTCCTCTTCAGAGAGCAGGTCCCAGAAATGCAGGAGGTGTTCCTGACCAACGGGGGCGAGAATGGTGTATAGGTGGTCTTTGGTATAGCGGCTCATGGAAGGGGTCTCCGAAGGGGGGATTTGCGTAGGAAAAGGAAGATTCTCAAGACGGCGGAAAATATAGCCCCGCCACCTAGGACTTTACAGCCCAAAACACCCGCGAATTGGCGGTGCGCGTTTCCGTTTTCGCGCTAGGAATCCTGCCGGAGGGATTCGTGGCGAATATGGATATCGCCCGCCGAGATCACGAGAGTCTTTTCGGGAGTCTGCAGCAGGAGCAGTCCCTGGTCGGTATATCCCAGGACGGTGCCGGTGGGGGTATCCGTGGGGCGTTCCACGGTGATGGTCTTCCCCAGGAGGATATCGTGTTTCCGCCAGAGCGGCAGGAAGGGCGCCAGGTTAATAGAGAGGAGCCAGCGCTGATAGAGTGCGTAGAATTCGTCGCAGAAGTCGGCCAGCAGGATTTCCCGGGAGAAGGTGCGTCCCGCGTGCATTCGCAACGAGGTGGCGGTCTCTTGGAGTTCCGGCGGAAAGTCCTCGGCGAGGGCATTCACGTTGATTCCCACGCCGATCACGATGCCGTGGGTGCCATTGAGCTCCTCCGCCGGGCATTCGCAGAGGATTCCGGAGAGCTTTCGGGAGCCCAGCCACAGGTCATTGGGCCATTTGAGACCTAAAGGAAGTGTCGGATCCTGCTTCAACACGGCGGCATGCAAGGCCAATGCGGTGAGCATGGCCAACTGTGAGAGTCGGACAGGCGAGGTCTTTGGCCAGAGCAACAGCGAAAAATAGAGATTCCTTCCTGCGGGGGAGTGCCAGAGGCGCCGGTGACGCCCGCGACCCGCATTTTGGGATTCCGCCAGGGCAAGGGTGCCTTCTGTGGCCGCCTTCGCCGCCTGGTCCAGTAGATACTGGTTTGTGGAATCCAGATTTTGGAAGGCCCGCAGGGGCATTCCGAGAGCGGGATTGGTCAGATGCTGGAAGAAGAGCCCCTGGTCGAAGGTCTCGGCGGGGGCCTCGGAGGCGTGCGCGGCGTCCATTTGGATTCGTTAGCCCAGGAATCGGCAGATCGTGGGAATCACATCCTCGGCGAAGTCTTCCAGGAGGAAGTGTCCCGCTTTGGGGAAGTTCAGCACCAGGGAATCGGGGAGGACCTGCTGGACGCGTTCGGCCACCAGAGGATAGTATGTGGGGTCCTCTTCGCCGCCAATGCAGAGCACGCCTTTGGGCTGGAGCAGCTTAAGGCGGAGGATGATCTCGTTCATCAGGTTATAGATGCTCTGGCGGGGGCACTTGAGGAAGTTGAAGTAGCACTGATACCAGGGAAGGCGGCCCTTCTTGGTGAGATAGGGGTATAGCATGAGCTGGCGTTCGGGGGCGGACATGGGTGCCGTGCGCACGCCGCGGGCGAGATGCCGCTTGATATAGAATGCGGTGTCGCGGCCCAGGAGCTGCATCATTCCGGGGAGAGTCATGATGGGCTCCATGTCCAGCCAAGGCATATTTGGGAAGATGTTTGGGCTCAGCATGACAATGCGGCGGATTCGCTCGCGGTGCTGCACCGCGTATCCCAGCGACTGGATGGTGCTGCTGCCGTGACAGATCAAATGGAAGCGGGGGATCTGCTCCTGCGCCAGGAAGTAGGTCAGCTGTTCTAGGTGGTTCTCCAGGGAGTAGTCATACTTCTTCGGCTTGTCGGAGAGCCCGAAGCCCAGGGGATCGATGGCCACCACGCGGAAGCGCTGCTTGAGCAGTGCCTGCATGAGCTTCCGGTAGTGGAAGCTCCAGCCCAGGAGGCCGCCTACCAGCACGACAGGAACACCGGCACCCTCGTCCACATAGTGGATGCGGTGCCCATCTAGGGTCATGTGCCAGCGGCTTAGGAAGGGGAAGTATTCTGGCGAGATAGCGTCAGCCATGGGGGAGGGCCCTCAAACGGTCTTGTGCGAGGAGGAGGGTGAGGAACCGGACATCCAGGAGGTGTCCGGCCTTGAAGGAGGTGATGGTGCCGGCGGGGCGGCACAAGGGCGGGAGCAGCGAGAGCGCCGCCACGAGATCCAGGCAGGTACGGTGCCAGACTGCCTCCAACGCCTTTCCGGAGGGAAGTGTCAGGGAGGCTTCTGGTTCATTCAGGTAGTGGTCCCGATCCGCCAGCAGGATGTTCTCTCGGGTGTAGCCGAGATTCCGCAGGGCGGGGACGAACCACTTCAGAAGGCGCGCTTTCCGGACTTCGGAGGCGGCGCAGTTGGTGCGTGCGGCGCAACCGGGGCGGAAGGTCTCCGGTGTCAGGCAGAGCTTCAGGCGCTCTTTTCCGATGGCAGTGGGAAAACCGATTGCCACATCCAGGAAGAGCCGATGGTCGGCGGGGTCCTCGGGGGGCTCCCATAGGAGAAATCCGCCGTTGTTTGGATGGAGGAGCGCCTGGGGCTTTTCGGGAGAGAGGTATTTCAGGCGGAGCTCGGGGATCTCCCGGCGCCCAGCGCGATCCAATGCCTCCATGAGGGGGAGGGAACCGCGGTCAAAGAGGGGCGGATCCTCGGAGTCCAGGGAGACCTCCAGACAATCGATGCCCAACCCCAGCCGGTGGCAGATCACATGCTCGCTCATGCGCAGGCGGTTGGCGTCAATTCCGGAACGCAGCACGATGGCTCGGCTGGCCTGGCAGACACTCCCGACTACGGCGGGAATGGGCAGCTGCTCCGGTAGGTCCGCGCGGTCAAAAGACCACCCGGGGCGTTCTGTGGGGCGGAACCGCACCGTGCGCTTGGCGCCTTTCTGGTAGGTGGCGGGACCCGAGATCTCTTCGGCGCGCTCTACCGTACAGGCGAATTCCGGGGGCGCATAACCCTCTGGAGCCGTAAGCTCCAAGTCAACGGGGATCTCCGACAGGCGCTCGCGACCCAGTTGCAGCGCCTCCAAGGAGCCGCCTTGCAGGAGTTCGGGGACATCCGTCTTCACGGAATCCGGACCTCCTTGCCCTTGTCTGCGGCAGAACGGTAGAGTCCATCGATGATCTTCTGGACCGCCAGACCCTCTTCGCCGGAGGCGTGCAACGGCGTGCCCTTCCGGATGGCGTCAAAGAAGTCCCGTAGCTTGGAGACGAAGTCGGTAGGCCAGGGGTGTGGCGGCAGGTATCCCGCCGTGGAATTCAGCATGGTTCCTGCCTGGTCGTGGTAGAGGGTGCCGGTCTGGCTGTTGAAGCCGCCCTTGGTGCCTAGGAGTTCCCAGTAGGCGGTGTCTTCTTCGATGTGGGAGCAGAAGGCGCTCTCGATGAGCATGAGGGCGCCGGTGTCGAAGCGGACCTGTCCCACGCAGAGGTCCTCCACCGTGTAGTTCTCGGTGTCCCAGCCGGGCCATTTGCTGACGACCTGTGAGGGCTTGTTGCCTAAATAGGTCCAGGTCATGCCCGCCGCCGCCACGGGACGGGGCTCGCCCATGGCGTAGTGCGCCGATTCAATCTGGTGCACGCCGATGTCGATCATGGGACCGCCGCCCTGCAATTCCTTCTGGCCGAAGACGCCCCAGTTGGGGACGCCGCGCCGGCGCATGGCGTGAATCTTCACGTAGAGGATATCTCCCAGCAAGCCCGCCTCCAACGCCCGACGGCACATCTGCACCGTCGGAGTATACCGGATCTGGAAGCCCACCGCCAGGAGCTTTCCCGCCTTGCGGGCGGCCAGGAGCATCTTCTCGCATTCACCGGGATCCATGGCCATGGGCTTCTCCACCATGACATGGCAACCCGCCTTCAGGGACGCAATGGCCGCCGGAGCGTGGACATTGTTGGGGGTGCAGACATCCACTACATCCAGCTCCTCCTTCGCCAGCATCTCACGGTAGTCCGCATAGATTCGCGCATCCTGGCAACCCGGCTGCTGCCGGAACCACTCCAGACGCTCGGGGCGGATATCGCATCCCGCCACAATCCGCGCCTCGGGGAGGCTCTGGAGGGCCGCGATGTGCGCCTTGGAGATGTTTCCGGTGCCCAGGATTGCCAGGCGCAGGGGCTCCTGGCGGACGGGTTGCTTGGAGAAGAATAGCTCGGGTGCCATGAGAAATGACGTTCCGTGGAAAGAGGTAGGAGGGTGGCGCGGTTTCCCTACTTGATGAGGAATTCCTTTCCGCCCTGCTCGGCAGAGCTGTAGAGGCCGTTGATGATCTTCTGGACCGCCAGGCCCTCTTCGCCATCGGCAGTCAGGGGCTTTCCGAAACGGATGGCGTCGCCGAATGCCTTGAGCTTGTGGTAGAACATGACGGGGTAGGCATCCTCCTGGGTGGGCAGCCAGCCCGCCTTGGAATTCACCATGGTGCCAGCCAGGTCGTGGTAGAGGGTGGCGTTCTTGAAATCGAAGCCGCCCTTGGTGCCCAGGACCTGCCAGTTCAGATACTCGTTCGTCTCGATGTGGGAGCAGAAGGCGCTCTCAATCTGCATGAGCATGCCGTTGGCGAAGCGCACCTGACCCACGCAGAGATCCTCCACGGTGTAGTTCTTGTAGTCCCAGTTGGGCCAGCAGCTCACGACCTGGGAGGGTTTGTCGCCCAGGTAGGTCCAGGTCATGCCAGTGGCCGCCACGGGCACCGGCTGCCCCACCGCGTAGTGGGAACACTCGATCATGTGCACCCCGATGTCGATCATGGGACCGCCACCCTGCAACTCCTTCTGACCGAAGACGCCCCAGTTGGGCACGCCACGACGACGCATGGCCTGTACTTTCACGACTAGCACATCGCCGAGGACCCCGGCATCAAAGGCGCGACGACACATCTGGGTGCTGCTGTTGTAGCGGAACTGGAAGCCCACGCCCAAAATCTTGCCCGCCTTCTTCGCGACGGCACACATCTTTGCACACTCCTCCGGATTCATGCCCATCGGCTTTTCCACCATCACGTGGCAGCCGGCCTTCAAGGCAGCAATGGCCGCCTCCGCATGGACGCCGTTGGGAGTGCACACATCCACGACATCCAACTTCTCCTTCTTCAGCATCTCGTTGTAGTCGAGATAGGTACGCACATTCTGCATGCCCGGCTGCTGCACAAACCACGCGTTGCGCTCGGGCTTGATGTCACAGCTGGCCACAACCTCGAACTCGGGGAGACGGCTGTAGGCACCCAGATGCATGACACTGATTCCACCCGTGCCAATGAAGGCGACACGCAACCGCGCAGGAGTCTTCGCAGCAGTAATGATGGGAGAGGCGGCCTTCTTCACAGAGGCCTTGGCAGGAGTCTTCTTGATGGGAGACATGGTGAATCCGAGATTTGAACGGTTTTTAGGGAGAACAAAAAACGGAAATCGTTAACAAAACGACGGGCGATAACAAGAGTATGCGCAAAAAATCCAAGAAAGACAAGCCCGTCTAGAGGAAAACAGGCAGAAATGTAGCGTGTTATTTTCGGACGGGCCGGCTACGAGTCAAAAAATCCCTGATAGGATCCTGACGAAATCTGACAAAATATGCAGATTTCGACAGTTTCTGTCTGTCGCTATGAAAAAGTCGTCAGAATGTGTCATAAGTTGTCAAAATTCCGCTATATTACGCAATGTTTTTATTTTTACGGAAAGGACTTCCAGGAGATTTTCAGCATGGATTCACAGGATTTGGAGCAGGGTCAGGAGGAGAAGGAGATGATGTCTCTTTCTGGTGCTGACGTTGAGAAGGGCGTTGTAGAGGGTGACACTGCTGCGGGCGTGTTGTTGCTCTTTGGCGCGAGTGTTGGGGCTGATGGCGAGTCTGAGGAGGTTGTGGAGGAGGGCAGTGCTTCTGGCAAGGAGGAGCGTCTGGCCAAGTTCCTGGCATCTGCGGGCATTGCCTCCCGCCGGAATTGCGAGGAGCTGATCCAGGAGGGCCGTGTGACGGTGAATGGTGAGCCCGTGGTCTCTCCCGCCTACAATGTGGATCCCGCGAAGGACCATGTCTGCTTCGAGGGGCGTCCCGTGGAGAGCTATCCCCAGGGAAAGGTCTATATCCTGCTCAACAAGCCCGTGGGATACACCTGCAGCGCCAAGGATGACCACGCCGAAAAACTGGTCTTCGAGCTGATTCCCCAGCGCTTCGGACGCCTCTTCACTGTGGGACGCCTGGACCGCGACTCCGAGGGCATGCTCATTCTCACCAACGACGGCGAATACGCTCAGCGCGTCATGCATCCCTCCCGGCAGATCGTGAAGCGCTACTACGTGGAGTGCGATGGACAGTTCACCACCAGCCTCCGCCGCCGCATGATCGAGGGATTCTATGACAACGACGAATTCCTCCGCGCGCTCAACGTGGAGGAGGTCAATGTCTCCCGCGGTCACTGCACTCTGATCTTCACCCTCGGCGAGGGCCGCAAGCGCGAGGTGCGCCGCCTCTGCAAGGATGTGGGTCTCCAGGTGACCCTCCTGCGACGCATCGCCATTGGCGCTCTGGAGATGGACGACAAGCTGTCCGCCGGCTCTTGGCGCATGCTCTCCGAGGAGGAGCAGCAGAAGGTCTTCGAGAAGGTCCGCCTTCCCGAACAGGCCGCCGCCGTCGATCCCAAGCCCTACTGGCAGAAGGAAAAGAAGCCCTTCGATCGCGAACACCGCCCCTACGCCGCTAGCCCCTTCCCCGAATACCGCAAACGCGAAGAGGACTCCTCCGACTCCCGCGACCGCAAGCCCTTCGACCGTGATCGCAAGCCCTTCGACCGTGATCGCAAGCCCTTCGATCGTGATCGCAAGCCCTTCGACCGTGACCGGAAGTCCTTCGAGGCCGAGGAGCTCCGCCCTTGGTATGCCGAGGACACCGAGGTACAGCAGCCCCGCGAGGAGCGCTCTTTCGATCGCAAGCCCTTCGACCGTGACCGGAAACCTTTCGACCGTGACCGGAAACCCTTCGGCCGGAAACCCTTTGATAAGGACCGGAAGCCCTTCGGCCGCAAGCCCTTCGATCGCGACCGCAAGCCCTTCGAGGCTGAGGAGCGTCGCCCCTGGTACTCCGAGGATGGCGAAAGCCAGCAGCCCCGCGAGGAGCGCTCTTTCGACCGCAAGCCCTTCGACCGCGAGCGCAAGCCCTATGGCGATCGTGACCGGAAGTCCTTCGGTCGTAAGTCCTTTGATCGTGACCGCAAGCCCTTTGACCGCGACCGCAAGCCCTTTGAGGCCGAGGAGCGCCGCCCCTGGTACTCCGAGGATGGCGAAAGCCAGCAGCCCCGCGAGGAGCGCTCTTTCGACCGCAAGCCCTTCGACCGCGAGCGCAAGCCCTATGGCGATCGTGACCGGAAGTCCTTCGGTCGTAAGTCCTTTGATCGTGACCGCAAGCCCTTTGACCGCGACCGCAAGCCCTTTGAGGCCGAGGAGCGCCGCCCCTGGTACTCCGAGGATGGCGAAAGCCAGCAGCCCCGCGAGGAGCGCTCTTTCGAGCGGAAGCCCTTTGACCGTGACCGCAAGCCCTTCGGTGATCGCGATCGGAAGCCCTTCGACCGTGACCGGAAGCCCTTCGGTGACCGCGATCGGAAGCCCTTTGATCGTGACCGGAAGCCCTTTGATCGTGACCGCAAGCCTTTTGGCGACCGTGACCGCAAGCCCTTCGGCCGTGATGGCGAGCGTAGCGAGCGTGGTGGCCACAGTGGCTTTGGCCGTGGCGCGCAGGGGTTCCGTGGCGGTGCCCATGGCAGCCGTCCCCCCCGTTCCTGGAGGTAGTCTGCTCGTCGGATGAAGAGAGGCGAGGAACATTCCCTTCGGGTGCTGGGGTATCCCCAGCTACTGGAGGAGATCGGCCGCGAGGCGCAGAGTCCGGGGGGACTGCGCCGCGTCCTCGCCCTTCGTCCCTATCATTCCCTCGATAAGATCCGGGCATCCCGGGGGCTTTACGAGGATCTATTGAAGCTGGAGGAGAGCGCCTTCGGATTGCCCTCCTTGGCGAAGGAGGACCTCTCCCAGATCTTCCTCCATGTCCAGCCATCGGATGCCGTCCTGGATGGCCTGGAATTGCGACAGTGTCTCTCTCTGCTTCTGGTTGTTTGGGATCTCTACGGATATCTCCGAGAGCCCCGCGTCCAGGAGCTCTCCTTTCTCCAGAATGCCACTCGCGATCTGGAGTGTTGCGATGGCCTCCGACAGGCCCTCCAGCGCTCTCTGGATGCCGATGGCTCTATCCTGGATGGTGCCAGCGAACGCCTCCGGGAATTGCGCCGCAACAAGGCCGCCGCCGAGCGGCATCTCCAGCGCGCCCTGGAGGAGATGATCCACGATAGCGCGTTGGATGGCGTTCTGAGGGATCGCTTTGTCACCCAGCGCAATGGCCGCTATGTGGTTCCCGTGCGTCGGGAGTCCCAATCCAATGTCCCCGGTTTGGTCCACGATGTCTCCTCCACTGGCCAGACGCTCTTCGTGGAGCCCACCGCCACCCTCGGCCTGGGAAATCAGGTATCCACTCTCTCTGCCGAGGAGCGCGAGGAATGCCGGCGCATTTTGGCGGCGCTCTCTGATGGCGTGCGGCAGGCGTTGCCCGCCCTCCGCAGAGACGACGAGATCCTGGAGGAGCTGGATGCCGCCGCCGCGGTGGCGCGGTGGGGCGGAAAATACTCCTGCGTCCTGCCCGCTTTCGGCGGATTCCTCCGGCTTTCGCAGGCACGGCATCCCCTCCTGGAAGCGCAATTCGCCCGTGAGGGCGCTGGCAGAAAGGTGGTGCCCCTGGATCTCCAGTTGCCTGCTGGCACCCGGACCCTGGCGATCACCGGCTCCAATACCGGCGGAAAAACGGTCACCCTGAAGACCGTGGGACTCCTCTGCCTGGCTGCACAGACCGGACTCCCTGTTCCCGTGGAGCCGGAATCCCTCTTCCCCGTCTTCAGCCGCGTGCTGGCCGACATCGGAGACGAACAGTCCCTGGACGAGAATCTCTCGACCTTCTCCGGACATCTGGCGCAGATCGCCGATATCCTCCGGGAGACCGCCGCACCCGGCGAATCCCTGGTGCTCCTGGATGAATTGGGAAGCGGCACCGATCCCGCCGAGGGCGGCGCCATCGCTTGCGCCGTGCTACAGGAGCTGTCGCACCGGCAGAGCCTCACGCTGGCGACCACACACCTGGGAAGCGTAAAGAACTTCGTCCACGCCACACCCGGCATGGTCAATGGCGCAGTTCGCTTCAATCTGGAGGACCTGCAGCCGGAATACGTCCTGGAACTGGGACGCCCTGGCGCCAGCCACGCACTCTCCATCGCCAAGCGCATGGGAATCCCCCAGAATGTCCTCCAGAAGGCGGAGGGATTCCTCTCCGGCGAAGAGGTCCGTTTGGAAAAGCTCCTTTCGCGCCTGGAGAATGAGCAACGGAAGGCTTCGGAGGAGCGCGCGGCCGCCCAGCAGACCCGCAAGGAGGCCGAGGAGCTCCTGGCAAAGAACCGGGAACAATCCGCGGAATTGCGCACCACCCGCAAGAAGCGCCTCAATGACGCCGTCCAGGAGGCACAGGCGCTCCTGGATAACACCCGAAAACAGGTGGAGAATCTCCTCCGGCAAATCCGTGAGGCCGGCCGCAAGAATGGCGACGCCGCGGGGGATTCCGTAGGCGAGCAGGCCGCGAAGGCTCGGCAGTGGCTCTCCCAGCAGCAGGAGCGCCTGGAGACCACCCGGAAACAGACCGCCCCAAAGCCCGATGCACGCCAACTCCCCAAGAAGGAGTGGACGGTCGGACGGCGTATTTGGGTGGAGAAGCTCTCTGCACATGGTCGCATCCTTCAGGTGGACGAGAAGCACGGCACGCTGGAAGTGGAGGTCAATGGACTCCCCTTCCGCATGAAGTGCCCCGAGGTCTTCCCGGAACAGTCCCCCGAGGAGAAGGCCCCCGCCGTCACCGTCCGCGCACCCGTCTTCCAGGGACAGACCAGCCACGAACTGATGTTGGTGGGAATGCGCGTGGACGACGCCCTCCGGCGTTTGGAGCAGTATCTTAATGACTGTGTCCTGGCGCACCTCGGCGAGGTCCGCATTGTCCATGGCTTCGGCACCGGACGACTCCGGGAGGCCATTCACCAATTTCTGAAGCGCCAGCCAATGGTCCAGGAGTTCTACCTGGGAAGCAACCCCATGGAGGGTGGCGCAGGCGTTACATTTGTGCGGCTCATCGCACCCTAGGGCGGAACGAGATTCCCCCACACGACAATTTCCAGTCCCGACATCGGAGAGTCAGTTTACTGACATGCTAAAGAAGGCGAGAAAGTCCACCAAAACGACGCAGGTTACGAGCTCAACTAGCGACGCGACATCCGGAAGAATGGTGGCAGAAAAAAAGGCAGACAATGAATCGGCAGTGACGTTGTTCTCATCACGCAGTGGGAAGTCCACCCCTCTTAAAAAATCTGCGCGTAAGAAGCCCGCGATCGCGGCTACAAAGAAGGGTAGGCCGAACCTAAAAGAGTCTGCGAAAAAAAAGCCAGACGATACGTCAATAGCATCTCCGTTGCCGGGACTGGATCTTTTTTTGGAGAAGCTGGAGGTCCGGGCTCAGGACAGCGATTTCGATACCCTGCGCGCCATGGTCCGGGAGGCCATCCAGGATGGCGCTCGGGGAGTGGTGGAGGCGCCGCCGCCCTACCGCTGGCAGGATCGCCTCATCGAGGAGGTCGTCCCTAACCGCGCTACGGTCCTGGATGTGGGCTGTGGCGAGGGCGATCTGCTGGTGCGGCTCTCCGATTCCCGAAAGGCCGTAGTCCAGGGCATCGAGATTAACCAGGAGATGGCGATGCGCTGCATCGAGCGCGGCATCCCCACCTATCATGGCGATCTGGAGAAGAGCTTGAAGAACTTCCAGGACAAGAGCTACGATTTCGTGATTCTGGAAGAGACTCTCCAGACCCTGCAGCACCCCATCGATGTGCTCCGGGAACTCCTCCGCATTGGAAAGAAGGTGGTGGTCTCCATCCCGAATTTCGCCCACTGGAGGGTCCGCCTGGCATTCAGCCTGGGCGGACGCATGCCCCGCACCTCCTCCCTGCCGCATACTTGGTATAACACCCCAAATATCCATCTCTGCACCCTCAATGACTTCCTGGATTGGGTGGAGGAAGACAAGGTCAAGATCCTCAAGATGTGGTGCCTGGTCAACGGAAAGGCCGAGCCCTACGGAGAAGGACATAACCTGAAGGCAGAACAGGCACTCTTCGTCCTCTCAAAGAAACTCTAGGCGCGAAGGAGTCGCGTACGCAAAAAAATCCCGTCCTGGCATTGTGTTGCCAAGGCGGGATTTTGTGTTTTTGGGACTGTGATTCCTAGAAGAGCATGAGCTGCTGGGGCACCTTCCGCTTCTGGATCTCGGACAGGATGGCCTTGAAGCCCTCCTGCTGACAGAGGTCGGCGAGGGCGTTCCAGTCGGGGCGATGTTTGCGGATGGAGGACATGTCCTTCCAGCCCTCGGGCAACGGGGTGTCCAAGCGGACCAGCTCCTGGTTCTGCTTCAGGTGCTCCTGGTGCTCCTTCAGGGTGTCCTTCATCTTTCCGGCGGGGAGCTCCTCAAGGCGTGCAGCGAGCTCCTCCAATGACCCGAATTGCTGCAGGAGGCGCGCGGCGGTCTTGGGGCCGCATCCGGGGATGCCCGGGATGTTGTCGGCGGTATCGCCCACCAGCGCCAAGTAGTCCTTTAGCTGGCTGGGAGTGACGCCGAATTTCTCCTGGACTTTCGCTTCGCCAATCTCCTCCCAGGGAGCCTTGGAGTTGCCGGGCTTCAATAGCAGCACCTCGCCGTCCTTCACGAGCTGCCCAAGGTCCTTGTCGCCCGTGAGAATCCGGACGGTCTCGCCATGGCGTTCGCCGGCGATGCCGGCCAGCAAGTCGTCGGCCTCGAAGCCCTCGCGCTCCACTACACTCCAGCCGAAGGCCTGCGCCCACTGGCGGATCTTGGGGACCTGCGCACGCAATTCCTCGGGCATGGGGGGGCGCTGCGCTTTGTATGCGGGCAACAGCGCGGTGCGCCGGACGCATTTGCCGTGGTCGAAGACCATTGCACCGTAATCGCAGGGGAATTCGTCTTCCAGCTGCAGGAAGAGCCGCGCCATGCCGAAGAGCGCATTGGTGGGCTCGCCCTTGGCGTTGGTCAGATTCCGGATGGCATAGAAGAGCCGGAAGATCTGGGAATAGGCGTCAATCAATAATACCTGTGGCATGGTCGGACTACTCCTCAGATTCGGCGTTGTCGGTAGAGTCGTCAGTGTCTTCCGCGGTGGGGACGGCTTCGCCGGTGTTTCCACGGATCACGATGACGGCCTCGCCCTTTGGGGGAGTCTTGGCGAAGAGTTCCGCCAATTGGGAGAGGGATCCGCGCTTCACGCGCTCGAATTGCTTGGTGAGCTCCAGGCAGACCGCGGCCTGGCGATCCCCCAGGACCTCCAATGCCTCCGACAGGAATTTTCCTACGCGGTAGGGGGATTCATAGAAGACCAGCGTGTGTCGGCTGGCGGCGTCTTCCAGGAGGAAGCTCCTGCGGTGGCCCGGCTTTCGGGGCGGAAAGCCCTTGAAGATATAGCTGGAGGGCGGCAGTCCGGAGGAGATGAGCGCCACGGGCACCGCGCTGGCGCCGGGAATTACGCGGATCTCGTGTCCCGCGGCAATGGCGGCGGCCACCGCCGGGTAGCCGGGATCGCTGACCAACGGATATCCGGCGTCACTGCAGATCCCTACGCGCTTGCCTTCGTTGAGCCACGCCACGATGCGGGAGGCCATCTCCCGCTCGTTGTGCTCGTGGTTGGCGACATAGAGCGCCGGACGGGGAATGCCCAGCAGGCTCACCAGATTTCCGGTGTGTCGGGTGTCCTCGCAGCAGAGGATCTCCTGGGCGGAGATCGCCTCACGGGTTCTGGGGGAGCAGTCCCCCAGATTCCCGATGGGGGTGGCAATGACGGTCAGAACGCCCATGGGGCTATCGTAGCTCCACGCCCAACTTCTTCACCAGACCCTGGCGGAGCTTCTCCTGAAGCTGGTTGACTTCGTCGTCGGTGAGGGTCTTGGCGGGATCCTGGTAGGTGATGGTGTAGGCCATGGAACGCTTGCCTTCGCCCAGCACCTTGGCGTCCTCGAAGATGTCGAAGACGGAGACCTGGGTCACCTTGTCGATCTTCAACGACTTGATGGCGTCCAGGACCTGCTGGTTGGTGAGGGATGCGGGCGCCACGAAGGAGATATCGCGCTCCACTCCGGGGAAGTGGGGCAGTTCCTGGTATTTCTTGGAGGGATGCGGCGCTGCGGCCACGGCCTCCACGTCAATGAGCGCCAGCAGCAGCGGGCTGCGCAGGCGCATGCCCTTGGTCAGGGAGGCATTGGCCACGCCCAGGTAGACTAGGTCCTTCTTGTTCTTGGCAACGAAGCGCGCGCAGGCGCCCTTTTTGAAGGCGGGATGCTCCGCCGCCTCGCAACGGGTGAAGCCGCCCAGCTCGAAGGCCTCCAGGAAGCCCTCCACAATGCCCTTCATGTCGTAGAAGTCCGCAGTCACCGCCTTCTCTTTGCCGAAGCGCTCGGGATGCACGCGGCCAGTCAGCGCAATGCCGGCATGGAGGCTCTCCACGGGCTTGCCGTCCTTCCACTGGAAGACGCGGCCCATCTCGAAGAGTCGCAGGTCGTGCTGGTTGCGGGAGACATTGTGGGAGACCACCTGGAGCAGTCCGGGCAGCAGGGTGGGGCGCAGGAATGCGGTATCGGAGGAGATGGGGTTGGAGACCTGCAGAAGGTCCTTGGGCTCCAGGTTGGTGCCGGCCAGGCACTGGCTCTGGGACCAGAGGGTGTAGTTCATGACCTCGTCCAGACCCAGCGCCATGAGGAGATGGCGGACCTTCTCCTGCAACAGGTAGCAGTCGTCCTTGGCGCTGCCGCCCAAGGCGGATACGGGAGTCGCCTCGGGAATGGCATCCAGGCCCGTGAGCTGCGCAACCTCCTCGGAGAGATCCACGGCGGCATGCAGGTCGAAACGCCACCAGGGAGTGCGGACCGTCACCAGGTCGCCATCAATCTTCACGGTCTCAATGCCGCGACGCGCCAAAAGAGAAGAGACCTTCTCGGCATCCAGAGGGATTCCGATGAGTTCCTCGATGCGCTTGGCGCTGGCGGTGATGGTCTCGGGCTGCCAGGGGCGTGGATAGCAGTCGATGGTCTCGCCTACCTGGGTGGCGCCGGCCAGCTGGCACAGGAGGCTGGCTGCGCGCTCGCTTGCCAGGGCGCTGGTCTCGGGCGCCACGCCGCGCTCGTAGGTGTAGCTGGCGTCGGTGGCCTTGTTCAGGGCGCGGGAGGAGAGACGGATATTGGTGCGGTCGAAGGCGGCGGATTCGATGAGGACGGTGGTGGTCTTGTCGGTGATCATGGAGTTCTCGCCACCCATGATGCCCGCCAGCGCCACGCCCTTCTCGGCGTCGGCAATGAGGAGGTTCTCCTTGGTTAGGGTCAGCTTGGTGCCGTCCAGGGTGGTGATGGTCTCGCCATCCGCGGCGCGGCGCACACGGATCTGGTGTCCCGCCAGGGTATCCAGGTCGAAGGCATGGAGGGGCTGGCCGTATTCTAGCATGATGTAGTTGGTGATGTCCACCACGTTGTTGATGGAACGCAGGCCCACGGCCTCCAGACGCTCTTTCATCCAGGCGGGAGAGGGACCAATCTTCACATTCTCGAAGACACGGCCGATGTAGCGGGAGCAGAACTCCGGCGCCTCAATGGAGATCTTGGCGGGGGCCTCGTTGGACTTGCGGGAGACAATCGGATTCTCGGGAAGAACCAGCTTCTCGCCCGACAACGCGCAGATCTCACGGGCAATGCCGATGTGGCTGAGCCAGTCGGGACGATTCGGGGTCACCTCCCAGTCAATCACCGTGTCGCCGCTATACAGATCCCGCACGGAGGTGCCCAGCGGGGTGTCGGGGGGGAGGATCAGCAGGCCGTCGTGGTCCTCGGAGAGGCCCAGCTCACGGGCGGAACACATCATGCCGCAGGACTCCACGCCACGAAGCTTGCTCTTCTTGATCACGAAGCCACCGCCAAAATTCGTGCCAATCAACGCCAGAGGCACCACGTTGCCCGCATCACAGTTCGGGGCGCCACACACAATCTGGATGGGCTCCGCAGCACCGTATTCCACCATGCAGACACTCATGTGGTCGGAGTTGGGATGGGGCACACGAGACAAAATCCGCGCGACCACCACGCCCTGGGGGACACTCCCTGTCTCCTCAATGCTCTCCGGCTCCAGGCCAACTGTCGTCAGTCGATCCGCTAACTCCTTGGCAGACCAGGGAATCGCGGTGTAGTCGCGAAGCCATTTCAAAGAAGTTTTCATGACTGTGAATCCAAAATAGATGAATTTTCGTACAAAAGAAAAGGGGAAAGGGCTATCTGGGCGAAGGACCAGGAGGCAAGACTCCTAGTTCGCGTTCCTACCAAAAGCCGGCGCAAGCCCGTAATATATCCCCTAGGAAACGGTACCAGTGCCGCCGTAGGCGGAAGAAAATAGGCAGGGGCACGGGGGCGCATGCCCCGACCTCCTTTGGTAGTCTTCCTGCAAACTCGCGCCTTGAGTATTGCTGGGGTAAATATATGACAAAATGCGACAAAATGGACCCGGGGGGGCCTTGCGTGGATTATATTATGCGGTTGCCTTCAAACCTAACTCTCAATTTTTTCTTCTTGAGAAAGGAGCCTTCGGAATCACATGGAAGAACAGACAGTCACGCAACAGCTTGCGGTTTTGATTTTGCAGCTGGGGATTTTGTTGTTTGCCTCGCAGATCGTGGGGCGGCTAGCGGCGCGAGTGAAGATCCCATCTGTTCTAGGTGAACTAGCGACGGGTATTTTGCTAGGGCCGTATTTGTTGGGTGGTGTTTCGATTCCGTTCTTGTTCCCGAATGGTCTTTTCCCGCTTTCTGCGGGCAGTGCGGGGATTCCGGTGTCCATGAACCTCTATGCCCTGGCCACCATCGGCTCCATCGTCTTGCTGTTCCAGTCGGGTCTTGAGACAGACTTCCGGACCTTCTTCCGCTACTCTCTGGCGGGCACCCTGGTGGGCTTGGGCGGCGTGATCGCCTCCTTCCTGCTGGGCGATGTGCTGGGACACTTCGTTTATCATTGCGGACTGATGGATCCCCGCGCGCTCTTCCTGGGAATCCTCTCCACCGCCACCAGCGTCGGCATCTCCGCACGAATTCTTTCCGAGCGCAAGGCCATCGATAGTCCCGAGGGCACCACGATTCTTGCCGCCGCCGTGATTGACGACGTGCTGGGCATTGTCTGCCTGGCGGTGGTCATGGGTCTGGTTGGCGGCGGTGACGGCGGTGCCTCCGGCGTCTCCTGGGGGAAGATCGGCCTGGTTGCCGGAAAGTCCATCGGAATCTGGATTCTTTTCACCGCCGTGGGACTTGTCTGCTCCCACTGGTTCGCGCGCTTCCTCAAGCGCTTCCACTCCAAGGTCACCTACGCCGTACTGGCATTGGGCGCCGCGCTGCTGCTCTCCGGCATCATGGAGAAGTGCGGCCTTGCCATGATTATCGGCGCCTACACCGCCGGCCTGAGCCTCTCCCGCAGCGATCTCTCCTTTGCCATCCAGCTCAAGCTGGACAGCATCTACGGCTTCCTGGTACCCATCTTCTTCGTGGTCATGGGAATGATGGTGGATGTGCGTGTCTTCGCCGACTGGCATGTCCTGCGCTTCGGACTGCTCTTCTCCTTCTTGGCAGTGCTGGGTAAGATCATCGGCTGCATGCTCCCCGCGCTCTTCGTCAACTTCAATTGGCGCGGCGCCCTGCGCATCGGCTGCGGCATGATTCCCCGTGGCGAGGTGGCATTGATCATCGCCGGCATCGGCGCCACCACCATGATGACCCTCAACGGACAGAGCGTGCCCATCGTGGACACCCAGCTCTTCGGCGTGGCCATCATCATGACCCTCCTCACCACCCTCGTGGCGCCGCCTCTCCTGATGGTCACCCTCACCATGCCTGGACGTGGCGTGCGCCACCAGAAGCCGGATGCGCTCTCCGTCCACATGGAATTCCCCGTGACCTCCCAGGTGGTCCTGGACTTCCTGGTGCGGCAGCTCATCACCAACCTCCGCCAGGAGGGCTTCCGCCACAGCGATTTCGCCAAGGACTACAGTGTGGTGAACTTCCGGAAGGAGCGCACCTCCTTCGTGATGACCGTCTCCGGAAATGTCATCGCCTTCGAGTGCGCTAAGGCCGATGTGCCCACCATCAAGAACATCTACAACGAGACCACCTACGAGCTCTACCAGAATGTGGAGGAGATGCGGCGGCTCTCGCCCTCCGATACCGTCGCCAAGGACGCCGCAGTCTACGATGTCGTGGTCCCCTACACCGGCACCGACTACCTGCCTCTGGAACAGGTCATCCCCGAAAACTGCGCGGTCACCGATCTGCAGGCCGACTCCTACGAATCTGCGGTGGAGGAGGTCGTCCGACACCTCTACCGCTGCGGATATGTGGATGACTTCGATGCCTGCGTCCAGGATGTGCGCAACCGCGAGGCCTTGGCCTCCACAATCCTGGATGGCGGCATCGCAATGCCCCACGCCAAGACCGCCCATGTCCAGCAGATGATCTCCGTGGTTGCCATCTTCAAGGATGGACACGGCATCCAGGAGGGCGACAAGACCGTCCGGCTCATCATGCTGACACTGGCACCCAAGGACCACGACAGCCCATACATGCAGTATATCGCCCACCAGGCCTCACGGCTCTGCAGCCTCAAGAACATGGACGAGCTCTGCAACGCGAAGAGTCGCGCCGAATTGCGCGCCTTCTTCCTGAAGTAGTCCCTGAACGCCCCGGTGTCGCAAGGCCCCGGGGCGTGACCGTTTTCTGTTGTATTTCCCGCCTCTTTTCCTCTTTCCCAACATCAACACACCGGACCGATCCGCCATGGAAATTGAAAAGAACAAGCCATACCCGCTCATCAACCCCCTGGAGTGCAAGTCCTGCTCCCGGTGCGTGGTCGCCTGCCCCAAGCAGTGCCTCCGCATCGGCAAGACCCTCAATGAGCGCGGGTATTATTCCGCCGAATATACGGGCGAGGGTTGCGTAGGCTGCGCATCCTGCTTCTACAGCTGCCCCGAGCCCAACGCCATCGAGATCCACATCCCCCAGCGGGACTAACCCTCCAGACAGGAGCGAATAGGAGAAAAGCATGGCTAGCAAACTGGTCAAAGGCAATACCGCCGTCGTCATCGGCGCACTCTACGCCGGCGCAGACTGCTACTTCGGATACCCCATCACCCCCGCCAGCGAGGTGCTTCAGGAGGCATCCAAATACTTCCCCATGGTGGGACGAAAGTTCCTCCAGGCCGAATCCGAGGAGGCCTCCATTAACATGTGCTACGGCGCCGCCTCCACCGGACACCGCGTCTTCACCGCCTCCAGCGGCCCCGGAATTTCCCTTATGAGCGAGGGCATCAGCTACTGCGCAGGCGCACAGCTGCCCGTGGTCCTGGTCGATGTCATGCGCGCCGGCCCCGGACTGGGAAACATCGGCCCCGAGCAGGGCGACTACAACCAGGTGGTCAAGGGCGGCGGACACGGCAACTACCGCTGCATCGTCCTGGCTCCTAACAGCGTCCAGGAGATGTGCGATTTCACCATGAAGGCCTTCGAATTGGCCTTCAAGTGGCGCACGCCTGTCTTCGTTCTGGCAGACGGCACCCTCGGCCAGATGATGGAGAGTCTCAAGCTCCCCGAAAAGGCCATTGAGCCCAAGGTGGATGCCTCCTGGGCCGTCGCCGGCACCGCCGAGACCCGCCAGAATCTGGTCACTAGCATCTTCCTCGATTTTGACCAGCTGGGTAAGTTCAATGACTTCCTCCAGGAGAAATACGCGAAGATCCGCGAGAGCGAGGCGCGCTGGGAGGACTACCAGACTGACGACGCGGAGACCGTCCTGGTCGCCTACGGCATCAGCAGCCGCATCGCCCGCAGCGCCGTGGATACCGCCCGACAGGCCGGCAAGAAGGTGGGACTCCTGCGTCCCAAGACCCTCTTCCCCTTCCCCGAAAAACGCCTCAAGGAGCTGGTCGCCAACGGCACCAAGCGCTTCGTCTCCGTGGAGATGAGCAACGGCCAGATGCGCGACGACATCCGCCTGGCGGTGGATTGCGCCGTGCCCGTGGACCTGGTTAGCCGCCTCGGCGGTAACCTGCTCGACCTCAACCAGATTCTTTCCGTGCTATAAGAAGGACAGGAGAACATCAGGATGTCTGAGAAAATCATTTCCTCCACGGGACTCTACAAGACCTTCCCCCGCAAGGGAGGCGCCGCCCAGACCGCGACCCACTATTGCCCCGGCTGCGGCCACGGCGTGCTCACCAAGCTCATCGGCGAGGCACTCCATGATCTCGATATGCAGGACCAGGCGGTCATGATCAGCCCCGTGGGCTGCGCCGTCTTCGCATACTACTACTTCGACTGCGGAAACATCCAGGTCGCTCACGGACGGGCCCCCGCCGTGGCTACCGGCGTTTCCCGCGCCACGGACAAGGTGGTCATCTCCTACCAGGGCGATGGCGACCTGGCCTCCATTGGCCTCAACGAGACCCTCCAGGCCGCTAACCGCGGCGAAAAGCTGGCGGTCTTCTTCGTGAACAACACCGTCTACGGCATGACCGGCGGACAGATGGCACCCACCACCCTGGTGGGCGAAAAAACCGTCACTTGCCCCAACGGCCGCGATCCCATGACCCAGGGATACCCCATCCACATGTGCGAGCTCATCAGCAATCTGAAGGCGCCCGTCTTTGTGGAGCGCGTGGCACTCACCGATCCCGCACACATCCGGAAGGCGCGCACCGCCATCCGCAAGGCGCTACAGATTCAGAAGGAGGGCAGGGGATATACCTTCGTGGAGGTCCTCTCCGCTTGCCCCACCAACCTGAAGCTCTCCCCCAATGACACCAACGAGTGGATCAACAACGTGATGACCCAGGAGTTCCCGCTGGGGAACTTCCGCGACAACACCGAGGCACCCGTGGTGCAGCGCGCCGTCTCCGACTTCTCCAAGGAGACCCTGGATAAGCTCTTCGGCGCCGGCAATGAGGAGCATCCCGCACAGGAGCCCCTTCCCGATGTCCAGGTCAAGATCGCCGGCTTTGGCGGACAGGGCGTCCTCTCCCTGGGAACCATGATCGCTCAGGCGGGACTCTCCGTGGGACGCACCGTCTCCTGGTATCCCTCCTACGGCCCCGAACAGCGCGGCGGCACCTCCAACTGCTCCGTCACCCTGGCCACCCACGACATCGGCTCCCCCGTGATCTACAACCCCGATGTGCTCGTCGCCATGAACCGCCCCTCTCTGGAGAAGTTCAAGAACGACGTGAAGCCCGGCGGCGTCATCATCTACGATGCCGTCATGGGCGAGGTGGAGATGCCCGCCGGCGTGAAGGGCATCGGCGTGCCGGCCCAGCAGCTGGCTGACGAGGGCGGCAATCCCAAGGGCGCCAATACGGTCATGTTCGGACTGCTGGCCGCCCTGGGCGTGACCCGACTGCCTCAGCAGGCATTCCGGAATGCCCTGGCGAATGCCTTCGCCAAACGTCCGAAGCTGATCCCCGTCAACGAACAGCTCCTGGACTTCGTGGCACAGTGGGCCGCCAAGAATTCCCACGTATAGGCAACCAACGCCAGAAGGAGTCCCCGCACCGCGCATCCACTAGGATCCCATGCGCGGGACTCCACCCCCGGGGCGGTTCCGGCGGGGCAGGGGGACACCACGCGAAAAAAACACTCCTCTCGTGGTAAATCCCCAGCCTCCGCTAGATCGCCCCGCGCTTTTTTCCTCCCTCACGGCAAGATCAAGGAACCCCGGAGAATGTCCTCTCTCCCTAGAATCGATATCCACGCACACGCCTTCCATCCGAAAATCGCAGCGAAGGCGGTGGCACAGCTCCAGGAACACTACGGAATTCCCGCCATCGGCGGCGGATTCTGGGAGGACATGGTCCCCCGTATGCAGAAGGCCGGACTGGAATACTCCAGCGTCCTCTCTGCCGCAACCAAGCCCGAACAGGTGGAACCCGCAAATAACTACGCCGCCTCCCTCGTCGGCACTCCCGGCGCCATCCCCTTCGGCACCATCCATCCCGATTATCCGAAGATGGACGATGTGCTTGCGTTCCTTTGGGATCGCGGAATTCACGGCATCAAGCTCCATCCCGATTTTCAGGGCTTCCGACTGGATGACCCGCGGCTGGAGCCATTCTTTGGCGCCGTGGAGGGACGCTTCACCGTCCTGGTTCACGTGGGAGACAAGCTCCCGCCTGCCGAAAATCCCTCCTGCCCCTTCAAGGTGGCCGCCATCAAGCGGAAATTCCCGAAGCTGGAGCTCATCGCTGCACACTTCGGAGGCGTCTGGCACTGGCCCTACGTGGTCGAGGCCCTCAAGGGACTCGATATCCTCATGGATACCTCCAGCTCCCTCTTCGCTATCCCCCAGGAGCTCCTGGAACAGATCTTCCATAGCTTCCCTATCGAGAATTTCCTTTTCGGCTCCGATTACCCACTCTTCGATTGCGCAGACGAACGAGTCCTTCTCCAAAAACGACTCAATCTCTCTTCGACACAGCTCGAAACCATCCTCACCAACGCTAATCGACTGCTCTGCGTTACAAAACAGTGCGTGCCGCTGAGCGCCGGCGCACCGGCACGCTAACGCACGCCGTAAGTGCTTAACAATTAGTGGTTAGTGACTAGTTTATAAGGTCGCTCCGCGGGAATCTCGCCGATCAAGGCGGCGGTGCAAGTACCGCGACTGAGTACCGCGGAAGAGCCGCGCAGCGACCGAACAACTAACGGCTAACCACTAACCTACTAAATACTGATCCTTTCCCTCCTTTTCCAAAAGCGCGTAGCGCTTGTGCGCAGACCGGGAATGAGGGCATATATTCCCGCGTTTACGGAAGGGAATCCCTTGTCGCGACCCTTTTCCCCGTAGATAGCGTGAGTGCGTCGGCGTCTTAGGCGTCGGCGCCCTATCGCTGTTTGCGGGGCGAAAAACATTGTCGATGGTCTCTTTTTTTCCGGCCAGGACAAAGCAACATAACACACAGGAGAAAACAAATGTCGGGTCAAATCAACACCCAGGACGGCAACTACGCAGCCGCATACGTGGCGTATGCTCTGAGCGAAACCGCCGCCATCTATCCCATCACTCCCTCCTCTACCATGGGCGAGTGGGTTGACCAGTGGGCCGCTGAGGACAAGCGGAATATCTGGGGCAAGCAGGTCTCCGTGGTCGAAATGCAGTCCGAGGCCGGTGCCGCGGGCGCCGTCCACGGCATGCTGGCCGCCGGATCCCTGACCACCACCTACACCGCATCTCAGGGTCTGCTCCTGATGATCCCCAACATGTACAAGATCGCGGGCGAGATGTTGCCCACCGTCTTCCATGTGACCGCACGCTCTCTGGCCTGCCAGTCCCTCGCCATCTTCGGTGACCACTCCGATGTCATGGCCTGCCGCAACACCGGCTTCGCCATGCTGGCTGCCAACTCCGTCCAGGAAGAGATGGACATGGCGCTGGTCGCACACCTCTCCACCTACACCGCGAAGGTGCCCTTCCTCCAGTTCTTCGATGGCTTCCGCACCAGCCACGAGGTCCACAAGTTCGAGGAGATCCCCTACGAGGAGATCGCCAAGCTGGTGGATCGCAAGGCCATCGCGGAATTCCGCGCCCGTGGCCTGCGCCCCGAGGCCCCCGTCACCAAGGTGGGTGCCCAGAATGGCGACGTCTACTTCCAGGGCCGCGAGACCGTAAATAAGTACTACATGGCAGTGGGCGACATTGTCCAGGCCAAGATGGACGCCGTGGCGAAGGTCACTGGCCGCGCCTACCACCTCTTCGACTACGTCGGCGCTCCCGACGCCACCGATGTGATCGTGGCCATGGGCTCTTCCTGCGAGGCCATTGAGGAGACCATTAACTACCTCAACAGCACCCGCGGCACCAAGTACGGCTTGGTGAAGGTCCGCCTCTATCGCCCCTTCTACGCCGACAAGTTCCTGGCCGCTCTGCCCAAGACGGTCAAGCGCATCGCCGTCCTCGACCGCACCAAGGAGCCCGGCGCCATCGGCGAGCCCCTCTACATGGACGTGAAGGTCGCTATCAACGACCCCGCCATTACCGTGATCGGCGGACGCTATGGCCTCTCCAGCAAGGACTTCACTCCCTCCATGATCCTCGCGGTCTATAAGCACCTCGAGAACAAGGGCTTCCATGGCTTCACCGTCGGTATCGACGATGACGTGACCCACACCAGCCTCAAGATCGAGGAGCACATCACCACCGAGCCCGCCGGCACCACCGCGTGCATGTTCTACGGACTGGGCGGCGACGGCACCGTGGGCGCCAACAAGACCACCATCAAGGTCATCGGACACCTGACCAACAAGGACGCGCAGGCATACTTCGCCTACGACTCCAAGAAGTCCTTCGGTCTGACCTGCAGCCATCTGCGCTTCTCCGATAGCCACATCAAGTCCACCTACCTCATCACCAGCCCCGACCTGGTGAGCTGCTCCTGCCCCGCCTACATCGGCCGCTATGACCTGCTCAAGGGCCTGAAGAAGGGCGGCGCCTTCCTGCTGAACAGCCCCTACTCCAACGAGGAGGTCTTCGGCAAGCTGACCCGCGACATGCAGGAGTACATCGTCAAGAACGACATCAAGTTCTACAACGTGAACGCCGATGCCATCGTGAAGACCAAGCCCGGTCTCCGCGGCAAGGGTGCCAACACCGTCATGATGGTGGCATACTTCAAGATCTCCGGCATCGTTCCCTTCGAGGACGCCGCCAAGGAGATGAAGGCCCTCAACGCCAAGACCTTCGCCAAGAAGGGCCAGGCGGTCATCGACATGAACAACGAGCTGGTGGATGCCGCCGCCGACGCCTGCGTGCAGGTGAAGGTGCCCGCCTCCCTGGATGGCGTGCCCTGCGTGGAACACCAGAAGCTCATCCCCGATGATGCCGACGACTTTGCCCGCAAGATCGTGGAGCCCTCCATGCGCAATAACGGCGACTCCATCCCCGTCTCCGCCATGAGCCTCGACGGCACCCTGCCCACCGGTACCGCCGCTCTCGAGAAGCGCGGCTTCGCGCCTCGCGTGCCGAAATGGAACATGGACAAGTGCATCCAGTGCGGCATCTGCGCCTCCAGCTGCCCCCACGCCGCTATCCGCACCAAGCTCTTCAAGCCCGAGGCCCTCGAGAACGCCCCCGCCACCTTCCAGACCAAGGAGGCCATGCCCAAGGCTGACGGACTGCGCTTCAAGGTCCAGGTCTACGTGGAAGACTGCATGGCTTGCGGTGTCTGCCTCGACCAGTGCCCCGTGAACGCCAAGGCCGCCAAGGATGGCAAGCCCGAGAACAACGCCCTCAGCTGGTCCAGCCTGGTCGCCGAGCGCGCCGCCGGCGAGAATGCCAACGAGAAGTTCTTCGAGTCCACCGAGGACAACCTGCTGGGAAAGAACAGCGTGAACACCCTGAAGGGCGCCATGCTGCGCAAGCCCCTCTTCGAGTTCTCCGGCGCCTGCGCCGGCTGCGGCGAGACCCCCTACGTCAAGCTGGCCAGCCAGCTCTTCGGCGAGAACATGATCGTGGCTAACGCCACCGGATGCTCCTCCATCTACTCCGGTACCTTCCCCACCATCCCCTACACCAAGGCCAAGAACGGCCGCGGCCCCGCATGGGCGAACTCCCTCTTCGAGGACAACGCCGAGTTCGGTTTCGGTATGCGACTGGCTGTGGATTCCAACCGCGAGACCCTCAAGGCCTACTGCGATAAGGTGATGAACAGCGAGAAGGCCCCCGCTGAGCTGAAGGACGCCATCGCCGGCGCCCTCAAGTTCTGGGACGACTCCAAGACCCCCGAGGCCGCCGTCGCCCAGAGCGCCGCCAAGGCCGTGATCGCCAAGTACGCCGCACAGTGCGACTGCCCCGATCTGGCGAAGGTCAACGAGCTGGCCGACTACTTCACCGACAAGTCCGTCTGGATCATCGGTGGTGACGGCTGGGCCAACGACATCGGCTACGGTGGCATCGACCACGTGGTCGCCATGAACCGCAACGTGAATATCCTGGTCCTGGACACCGAGGTGTACTCCAACACCGGCGGACAGGCCTCCAAGTCCACTCCTACCGCGGCCGTGGCCAAGTTCGCTGCCGGTGGTAAGCGCACCTACAAGAAGAACATGGGCTTCATGTGCATGAGCTACGGCTACGTGTACGTCGCCAGCGTCGCCCTGGGCTACGATCGCGCCCAGACCCTCAAGGCCTTCCAGGAGGCCGAGGCGTACAACGGCCCGTCCATCATCTTCGCATACGCGCCCTGCATCGCCCATACCATCGATATGAGCAAGACCCAGACCGAGCAGAAGCGCGCCGTCGAGGCCGGTTACTACCCCGTCTATCGCTTCAATCCCGCCGCCGAGGCCGATAAGCGCTTCAGCTGGGATGTGAAGACCCCCGCCAACGGACAGTTCCAGGAATTCCTGATGTCCGAGGGACGCTACAAGCTCCTCCAGAAGGCCAACCCCGCTCACGCTACCGAGCTCTTCCAGCAGGCAGAGCACGACGCCGCTAAGCGCATGGCGTTCATCCAGGAAGTCGGTAAGATGATGTAAAACACCATCTGAAACGCATAAAAGGGCCGCCCGGCACATGCTGGACGGCCCTTTTTGCGTTAATGAGGAATGAGGAATGAGGAGTTTCGGACACCCTGCGGTGGATCTTGGCACCCCCAAGCGGGCGCCAAACCGCCAGCGGCGCTATAGCGCGCTTAGGAATTTCGCGCTATCGCGCAATGTGCAATGAAGGGCGCCTTAAAAAGTACCGCCGGTAGGCGCGAAGAGCTCCGCAGGCACTTATTCACCTACTCCCTACTCCCTACTCCCTACTCCCTACTCCCTACTCCCTACTCCCTAC
>CAVGTF010000009.1:0-28519 GCA_963632245.1 Anaerovoracaceae bacterium
CAGACTTGTGTCTCCTTTTCCGTTTCCTACCGAGAAATTCGGATGGCAAGTTGCAGGGTCCGGGAATGGTGTGTTTTTCCCCCGTGCGCCGGAGGAAACACCAATATCCATGCTATATTACCCCAATTTACGCCCGCCTCGCCTTTTCCTCTCCGGGAGGAGCGCGGTCCTTGACGGTCCGGGCGACGGCGAAATCCCTTTCGTTGAACGTCTTTTCTCTACTACCCATAACCCAAACCATCTGTTAGACTTATGAGCAACACCATCTCTCTGACCGCCACCAAGCGTGACGAATTCGGAAGCAACGCCTCCCGCCGTCTCCGCAAGCAGGGCTTTGTCCCCGCGGTCATCTACTCCGCCGGCAACGAGAACCTGCATTTCCAGATCTCCCTGGCGCAGGTGCAGCAGATCGAGCACCACGCCGGCATGGTCGCCCTGGACATCGAGGGCCTGGGCAAGCACAACGCCATCGTCAAGGCCGTCCAGTACAAGGCCATCAATGACCAGCCCTTGAGCGTGGACTTCCAGGAGGTCCACGCCGGCGAGAAGGTCACCGTGATGGTGCCCGTGGAGCCCCAGGGCGAGCCCGAGGGTCTCCGCGAGGGCGGCCAGCTGGAGCAGACCATCCACGAGCTGGAGCTCGAGGTCGCTCCCGCCGACATCCCCGAGGTCATCCTGGTCGACGTCAGCGGCCTGAAGCTCAACGACGAACTGACCATCGCCGACATCACCAGCCTGCCCGCCTCCGCCAAGGTCGTGGGTGACCACACCCAGATCGTCTTCCACGTGCGCACTCCTCACACCACCGTCGAGGAGCCCGCCGCCGAGGCCGCTCCCGCCGAGGGCGATGCCGCTGCTGCCGCGGCTCCCGCCGCCGATGCCAAGGCCGAGAAGAAGTAGTCCCTTTCCGACTCTTCCTCTCCTCTCGCACCTGGGCGGAGACGGGACGCACACTACACTGCCCTCCCCTCTCCGCCACCCCTTTTCCCCTCACCGGATCCGTCCCTTGAGGGAAAGTGAATGACCGAAACCACAATGCCGCTGAAACTCCTGGTCTGCCTGGGAAATCCCGGAAGGGAATACCAGAACACCCGACACAACGCCGGGTGGATGGCCGGAGACAGAATCCTCCAGAACTCCCCCTTCCCTCCTTCAGGTGCCATCTGGCAGCCGAAGCAGGGGCGGCTCTTCTGGACAGGCGTGGGCCGACGCAGCCTCCTGCTGCTGAAGCCCACTACCTACATGAACCTCAGCGGCCTCGCCGTCGCAGAAACTCTCCACCACCTCCGGCTCACTCCCTCGGAACTCCTGGTGATCTGCGACGACCTCGATCTGCCTTCCGGCGCCTTCCGACTCCGTCAGAAGGGCTCCTCCGGCGGGCACCGGGGTCTGGCTTCCATCATTCAAAGCCTCCAGAGCGGGGATTTTCCCCGCCTCCGGCTCGGCATTGGGAGACCGCAGCCCGGCTCGGGCACATCCATCGTCGAATGGGTGCTGGCCCCCTGGGTTTCCGAAGGGAACAACCTCCCCGGACGCGTCCTCGACGCAGCCGCCCAAATCACCGCCGACCTCACCCGGATGCCCTTCGACAGGGTCCTCCAGAAGGCCGCAAAGATGGGAGATCCCCGTCGGACTGAATCCAACCGTTCCGAATCACAGGAGTCACAACCGTGTCCAAGTATGAATTGATGTTCATCCTCGACCCCACCAAGGTCGAGGGTAACGGAGAGGCCTTCGATGCCACCATCCAGGCCTACCTCCAGGAACTGGGCGGCCAGATCAGCCGCGCCAAGTTCTTCGAAAAGCGCACCTTCGCTCGCCCCATGGGCAAGCATAAGGCCGGTCTCTACTGGGACTACGTGGCGGAACTGCCCGCCACCGCCCCCGCCGCCGTCGAGGATAAGTTCCGCCTCAACGACACCGTTCTGCGCGTCGGTATCTTCCACTTCGAAGACGGACAGGACGACGAGGTCTTCAAGCCCCGCGACGCCAGCGTCCTCGGCGAAGAGTCCTTCCAGGACGAGTTCGACAACGACAACTACCGCTTCCGCGGCAACCGCAAGTAGTCGGGCCGCCTAGCGTCCCCTCTCACCCGGATTCCCTTCCAAAAAGTAGCCAGCATCGTCACCACACAGCAACACAGGAGAACGAAGGAAATGCCCAACGTAAACAAAGTCATCCTCATCGGAAACCTCACCAGAGATCCCGAAATCCGCCAGACAGGCGCCGGAAATAGCCTGGCTAGCTTCACGCTCGCCATGACCCGCGTCTACAACAACCCCCGCACCGGGGAGCGGACCGAAGAGCCTTGTTTCGTGGACGTGACCGCCTTCCAGCGGAATGCCGACGTGATCCAAAAGTATGTGCACAAGGGCGATCCCCTCTTCGTGGAGGGCCGTCTGCGCTACGATTCCTGGGAAGACCGCGCCACCGGAGCCAAGCGGAACAAGCTGTCCGTGGTAGCCGAGTCCATCCAGCTGCTCAGCCGTCGCCCTGACGGCGGCGCACCTGTCGATGGCGGATACTACGCACAGGCCGCTGCACCACAGCAGCAGCCCGCGCAGCCGCGCCGCAGCTACGGCGCCCCCGCCGCCCAGCCGGCCTACGGAAACGCAGCTCCTTACGGCGATGCGCCCGCCACGCCGCAATACCGCCCCGCCGGAAACGCCATGCCCTCCTTTACCCCGGAGAATGACGCACCCGCCGGAGAGGCCCCCGTGGACGACCTGCCCTTCTAGGAAGGCCCCCGCTCTTAGCAGCGAGACCGGAAGAGAGAAAATCTTCAAGAGTCAAGAACAAGAAAAAAGGAACTTCAAAAAATGAAGACCATCACCCCGAAACGCCGTCAGAAGCTTCTGCGCCAGAAGACCTGCCGTCTGTGCAAGAACAATATCTTCCAGCTGGACTTCAAGGATGTCGAGCTACTGAAGCGGTTCCAGACCGAGGGCGGCCGCATCCTGCCCCGCACCATCACCGGCAACTGCACCAAGCACCAGAAGCTGCTGGCCAACGCCATCAAGCGCGCCCGCGTCATGGGTCTCGTTCTCTAACGGCAACCCCCCAGAAGAAGGAATACTACAATGTCTAAAGAACTGATTCTCCTGGAAGATGTCAAGGATCTGGGACAGGTCGGCGACATCGTCAAAGTCGCTGACGGCTACGCCCGCAACTTCCTGGTCCCCCGCAAGCTCGCGGTGGCCGTCAACAAAGCAAACCTCCGCCAGATCGAGGCCCGCAAGCTGAAGCTCCAGCAGGAGCGCGAGGCCCGTCTGGCCGTCGCCAAGGCCCTGGCCGAGAAGATCGCCGCTATGGAGATCGTCCTGCCCATGGCTGTCGGCGAAAACGACAAGCTCTTCGGCTCCGTCAACGCACAGGTCATCGCCGACGCCGTCAACGCCCTGGGCGTTGAGATCGGCAAGGCCGATGTGGAGCTGGAAGAGGGCATCCGTGAGCTGGGTGACTACACCGTCGCCATCAAGCTCTCCAGCGAGGTAAAGGCCGACCTGAAGGTGAAGATCACCAAGAAGGAAGACTAAATCCTCCACGCGGAAACGCAAGCAAAAGGGCCGTTGGACATTCATCGTCCGACGGCCTTTTTTGTGTCTAGAATGCAGTGCGCTTTCTCCAGGTGAAGACAAAGCGCGGAATTCCGCGTTTTTTGCGCTGTTTTTTCTTGAAGAAGAGCGGAAGCGGCTTGCAATCCGTGGAAATGCGCTTAGAGTAACGCCGCTTCCTGAATCAATCAGGGATCCCATCGTCTAATGGTTAGGACAACAGGTTCTCATCCTGTAAATATGGGTTCGACTCCCGTTGGGATTGCCAATTTTCACGCCGCCGAGCAGATCTGCTTTGCGGCGTTTTTTGTTATCCGGGACATTGTCTCCCGGACAGGCGCCAGCCACTCCCCCTCCCCTCCGTATTGAGAGCCCACCATGGAATACCAGGATTTTCTCTCCCGCCTGGCCTATCAGGCCGGCAAGCTCGCGCAATCCATGCAGACGCATCTGCAGGAGGGCGATGTCTCCTGCAAGGAGACCGCGCGTGACATCGTGACCAAGGCCGACCAGGCCACGGAGCGCTTCATCCGTGATGCCGTGGAGAAGGCCTATCCGGACTACGGCTTCTATGGCGAAGAGACCGGTCGGAAGCAGGACGAGGGCAGTCCGTATTGCTGGATTGTGGATCCCATTGACGGCACGGTGAACTACTTCCAGGGTCTGCCCTTCTGGTGCACCTCCATCGGCCTTTGGAAAGACGGAAAGCCCCTGGCGGGCGCGGTCTATGCCCCCGCGCTGGACGAGCTCTTCTACGGCGAGATCGGCGGAGGCGCCTTCTGCAATGGCCGCCCCATCCACGTAAAGGACCACGGCAGTCTAGAGCACTCGGTGCTAGCCACCGGCTTCGCCTGCCTGCGCGCCGGCTGGACCGACGTCAATAATGTCCCCTACTTCACAAAGATCGCCCTGACCGCACGAGGTGTCCGGCGCTTTGGCTCCGCAGCCATGGATCTCTGCTATCTGGCAAGCGGGAAATTCGATGCCTTCTGGGAGCTGAATCTGAAGCCCTACGACTTTGCCGCCGGCATGGCGGTGCTCCTGGAGGCCGGCGGAATGGTCACGGATCTCCGCGGCGGAGACCAATTCCCGCAGCAGGGCATCCTGGCCAGCAATACCCCCGCCCTCCACCAGGAGATCCTCCAATACTTCCAGGGATACCAGCGCCCCACAGGCGCCTAAAAGGCTACCTTCCCCCCTCCTCTGCACACCCCGTACTGACTACAATGTCAGGCGGGGCTTTTTCTTCATAAGGTAATAGAGATAGAATGCCATGGGAATCAACGCCGCCGCCCAGGAGATGGGATAGACGGTGAAGAGCACGGTGACGGTGGGCTTCAGGGGGAAGACCGTATGGACCCACAGCACGCGGAGTCCGCAGACTCCCAGGAGCATGATGACAGTGATCGCCACAGTGCGCCCCAGTCCGCGAATGGAGCCGCTGACGGCGTCCATGGCGCCCAAAATCGCGTAGGTCGTCAAGACGATCTGCATGCGTTCATAGCCCCAGGGGATGGCGTCGGGGGAGGAAAGGAACATCTCCAGCAGGGGTCGTGCGAAGAGGAAGAAGACCAATCCCATAAGAGCGGGAGAGAGGCTCCCCAGGAAGACGCACCACCAGATGGACTGGCGGATGCGATCCCACTTCCCGGCGCCCAGATTCTGTCCCACGAAGCTGGTGGCCACCTGGTTGAATCCGTAGGAGGCCGTCCAGGCCAGTTCCTCCCAGATAAGTCCGGCGGTGCATCCGGCGACGCCCAGGGATCCGAAGGAGTTAATGGCGGTCTGGATCACCACATTGGAGAAAGAGAAGCAGGCGCCCTGGATGCCTGCAGGCACGCCGATGACCAGGATCTTCGCCAGAATTCCGCGATGAATGGAGAGCTTTCGCCACTCTAAGCAGATGCCATCGCCGGTATTCTTGAGGGCGATCCAGACCAGAATGGCGGAGAGTCCCTCGGAGATCACGGTGGCGATAGCCACGCCCTCCACTGCCATATTCATGCAGATCACAAAGAAGAGATTCAGCACCACATTGAGGATGCCGGAGACGACGAGGTAGTAGAAGGGCCGTCGAGTATCCCCCACGCCTCGGAGCAGTGCGGCGCCGAAGTTATAGACCTGCAGGAAGGGCATTCCCACAAAGAAGATCTGCATATAGGCCATGGCGCCCGTCATGACGTCCTCGGGGGTGTCCATCCAGCGCAGAAGTGGCTCCGTCCAGAGGTATCCCGCCGCTCCCAAAAGGAATCCCGCCACCAGAGAGAAGAGCATGCTGGTGTGGATCACCCTGTCCAAAAGACGCCGGTCGCCAGCGCCGAAGGCATTTGCGCAGACCACGCAGGTGCCCATGGAGATTCCCACCAGCAGATTCAACAGCAGGCTAATGAGAGGCGAGGTAGCGCCCACGGCGGCCAGCGCCTGATGGGTGGAATAGCGCCCCACGACGGCCATATCGGCCGTGTGGAAGAGATATTGAAGCAGGAGGGACCCTAGGAGAGGCAAGGAGAAGAGGATCACCTTCTTCCCCACATTCCCCTCCGTCAGGTCCATGACATTCCGGGAGGCCATATCTGAATCAAATAGCTAGAAAAAGCGTGTCCCTGGCGGCAGGGCGTCCGCCAGGGAGGGATCTTTCGGCAGAGCCGCCCATCTCTTCCTTCTCTCCACAGAGAACCTCTGCAAAAAGAGGGATAGGGGGGGGCACTCCGCCGAACGCCCTAGATCATGGAACGACGAGACGGCAGGACCGCTTCTATTTCATGGCCTCCAGTAGCGCCCGCAAATGGGCCTTGCAGCCCTCCGCATTGGGACGGCACCAGGTAGCCATGCTCTCTTTCGCGGTCTGCTGACCCTGCATATCGAAGATGGCCTTGCCATTGGCCACCGACACCTCGTTGCGCTGGCATACCGCCACCAGATTCCGCAGGATGGAGTCGTAGCGATTGACCAGTTGCACATCGGGATCCAGGTTCTCTTTCCAGGCAGAATTGCCGGAGAGCTGGGGGAAGACAGGATTGGGGAGCCAGCAGATCACCTGCGGCGTACTCTCCAACGACTTCAGCTGCTGAATCAGCGACTCGGTCTCCTGGGTCAGACGCGCGATCATGGCGCCCTGCTCTTCCTCGCGGGCCTTCAGGGCATCCGCCAAAGCGCAGGAGAAGAAGACCACGTGGGGCGCGAAAGGCGCCACATCGCGACCGATGCGCGCCAGAGTAAGTGCAGTGGTGCTGCCGGGGATGCCCGCATTCAGCACGCAAGCACCGTCGGCCTTTCCACTCTGCGAATTCAAGGAGGCCTCCAGCAATGCGGACAGCGAGGGCGTCTCCGCTTCATCGGCAACCTGTTCATCACCCAAGAAGACCACGCGTTTCTCCACGGCTTCCATCCGGGCAATGACCTGGTTGGTCATGCCGGCAGGCCAGTCGCGCGTCACCGCGCTGTCGTACCAGGGACCCGCGCCGGGCATCTTCACCTTGAAGGCAGTCTGGGCGGCGGGGATGATCACCGGCGGGGCGGGCGGCTGCGCCGCCAGGTCCTCGGTGTTGCACTTCGCACAGCAGACGGGCTTATGGAAGGTCCCCAGAGAGGTCAAGAGCTGTTCGCGGACAGACCAGGTGAACTTCTCGCCGCACTTCTCGCAGGTCAGTTCCTGGGGCTGGTGCTCCTTCAAGAAGGCCTCGCAGGAGGGACAATGGTGCCCCTGAGGCGGACGCTTCAGCAGACGGTCCTTCAGCTGCTCCTCGGGAGAATAGGTCCAGGTGCCATGGCAATCCGCTTCCTGGCAGGGCTCCTGAATGGGCTTCAATGCCTTCAACTCCTTCTGGCAATTCTCGCACATCCGGCGCGGGGGCTGCTCGTGGCCACGGACATGGCCCGCCAACTGCATGGCACGAGTCCAAATCCACTTGCCCTCACAACCACGGTTCATGCAGGGCTGCTCCTGGTCCTTCGCTTTCTCAAAGAAACCAATGCACTCCCGACACATCCGACGGGGAGGAGTCAAATGCAACGGATTGTTGTCCTCCACAGGAGCCGTAGCCGCGGCCTCGGGAGCAACAGGAGCGGCCTCGGCGACGGGAGCAACAGGAGCGGTCTCGGGAGTGACAGGAGCCTCAGCGACGGGAGCAGCGGGGGCGGAGGGAGCCACGGGAGCCTCGGCGACAGCAGGCGCACTCTCGGGTGCCTTCTCCTTTTCGGCTTCGGCTGGCTTCTTGTCGGCGGGCTTCTTGCCGTGTTCGGGAACCGGGAGATCGACGGCGGCCTCCAGCTGATCGAAGGGCGTCCAGGTCCAAGTATGAGTGCATCCGTTCACGCGGCAGGGGACCTCGATGGGCTTCAGGAGATTGAACTTCTCGAAGCAGGAGGGGCACATGCGCTTGGGGGGATTCTCCAGCTTCTTGCCATCACGAATCCACTCCAGCTGGCTGGTGCGGGTCCAGAGGATCTCGTTCTTGCAGCCCTTGACGCGACAGGGGAGCTGCTTGTCCTGAAGAGTGGACCAGATGCTGAAGCACTGGTCGCAGAGGCGATGTGGGGGCCGTCCGTCCTTGGACTCCATCTGCATTCTGCGGGTCCAGGTCCAGGTATTCTTGCAACCGCGGGTGCGGCAGGGAATCTGCTGATCCTGCTTTTCGCGCTCCTGGCTGCGGCACTCGTTGCAGAGTCCCCGGGGCGGGGTGTCGTGGCCCTTCACGTGGGCCTCCAGCTGCTGATAGCGATTCCAAGTCCAGGTATTCTTGCAACCGGGCTTGGAGCAAGGCACCTGCTTGTCCTCCAGAGTCTTGAAATACGCCCAGCAGGAATCGCACATCTTGCCGCCGTCACCATGTCCCTTGCCGCCCTGGGCGCGGCCCAGCATGCCCTGCGCCGTGGAAATGGAAACCATGTTCTTGCATCCCCGCGTACGGCAGGGCTGCTCCATACCAGTCTGCTTGAACAAATCGCCCAGACTACCTAAATTTCCGAAATTGGTGCCCACAAATGGAGTCTCCAACGAGTGATAGAGAGAGAACGACCGACACGACACTCCCAAGAAAGCCCCCCCAAAAAACAGGAGGCCTCCCTAAAATGACACGACGGATGAGAACCAGAGAATCCGAAAAGGGCACAATCCACCCCTCCCTATTCTCCGGATGCGCCCTAAAATTAAACCACTTACGAGACTTTTCCAACGGACGACCACAAAAAACGCCCGGGATACGACTAGACAAAGAAAGCCCTCGGATCTACCACACCCGACTTTTCACGAATATCGCGATATTTCCCTATCCACCACATAAATCGCGATAAGAATCGCGATATTCCCAAAGATTCCCAATCGTCACGATAATAATCACGACTTTCCCAGAAATCCCCCCGATATCATGATATCATCACGATTCCCGAAGTGGGTTGCTACTGTGTCCGCAGTCGGGGATCGAGGGCATCGCGGAGGGCGTCTCCGAAGATATTAGCGGGGAGGACGAGTCCGAGCATAAAGACGAATGCGCCGGTGAGTTTCCACCAGATCACGGGATCGCGGGTGAGTTCCGAGCGTGCGTCATTGATCATGGTTCCCCAGGACATGGTATCGGCTCCCACGCCAATTCCGAGATAGGTGAGGACGGCCTCGGCCAGGACCTCAGAGGAGAATCGGAGGACGGTGGTGATAAGGACCACGTGGAGCACATTCGGCAGGATATGCCGTGCCAGGATTTTCCAGGCGGGGGTCCCGAGGGTCCGTGCGGCGGCCACGAATTCGGTTTCGCGGAGCTTGAGGGTTTCTGCGCGGAGGAGTCGGCAGAGGCTCGTCCAGGACGCCAGTCCCATGGCGATGCAGAGCTGGAGCAGTCCATTTCCGAAGATGACCATGAATGCCGCCACAAAGAGAACCGTCGGGATGGAGCTCACGACGGTGTAGAAATACTGGATGGTGTCGTCGACCCATCCGCCGAAGTATCCCGCGGCCATTCCCAGGAGGAGCGCGAAGGGGATCGCGACCAGCGTGGTGACCAATCCCACGATGATTCCGGTGCGGATGCTCTTGAGACAGAGGAGGAGCACGTCCTTTCCAATGCGGTCGGTGCCCAGGAGGTGTGCGCGGGGATGCTGGAGCTCGGGTCGTTCGCGGAGGAGCCGTCCCTCGGCAGTGGTGGTGGTCTCGGCGATGAAGAGTCGGTCTGCCAGCGGAGCGGAGTAAGTCTTTTCAGAACGGTGTTCCAGGGGAGCCAAAAGCCGGTCCAGCACGCTGCGTCCCGGAGCATAGAGGACCTTCCCCTGTTGAGAACGCATCACGGCGCCCGTCTCGTCTCGCAACGGAGAACACCACCCCACGGAATCCAGCACCGCCACCAGGAGGTATGCTGACAGAATGGCGGCGGAGACCATGGCGCCCTTTCGCGCGCGCAACTCCCGCCCCGCCAGCCGCCAGTATTCGCGCTTTGCGGCAGCGTAAGCCAGCAGGACTGCGCCCAAGAGCAACGCGGCCACAATGAGATTTTGTACAAACCAGGGCATGAAGAGAGGGTGATTTCAGTAATGGATTCGGGGATCCACCAGGGTGTATGCCACATCCGCCAGGAGGAGTCCGGCGGCGTAGAGGACGGCGCCCAGAAAGACCATCGCACGGACTACCGCGAAGTCCTGTGCGGCGATGGCATCGATGGTGAGTCCGCCCAATCCGGGAATCGCGAAGAATTTTTCCAGGAGGAGGTTTCCTGTGAAAAGCACCAGCAGATAGATGGGGATATTGGTCACCACGGGAATCAGGGCATTCCGCAGGACATGTCGGAAGAGGACCACATTTTCGGGGAGGCCCTTCGCCCGCGCGGTGCGCACGTAGTCCTGGGAGAGCTGCTCCAAGAAGAAAGTTCGGTAGAGGCGGGTTCCGGAGCCAAGTCCCGCCAGAATTCCCACCAATGCGGGCAGTGCCAGGAAGCGAAGCATCCCGATGCCGGAGGCGTATCCGGAGACGGGCGTGAGCCGGAGCTTCTGTGCGATGAGGAACTGTCCGAAGATGATGAAAATGAGTGTAGAGATGCTCATGAGGACCACGCAGAGAAATTGCCCCGCGCGGTCCAGACGGCTTCCGCGTGCGGCGGCCATCTTCATTCCCAGAAAGAGATTGGCGGCGAGAGTCCCCAGGAAGATCGGCAATGCCAGGGCGAAGGAGGGGAGCATCCGGGAGCGCACCTCGCGGGCAATGGGCTTTCCGGTGGCATCGGAGGTCCCGAAATCCCCCCAGAACATGGCCAGGCTCTTCCGGCAGAAGATGGTCTGGGTCACCTTGCCAAAGCCCGAGGCATCGCTGTTCCACAACAACGGCAAATCATAGCCGTGGTTGGCCTTCCAGACCTCCACCGCCTCAGGACGGTCCGCCTTCTCCCCCAATGCCTGCCGCGCCATGTCATCCGGGGTATTCACCACGAAGAACATGGCGAAGACCAGCAGATTCACGCCCACCAGGATGGGAATGAGATATGCGATTCGTTTTAGAAGGTACGGGATCATGTCCTATGGAGAAAGGGGCGCACTCAGGCGGCGTGGCGCTCGCGGCGACGCCGAGGCGGCAGGAGAACGAAGATGGTGATGGCCGCCATGATAGCCACAGGCGGCCAGAGGCAGGGGCGGTTCCATTCGCGCTGGCGGGCGGCGCGCACCGCGGGATCCACCCGCAAATACTTCAGAGTGTCGTAGGCGATGCTCTGTGGCAGGTAGTTATGAAGCCAAGGCTGGACCAATCCCAGATTCCGCGGATGGAAATCCCAGACCACAGGCGCGTCCTCGCAGAGGATCCGGCTGGCCTGCCGGATAAGCTCCAGGCGCTCCGGGGAATTCGGCATGGTCTCCAGACGGCGGAAAAGCTGGTCGAATTCGGGATTGGCGTAATTCGCGTAGTTGGGGCCATGGTGCTCCACATGGCCATTCTGGCTAGCGAAGAGCATGAGGAAGTTCTCGGGGTCCGGATAATCTGCCACCCATCCACGCTCGTAAAGGAACTGCCAATTGCCTTCAGCTATGCGCCGGCGCGAGCGATTCAGATCGAAGCCACGCTCTTCCAGGCGAATGCCCAGCTGTCCCAGATGATTCGACAGCCACTGGAAGTGGCTCTTGAAATCGGGTTTTCCGGCGGCAGCGTGATCCAGATAGAGGACCAGCGGCTCACCAGTGGACTCGTCTACGCCGCCGGGATAACCCGCCTCGGCCATCAGGCGCCGGGCATCCTGTATGTCGCGGCGGGCGGAGGCGTGTCCATCCCAGCGATTGATCACCGTGTTCATGGAATCGGGGGGCTCCGCGGCACCGAAGATTCCAGGCGGAAGGATGTCCTCGGCCATGACGCCATTGCCATTGCGGAAGATCTGGATGTATTGCCGGACATCAATGGCGATGGAGATCGCCTGGCGCAGCAGCCGCTGACGCCTGCCCTGCCCTCCCAACACGGGATCCCGCTGGTTGAAGGCGTAGTAGTAGCTAATGGGAGGCACAGAGGTGGACATCCGGATGCCGCGGGACTCCATTTCCGGAGAGAGCGCCAGGTCGCCGCCGCCGGCAGGAATGCTCAGCGCCTTGTCGAACATGTCGGCGGGCAATCCGGAATAATCGTAGTATCCCTGGAGGAACTTGGTCCAGGCGGGGAGGCTCTCGGGCTCCCAATGGAAGACCACGCGGTCCAGGAAAGGCAGGCGCTTGCCTGCGTCCTCCAGCAACTCCGCACGCTCGGCTTCCGAGAGCGCCGGATCCCCGCCCTCGGTGGGGTAGTAGAAGTCATGATAGAGGGGATTACGCTCCAGGACCACGCGAAAATCCAGATCGCACTCCTTCAAGAGAAAGGCGCCGGTGCCCACGGGCCAATGGCCGAAAGAGAGCCCCGCATCCGCCACGTCCTCCCGCTGGAAAAACTCCAATGCCTCCCAGGGCACGGGAGCAAAGTAGTGCATGGCGAGCCAATAGAGGAACTGCGGATATTTCCGGGAAAGGACAAATTTCACTGTGTGGTCATCCAGGATTTGGATGGCATCGCAGGGAATCTTCCGATAGTCAGGAAGACTGGGTCGCGCCGTCACGCGCTCGGGGCTCTCGCCAGCGGCAATGCGCTCCGCATCCAGTCGGGCGATCTCCTGGGCAATGGCCTGCCGGCATTCAGCGAGCCCCGCCAGGAATCCATTCAGCTGCGAAAAGACCGTGCATCCGGAACGGGGATCGCAGAGCCGGACCAGGGAGACCCGGAAGTCCTCTGCTTTCAGCGTCCGGCTCGCAGTCGGCTGGAAGTCCCAGGGGCTCTCGGTCTCCGCCGTGGTGGCGGCGCTCTCTGGTGCGAAGCAGGGATGCGGCTGGTAGGAGACATCCTTACGCAGGTGCAATATGTATTCCACGCGTTCAACGGAGTCGGCATCGGGATCCGACCCCCCCAGGGGGGTTCCCGCGCCGTCGAAGTAGTGCGCTTCCGGGAGGGCCTCCAGCAGTTGTGGAATCAGCTCGTAGGGCCGCTTCAAATAGTGATATGCCAGCGGCGACTCCACCACATTGGCCAGGATGGCAATCTCGTGGGTGTAGTTGGCGGCGGCGGGATCCAGATTCCGGACCTCCGCGGTGAGCGTGGTATAGAGGGCATTCGCATCAGCGGCGCCCTCCTCCCAGGGGTTGTTGCCACAACGGCGCAACGCCCCCAAGAACAGCGTCCACACCAACGCCAGAACCAGGATTTTCTTCCAAGGTAGCGACATCTTTCCCAGCGCGGCTCCCTAGCTGCGGAAGCGCTTCCGCAACTCCGATTCGGTGATATGGACCATGGTGGGCAGACCCGCGGGATCCGCGTAGGGCATTTCGCAAGCCATGAGCTCCTTCAATAGCAGGAGCTGCTCCTCGTGGCTCAGCGTATCCTTTCGACGAATGCCATGGCGACTCGCCAGCTGCGCCAAATGAATTGCACTCTGGCGGTTGGTCACGGTCTCCTGGCGCAAGTCATTCAGGATATCGCGAATGGTGGTATCCAGATCCTTGTCGGGGAGGCTGGGCGGCACCGCGGTCACCAGGAAAGTATGGGATCCGAACTCCTCCACGGAGAAGCCCACCGACTGGAAATAGGGGATCTCGCGCGCCAGCAACCGGGCTTCGTCCGGAGCCAGATGGAGGGTCACGGGAATCAGCAACGGCTGTCTCAACGCCTTCTCGCGATGAAGGTTAGACAGCAACCGTTCAAAGAGAATCCGCTGGCTGGCGCCACGGATATTCACCACCACTAACCCCGAGTCACTCTCCGCCAAGAGATACTCCTTCCCCAAGGGCGCCAAAAGACGGAACGCCGCAGAGGAGACAGCAGGCGACGGCGCAGAGACAGACGCAGGAGCCGATACCGAGGCAGATGCACTCTCCTCTGGGACAGAGACAACGGGTGGCTGCGGCAGTGGCTCCGGAGCGAAGGGAAGCGGCGTCTGGATGGGGCGCGGCGCCTGGGGCATCACGGGAGTGACGGGACGCGTCGGCAACACGGGCTGTGAGGGACGGACCAACTGCTGCGAAGGCGGCGGCGCCACCGGAGGCGGTGCTGCCACGGGTGCGCTTCCGAAGATGGTCTCTGTGTCCACGGAGGCTGCAGGCGGCGGCGTATCTTCACTCGGCGCGCTGGCAGTGGGCGTGGTGTCCACAAATTGCGGCGTCTCTGCCTCCTGGCGTGCGGTAGTCGTCCCGCCCACATAGATCTCACTGGGGAGGTCCGCAGGGAGTCCCAGGCCGCGAAGGCCCTGGCGCAGGGCGGCGCCCACCACCTTGGAGACTTTCATGGGCTCCCTAAAACGCACCTCCCGCTTGGTGGGATGCACATTCACGTCCACGCGGTCCGGCGCGATATCCACATAGAGGACCACGCCGGGATAGCGCCCCTTCACCACCAGAGTTTCGTAGGCCTCGCGGATGGCAAAGAAGACGGTCTCCGCACTGGCAGCGCGGCCATTGACCACGATGCGCTGTTCCCGGCGGCTGCCACGGGTGAATCCGGGACGGGAGATGTATCCGTAGACATGGATGCCGTCCTCCTGGTAATCCACGGGGAGCATGGCGGCGAAGGCGTCCTTTCCCACCAGCATCTCCACGCGGCCAGCCACCCCCATGGACGCGGGCGCACGTAAGACGCAACGGCCATTCTGGGTGAGTTCAAAAGAGACCTGCGGGCGCGTCAACGCCAGCAGGAGCATCATCTCGTGGATGTAGTCGTCCTCCGTGGAGGCACCCCGCAGGAACTTCCGTCGGGCGGGGAGATTTCCGAAGAGCCACTGGACCTTGATGGAGGTGCCAGGCGCACAACCGCACTCCCGCACATCCTGAATGGCGCCATTGTTCACCACCACCTCGGTGCCCGCCAAGTCATCATGTGGGCGAGTCTGCAGCTGGAAATGCGATACCGCGGAGATGGAGGGCAGCGCCTCGCCGCGAAACCCCAGGGTGGCGATCTGCCCCACATCGCCCTCCTTGGTGATCTTGCTGGTGGCATGTGCCTCCAGGCAGAGCATGGCATCCGCGCGGTCCATGCCGCGGCCATCGTCCACCACCTGCACCAGCTTCTGACCGCCCTGCTCCGTGAAAACCCGAATCCGGGTGGCGCCGGCGTCAATGGAGTTCTCCACCAGCTCCTTGATGACGGAGGCGGGGCGCTCAATGACCTCGCCCGCCGCAATGCGACCGGCAATCTCCGACGGAAGGACACGAATCACTCCCATGCGCTACTCCTCCCCACCTAGCGAAACAGACGACACGGCACCGCCATCCCCCACAAAACTCTCCCAGCGTTCCAAATGACTCAGGGGCACCCGCGCCACCAGATGGACGCCGTCTTCCAGGAACTCCTCCGACTCCACAAAACAGTACTTCCGGATCTGGCTCAACGTGGCGTAATCGCTATGGGGAATGCGATAGTGCCGTTCCGGCATGAGCGCCTTCACGAGATCGCCCAGCCGCCGCACCAATCCGGAAATGCCCTCGCCCGTCTTCACAGAGACCGGAATCGCCTCAGGGAAGGCCGCCAGCATCTCCATGCGACGCTCCGGCGGCACCAGATCCCACTTGTTCAACACCAGCAGCGAGGGCTTCGGACCCACGCCAATCTCCTCCAAGACTCCCGAGGTGGTCTCGTGATGTTCCAGCACCGCGGGATCCGAGGCGTCCAGCAGTTCCAGGATGTAGTCGGAAAGGCAGGTCTCCTCCAATGTGGACTTGAAGGCATCGATGAGCAAATGGGGGAGCTTCCGGACAAATCCCACGGTGTCAGCCAGCAGGACCTCCTGTCCGCCCGGCAACTCATAGCGCCGGACGGTGGGATCCAGAGTCGCGAAGAGCTTGTCCTCCACCAGCACATCCGCATTGGTCAGGCTGTGCAACAGCGAGGACTTTCCCGCATTGGTATAGCCCACAATGGCCACCACCGGCACCGGCTTCACCAGACGCCGACGACGCTGCACATCGCGCTGCTTGCGCACCAGCGCCAGCTCCTCGCGGAACATCTGAATGCGCATGCGCAACCGACGGGCATCCAGTTCCAGCTGCTGCTCACCCTGCGCACGTCCGCCCAGACCGCCGGCGGCGCCGCGCTGGCGATTCAGGTGTTTCCATTTACGCACCAGACGGGGCAACTCGTAGTTCATCTGCGCCAACTGCACCTGCAGCACGGCCTCGCGGGTATGCGCCCGCGCGGCGAAGATATCCAGAATCACCTCCTGACGGTCAATCACCGCCAGGGGACTCAGCTTCTCCCAATTGCGCTGCTGGGAGGGCGACAGCACATCGTCGGTCACCACCACCTCGGCCCCCAGGCGCTGGGCGGCATCCAGAATCTCCTGGACCTTCCCTTTGCCCAAAATCGTGGCCGGATCGTAGTGGCGCAACCGCGCAATCTCGCTGCCCACTACCTCCAATCCCTGGGTGTGCACCAACTCCCCCAATTCCGTCAGCATGGAGAGCGCCTCATCCGGCAACTCCCCGGGATGCAAAAAACTCACCAGATACGCCTTCGGCGGCACCGGGATCAGCGACTTGTCCTTGCTCTCTGTAACAAACATGCGCGTACCATAATGCCACACGCACTCCTCGCCTGCGTACACACGCACACGCGCACGCGAAGACACCCCACCCGCAAAAAACGCGGTCCTACCCGACAAGACTACATTCTGCAAAACGCCCGAAATCCGGCACGAAAAGAACTTCCTACTGCCTCACCCATGCTGCTCGTACGCGACAAGTCCTTCTACACACACCTGCTCTGCCTGGCAATCCCCCTCGCCCTCCAAAACCTGCTCACCTTCGGCGTGAGCTTCGCAGACAACCTGATGGTGGGACAGCTGGGCGAGGAGGCCATGGCGGGACTCTACCTGGGCACTCTGGTACAGACCATCCTGCAGCTGCTCCTCTTCGGCATCGAGCACAGCATCATGGTGCTCAACACGCAGTATTGGGGGAAAGGCGACACAAAGAGCATCCGGCGCGTCAGTACCATCGGAATTCACCTGGCAATCCTCCTGGGCGCGGCGACCGCACTGTTCACCGGATTCTTCCCGGAGACCTGCCTGGGATGGCTGACCACCGATCAGACCGCCATCGACGCAGGAACCCCATACCTCCGCGTGGTCGCCTTCGCATACGTCCCCTTCGCCATCATGATGATCCTCCTCGCCTGCCTGCGTAGCGTGGAGGTGGTCCGCATCGGGCTATACGACTCCATCATCGCACTGGTGGTGAATGTGGCCCTCAACTACGTCTTCATCTTCGGAAAATGCGGCCTGCCTGCCATGGGAGTCGCCGGCGCCGCACTGGGCACCGTCATCGCACGACTGGTAGAGCTCGCCGTGGTGGCGTGGTACGCCTTCTGCTACGACAAACGGCTGGGACTCAAAATCCGGGACTTCTTCCACGGATGGGACCGCCTCCTGGCACACGATCTCTTCCAATGCGGGACGCCCCTGATGCTGGGACAGATCGTCTGGGCATTCAATAACTTCGGACAGACCGCCATCATCGGACGAATGAACGCCGTCGGAATCGCCTCCGCATCCATCGCCGACATGGCGAACCGACTCCTCTGGATGGGCGTCACCGGATTGGTCTCCGCCACCGCCATCATCACCGGAAAGACCATCGGCGAAGGAAAATTCGAACTCATGAAGCTCTACGCAAAGACCATGCAGATCGTCTTCCTCTGCATCGGAATCCTCTGCGGAGCAACCATCTACTTCGGACAGGACCTCCTTCTCTCCTTCTATTCCCTCCAGCCAGAAACCGTCGCCACCGCAAAGACAATCCTCGCAGTCCTCGCCGTCATCATGGTCGGACGCGGATATCAGGCGCCGAGCCTACTGGGACTCGTCCGCGCCGGAGGAGATACCGCGTTCATCTTCAAAAACGATACCTTCTGGGTCTTCTGCGTCGTCCTCCCCAGCGCATATATCGCACAACAATTCCTCCACGCACCCACCTGGGTCGTCTACGCATGCCTCGGCTGCGACCAAATCACAAAGTGCTTCGTCGCACTCTGGAAGGTCAATCGCTTCGACTGGATGCATACCCTCACGCGGTAAGGGGATAGCGGGGAGAAGGGGAATAAGGTGCCGCAGGCGCTCTTCCGCCAACGGCGCTTTCAAAAGCGCCGTAAGTACTTAGCAATTAGTGGTTAGTGGCTAGTTTATAAGGTGCCGCAGGCGCTCTTCCGCCGCTCTTGCCGCGGTACAAGTACCGCCGCGTGATGCGGCGGAAGGGCCGCGCAGCGACCGAACAACTAACGGCTAACCACTAACTACTAGCTACTTGCGCCGCCCCCCTGCGGGCGCAAATGCGCCCGCAGGTTGTAGGGAGAAGATAGTAGGGAGAAGGGGAATAAGGTGCCGCAGGCGCTCTTCCGCCACTGAGGCGGCGGTACAGGGGCAGCTTTTGATGCCAGAATTGCATACCCCGAATAACTGCACTGCCCTAGCCGGGACCCAACCAAAGGAGGTCGGGGCTTGCGCCCCCCGTGCCCCGCCTAGTTTCTTCCGCCTACCGGCGGCAATTGCGGGCTGAGCCCGCAGGTTGTAGGGACTCATTCCTCATGAACAAAAAAGGGGCCTCCCGCTCGGGAGGCCCCTTTTTTGTTATGCCTTCTTTTCGCTTTGTTCGCGGATGGCGGCGCGGCGGATCTTTCCGTTGGTCGTCTTGGGAAGTTCGTCCACGAAGTCGATGATTCTAGGATACTTGTAAGGCGCGGTGTGGGTCTTCACGTAGTCCTTGATCTCGTCCTTGAGGGCCTCGCTGGGCTCCTTGCCCTTCACGAGGACGATGGTGGCCTTCACCACCTTTCCGCGGACGGGATCGGGCACGCCGGTGATGGCGCACTCGAGGATGTAGGGGAGTTCCATGAGGACGCTCTCGACCTCGAAGGGTCCCACGCGGTATCCGGAGGTCTTGATGATGTCATCGGCGCGACCCTCATACCAGAAGTATCCGTCTTCGTCCTGCCACGCCTGGTCACCAGTGTGGTAGAAGCCGTCGTGCCAGACCTTCGCAGTGTCCTCGGGGGCCTTCAAGTAGCAACCGAAGAGTCCGCAGGGATGATTTTCCTGGGTGGCTCTCACGCAGATCTCGCCGGTCTCGCCAGGGCGCACGGGATTGCCATCGGGATCCAGGAGGACCACATCGAACTGCGGATTCGCCTTGCCCATGGAGCCCGGACGGGGCTTCATGTCGGAGAGAGTCCCGATGAGCATGGTGGTCTCGGTCTGGCCAAAGCCCTCGTAGGGGAGCTGTCCGGAGACCTTCGCGAAGGCCTCGCTGACCTCGGGAGGCATGGCCTCGCCGGCAGTGGTCACATGCTGCAGCGTGGAGAAATCATACTGCGAGAGATCCTCCTTGACCAGGAACCGGAAGATGGTGGGAGGCGCGCAGAAGGTGGTGATGCCATACTGCTTGAACATGGGCAGCAGATCGGCGGCATGGAAGCGGTCGAAGTCGAAGGTGAAGACGCCGGCCTCGCAGAGCCACTGTCCGTAGATCTTTCCCCACAGCGCCTTTCCCCAGCCGGTATCGGCCACCGTGAAGTGCAGTCCGTCGGGATTGACCTTGTGCCAATGGCGCGCGGTCATGATGTGGCCCAGCGGATAGGCGTAGTCGTGCTCCACCATCTTGGGATAGCCGGTGGTACCGGAGCTAAAGAAGACCAGCATGGGATCCGTGGTCTTCTGTCCCTCGGGACGCGCGAACTCCGCCGGGAAGCCGGGATAGAGGGCGTCGTAGTCCAGCCAGCCCTCCTTCTTGCCGTTCACCGACAACTTCAGCTTCACGCCACAGGTCGCCGCCGCGGCATCCACCTCGTTGGTGATGTTGCCATCCGCAGAACAGATCACGTATTGGACATCGGCGCGCTTGAAGCGGTACTCGAAGTCGTGCGCAGTCATCTGGCAGGACGCGGGGATGGCGATGGCGCCGATCATGTGGAGGGCGTTGAGGACGAACCAGAACTGGTAGTGCCGCTTGAGCACCAGCATCACGCGGTCGCCCTTCTTCACGCCCAGGGACTGCAGCAGATTCGCCGTCCGCATGGCATTATCAGCGATGTCGCGGAAGGTGAAATCGTGGCACTCCTTGTTCTTGGAGACCCACCGCATGGCGATCTTGTCGGGGCACTTCTCGGCCAGCTTCAGAAGAACATCGAAGGCGAAATTGAAGTTCTCGGGCACATGGAACTTCACGTTCTTCAACGTGCCGTCCTCATTCCACTCCTCAGTCATGTACTTCTGGTAGAGCAACTCCCGCTTCTCCTGGGAAGAAGCCGCCTTCTCCACCTGGGGCACGAAGCCGAAGCGCTCGGGCTTCGTCTCCTCGTACTTGCTGTGCATGACGATGGAGAGGAACTGACAGGGCTCGCCGCCGATGGCCTGGATGGCGTGCGCCTCGCGGCCGTCGAAGTAGATGCTGTCGCCCTTGTGGAGGATCTCCTCCTTGCCATGGAGAAGGATCTTCATGGTGCCGGAGAGGATCAGGCAGAACTCCTGGCCGTTGTGTTCAGAATACTTCGGGGGCTCGCCCTCGGCGGCGCAGGGAGCAGTGACGATGAAGGGCTCGCCGGTGCGGTCCTTCATGTGGATGGCCTGGTGCAGATAGCTGAAGCCCGCGCGGCGCACGAAGGGGAATCCCTCGCCGCTGCGAGTCACGGTGTAGAGCGCCAGATTGGGGGATTCACCGCGGATGACCGAGGAGACATCCAGGCCGAAGTGCTCGGCCAGATTGTAGTAGAAGGAGAAGGGCGCCTGTTTTGCGCCACTCTCGTAGCTCTGGTACTCCTCCGCGGAGACGCCCAGCAACTGCGCCATCTCCTCAACGGAAAAGTTCTTCTGCGCCCGCAACTCGCGGACACGCATGGCGATTTGCAACTTGTTTTCCATGGAAGCAAAAGGGAAGGAAGGAAGGCTCGGGTTGATTGGTTCGTTTTGGTTTCTGTTACACTTCTGACTCTAGAAAAAAGCCGGAGGCAAAGAAACGGCCAGTCGGGAAAAACGCACGCCCACCAGAATGCAGAAAGGCGGGCGACTTTTTCAAGACCGCCCGCCGTTTTCTCTGCCGAAATGGAGGAAGGGACCGCGGGCGGTCTAAATAATAATGAAGCCAATAATCGCCACGATGCCAAGGCAAAGCAAGCCCTTAACCAGGGAGAATACCTCCTTGGCAAAAGACCGGCTGTGATTGGCAAAAACGTTCATGGCGTGGTGAAAATAGCTCTCCGGAAAGCCCTAAAAACGAGGCTCCCCTCGGGAAACGGCCTGAATATAGCCACAAAAACAAGGACTGCAACCAGCCACGGGCATTCCTGCGATTTCTTTACAGACGCCCCCTCCTTCATGCACCTACAGTCCGCACTTCAGCAGGAAGTATGCGGGGCTGGCGCTCCAGGCGTGACACATGCTTCGGGAGTGGTGGGTGCCGGGGACCTCGGGGAAAGTGGTGATCCAGGGGGATTTCTCCAGGCACTGCCGCCAGGGCTCAAGGGCACGGAGCATTCCGTCACGGTCACCCAGGGTGCGCAACGCCTCCAGGACATAGAACTGGAAATAGAGGCTGCAGGCGCACATCTCCGGACGGTCTTCCAGAAGCGCGCGGTGCGCCTTCTCTCGGCGGTCGCCAGTGGCGGCGCCGGACAGGACCGCCAATGCCTGGGAGTGCCGGCTGTAATAGGGCTTTCCGGGCACATCCGCATAGAGTCCCGCAGTCTCGTCCCAACACAGGCGATTCACGGCATCCACCACGCGAGTCGCCAGCGCACGCCACTCCTGTGCATCCGTGGGGCGCCCCTCCTGGTCAGCCAGGCGCGCGGCGGTCTGCAGCGCGATGGCGAAAAGCAGATTCTCCTGGGCGGTGGGAGACTTTTCGTCCCGCGAGGGATCGCCGGAGGGCCACTCCTTCACCCAGTCGGTGAACGCCCAGTATCCGGGGTGTCCGACCAGGCCGGTGGCGGCGTCCACGCGATCGGTGTAGTATCGGAGGATTCCCTGCATGCACCAGTAAAGCTGATGGAGGAGCTTGGGCTCGGGGAAATACCGCAGGTAGTCGTCCACCATGAGAATCCAGAAGAGGGAGTATCCGGGGATGTATTGCGGAAGGCAGGAGGGGAATCTGCTCTGGAGAAGGCCGTTTGCGGCCTGGCTGCGCTGGAAGTCCAGCAGCGCCTTTCGACCTAGCTCGCCATTTCCGGCGCACTCGTAGGAAATCAGCGCCTGAATCCGGGTATCGCCCTCGTATTGGAAGCGCTCGAAGAATGGGCAGTCCTCGTAGGTATCGTGGGCGCAGCAGCGCGCGGTATGGAGGCAGACTTGGTAGAGCTTCTCCTTCCAGGCATCGGAGGAGTGGTATTCCCGGAAAGTCCCGAAGTCGTAGGAGGCAAAATCGGCATTCAGGGTGATCTCCTGGGGGCTTTCCAGTTCTGCCAACAGCCGCAAGCATCCCGCTGCGCGGATCTCAAAGGTCTCCGTGCGCCAGGGGCGCCCGTCCAGCAACAGGATATCTTCCTGCCAGCGCGGCTCCTCTGCACGCTCACTCTGGCGAATCCGCAGCGTGCCGCAAGCCCCCGTGCCGGCGAACCGCAAAAAGCCCGTGAAATATTTGTCGAATGCCAAATGCACCTGGGACTCGCCTGCAGGGAGATGCAGGTGGATTGTGCCATCGGGATCCCGGCGGAAATCCAGGTCATCCACGGAGGTATCTAGGAGAGAAAGACCCATTGGTTCACGCTTCAGGGGCTTGACCTGCGGCATCTCCATGGCCCACGTGGTGCCAGTATCGCCACGCAACCGCCACCCATGGATATTGGGACCGCGATCCAAATCATAGAGCTCCTGCCAACCACTGTCATCGAAGTCTACCGACTGCCAATCCCCCAGCGATTTCGCAAAATCGACCTCCTGCCGCGCGGTGGCAAAGAGGAAATCGCGGTCGCTGACGGCCTCAGTGAACTCCAGGCAACGCCGGCTGGGATCCACTGTGCCCCTCCATCCGAAGGGCGTAGAGAGGGAGAGTTCCTCGTCTGGGCAGGAAAGGTAGAATCCGCCACCAAGGTGCATCTCCGAAAACGGCGTCCAGGACCGGAACCACCCGTCTCCCCACACAATCACCTCCGCCGACAAAACATGGTCCCCAGCCGCAATCTGCGCTTCACTGCGGTAGAGCTGCTTGTACCACACCGGACTCTTCACAGGACCATCCGCCAACAAAACGCCGTCCAAATAGAAGCGATAACGGCAATCCCCACAGGTATAGAAGACCAGCCGACGCGCAGTCCCCACATGGAAACGCCGACGCAACAGCCGGAAACCGGGCTCGTAACTCCGCAAACCGGGAATCCAGGACCAGTAGCCACAAGCGGCTTCGCGGTAGTCGTCAGCAGTGGGAAAGGCGATGCTGTTCATATCTCTTTACGCAGAAAAATAAAAAAGGGGGAAAACTAGGAAAATCGTGAGTGGTCTTTTTCGAAACGAACGGAATATAATGTAGCCATTTCTAAGGCCGTCCGAAACGTCCTCCCAATACCCCCGAAAATAGGCATGTCTGAATCCTTCACAAGATCCCATCACACCGCTACTTAATCCCATTGCATCCATATCTAAAACTCTCATTTCGGACACGCAGAACACCCCCTCTCAACAGTGGCAATGCACGCAGAAATCATTATCTTATGAACTCTTTATTCTATAAAAAATAGAACACCCTCCACACGCCCCACCGGACACGCCGCTCTGCCCTCCATGCAAAGCCTATACCCCAACCTGGACAAATGCTCTTGGCCGAAGGTCCTGGAACTGAACCGTCCTGCCCTGCCCCGCCCGCCCTTCTCCGTCCACTGCCCACTGAATTTCTCGGGCTCGAAGAATATCGTCATCGTGGATGGCGCCTTGAATGCGGCGGTGCTGGACATGCCCCCCGCGCTGGACTCCAATAAGCCGGAAGACTGGGAATACAAACAGTCTCTCCACGCCCGCACCCTCACTTTCCTGCCCGAGGATGTCCCCACCATCATGGACTTCCATCACGCAAAGATGGAACGCCTGGAGGGCGATCTTCCCCAGATCAAGGGCAGCTTCTATACCTGCTTCACGCAATATACCTTCCTCTATGCCATGGGCGACAAGGACCGCCTCTCCGTGCGCGCCACCATCCGCAACGAGGGACAGACGCGGGAGCGCAAACACCTTTGGCTGAAAGCAGCGCACCCCATGGAACGCGCTTTCTACGACTATCACTACATCACCTTCCACTTCACCGAAAACAACTTTCCGAAATTCGACGCCAGCTGCGACTTCCGCGACGGCGCCCTCTGGCACGACGGCAAGCCGATCCTCCGCTATACCCCCGGCGATTTCCAGGTAGAATGGCACCCCGAGGTCCGCTTCAAGGACTCCCAGTACACCTACCGGCCCTTCCAGTGGGACAGCCCCTTCTTCGTCCACCCGGAATTCCGCATCCACAGCGCCAAGAATCTCCTGCACTTCTCCAAAGAGCTGGATCCCGGCGAAGAGGCATCCTTCGAGGTCACTTTCGCCACCAATCTAGATGACGCACTCCCCGAAGAGAATCCCACTTTCGAGGAGACCAGCCGCTTCAACCGCGAGATCTGGCGCGGCCAGGAGGAGGAGCGCAAGATCGCGAAAGTGGACTTCGGCAATGACGAGCTGAACCACCGTTTCCAGACCGTCCAGCGCATCACCCGTCAGCTGATGCTGACCATGGATTGGCCAGATTACGGAAAGATCCTCTTCCCCTGCCAGGGCGGCACCAGCGAGCGCTTCTATATGTGGGTCTGGGAGGCAATGTGCGCCTTCCATCCCATGATGAGCCTCGGATTCTTTGAGGAAAATCGTAAGGTCCTGGAATTCATCTTCTCCCTCCAGGACGGCGGATATCCCCCCATCGGCGAATTCGTCAAGGCGCCCGGCGCCATCGGCACCACCGGTCCCAAGTGGGCCTGCACCACCGGCAGCGCCCTCACCTGGGCCGCACAATACATCCGGCTCTCCGGCGACCAGGACTTCGCCAAGAAGTACCTGGATGCCATGGCGAAGGCCTGCGGATGGATCCTGGCACAGATCCGCGCACCCCATCCCCCGGAATACCCCTACCCCGGTCTCATGCCGAAGTGCTGCGCCACCGACGCCGATTTCGGACGGCTGGTGATCTTCACCGACAACTGGGCATGCCTGGGTATGCTCCTTACTGCCGAGCTCCTCCAGGAATACCACCACCCCGATGCCGAGCTCTATACCCGGGAGGCCGCACGCTATCGCGCCGACCTCATGGCATGCATCAAGGACCTGACCACCCCCGACGGATATGTCCACCGGCAAATCGATGACTCCGGACAGTATTGCCCCGGATTCACTAACTGCGACTCCTTCGCATTCTTCGCGTACTCCGGACTGCTCTCCCTCCACGACCCCGCAATCCGGAAGTTCATCCGCTGGTGCGAAAACAACTCCTGCCAGGACTTCTTCTTCGGCGCAATGCACAAGCACCTGATGTATATCGGCACCGCCGAACAGAGCGCCGCGCTGGTCAACATGGCAAACGGCGAGACCAAGCGCGCCTGGAGCGCCATCCAGACCTTCGAACGCTTCGGTTGCACACACGATCTCTTCCTGACTCAGGAACGCTTCGATGTGGACGACCCGGAACACACCTCCTGGCAACCCAATGCCTCCAATAACGGCCGCCTGCTAGACATGGAGCTGGCGCGAATCTACCTGGAAACCGACCAGAAGATCCTACTGCTCGCCGGCTTCGCTCCCTTCGAACTGGAAGAGCCCCACCGACACTTCGCTATCCACGGCCTCCACACCACGCACGGCCTGCTGGATCTGGAAGCCCAGGACGGGAAGGTCTCCCTGAAGTGGGAGAAAGACGCCCCCGATCTCCCCATTGTCCTGCCCGAGGGCTGGACCCTGGTCCCCTGAAGACCACACACACATCCCTTTCGTTTCTTTCAATTCAAACTCCCCCCCAAAAAACTCCCCCGATCCATCATGGGAAAGAACTACCCCGTCATTGATCTCTGCGGCACCTGGCAACTGCGCCAGACCGCAGACAAGGCCGCAAACGCCATCCCCGCCCAAATCCCCGGCGACAACTACTCCGCTCTCCTGGAAAACGAGCTCATCCCCGATCCCTACTACCGCGAGAACGAAAAGGATGTACAGTGGGTCGCCGACAAGGACTGGACCTACGAGCGCTCTTTCACCGTCCCACAGGAACTCCTCCAGGCACAGGCAGTGATCCTCAATCTGGATTCCGTGGACGCCGTGGCTACCCTCTACATCAACAACAAAGAGGTCGCCAAGCTCGACGACCAGTTCCTCCGCTTCCGCAAGGACGTGAAGCCCTTCCTGAAGGCCGGCAAAAACGCCATCCGACTGGATTTCGTGGCCGTGACCCGCGCCGGCGATGAGTTGAAGAAGACGCAGTTCGGTCATCTGTCCGAAATGGGCCCCTGGTCCACTATCCCCACGCTGAACTACGTCCGCAAGACCCAGTGCAGCGCCGGATGGGACTGGGGCATCTCCCTGCCCACCACCGGCATGACCGGAAAGCTCTATCTGGAGGGCGTGGATCAGGCCACTCTGGATCACGTCTACGATGTGCAGGTCCACAAGAAGAACAGCTGCGAGGTCACTCTCTTCGCCGAGCTCACTCCCCTGGAAGACACCCCCATCGGCACTAAGGTCACTGTCGAATTCTTCCTGGATGGCCAGAAGAAGAAGGCCACCGGCGTGGTGCCCCGCCAGGGAAAGATCCTGACCTCCGTCACCTTCACCGTCAAGAATCCACAGCTCTGGTGGCCCAATGGCTACGGCGAACAGCCCCTCTATCCCCTCCAGGTCACCTGCAACGGACAGGTCGTTACCCAGAAGCTTGCCCTCAAGGAGCTGAAGGTGGTCAACGAGAAGGACGACATCGGATTCTGCATGATCTTCCAGGTCAATGGCGTCCGAATCTTCGCCAAGGGCGCCGACTGGATCCCCTGCGATGCCATGCCCCAACGGCATACCCCCGAACGCTACCAGAATCTCCTGGAGAGCGTCGCCAAGGCAAACATGAATATGCTACGCGTCTGGGGCGGCGGAAAGTTCGAGGAGGACACCTTCTACGAAGAGTGCGACAGACTGGGAATCCTCCTCTGGCACGACAATATGTTCTCCTGCGCCCTCTACCCCGACCAGCCACACTTCCTCCAGAACATCCACGACGAAATCGTCTACCAGGTGAAGCGCCTCCGCCACCACGCATGCATCGGACTCTGGTGCGGCGACAACGAGCTCATCGGAAACGTGAACAACGCCCCCGATGCCAAGCTCCGCGACGAATACCTGGTCTTCTATGACCGTCTGAGCCAGACTGTGGGACGCGCCATCCGCGAGGCCGACGACACCCATACCTTCTGGCCCTCCTCACCCTGCGCCGGCCCCAACAACTACGCCAACAACTGGCTGGCCGACGCCGATGGCGATATGCACTACTGGAAGGTCTGGCACGGCGGCGCCGTCTTCGAGAACTACTACGAGGTCCGCCCACGCTTCTGCAGCGAGTTCGGCTTCCAGTCCTTCCCCTCTCTGGAGACCGTGGAGACCTTCGCCGAGAAGGAGGACTTCAATGTCTTCTCCCCCGTCTTCGACCGACACCAGAAGGCCGGACAGGGCGGCAATGCCAATATCGTCGGCATGTTCGGAAACTACTTCATGATGCCCAATTCCTTCCAGGGAATGCTCTATCTCTCCCAGATCCAGCAGGGTCTGGCCATCCGCACCGGCGTGGAGTTCTGGCATAGCCTCCGCCCCCGCTGCATGGGCACCATCTTCTGGCAGCTGAACGACAACTGGCCCGTCTCCTCCTGGGCATCCCTGGAATACACCGGACGCTGGAAGGCCCTCCAGTATATGGCGAAGCGCTTCTACGCACCCATCCAGACGGTCGCTTACCACACCAAGCCCGAGGATCCCATGGAGATGTACTTCATCACCGATCTCCCCGGAAAGGTCGACGCTAAGATCGTGGCGAACCTCCTGGATGTCACCACCGGAAAGACCATCGTCAAGAAGGAGTTCGTCGTGAAGGCCGACACCATGGGCGCCATTTCCCTGGAAATCCCCGATTTCTACCACGACGACAAGGCACGAAAGGGCCGCGCCATCGGGGAGTGCGTCCTCCTGGTCACCACCACCGCAAAGGACCTGAACGGCAAGAAGTACTCCCACCAGGAGATCGTCAACCTCGTCCCCTGGAAGAAAATGCCCCTGCCCCAGGCGAAGGTCACCATCACCGACATCAAGGCAATCGACAAGCAGCACTTCCAGATCACTCTCGATACCGATAAGCCCGCATTCTTCCTCTGGCTCGCCCTCAAGAACGACCCCGCCGCAATCTTCGAGGACAACGCCATCACACTCCTCCCCGGCAAGACCACTCTCACTCTCACTACCGGAAAGGAATACACC
>CAVGTF010000009.1:28529-29375 GCA_963632245.1 Anaerovoracaceae bacterium
GAGAGAGACCTACTAAGGCAACGACACAAAAAAGGGCCCCTTCGGCATTAGTTGCCGGAGGGGCCTTTTTTTGTGACAATGGGAAATTAATACCTAGCAATTAGTGGCTAGCGGCTAGTTCATAAGGCACCGCAGGCCAGGCGGCGCATTCGCGCCGCAAGTAGCTAGCCATTAGCGGCTAGCGGCTAGTTTATAAGGCGCCGTAGGCCAGGCGGCGCGTAATGCGCCGCAAGTAGCCAGCCATTAGCGGCTAGTGGCTAGTTCATAAGGCGCCGCAGGCGCCCTTCCGCCGAAGTTTCGGCGGTACGGCGTAGTTAACATCGCGCTAAGACGGCGCACCCCCCAACCACTGCATTTTGCCGGCCATGCCCCAACCAAAGGAGGTCGGGCTGCCGCCCCCCGTGCCCCCTATTAACTAGGTAGTAGGGCGAAGCTAGTAGGTAACAGGTTTGGCCGCATGGCTACCCAAAAGTATTCGGGGGGTACGGGGGCGGCAGCCCCTCCGTCCTTTGGAGATCTTCTTGCGAAAACCGCGCCTATCCAAATAACGCTCCGGTAGAAAGGCGCCCCCGCTCCCCCTCACTACCCCATGGCAAAGCCGGGAAAAAGCCAGCGGGGGTCCGGGGGGCGGCAGCCCCTCCGTCCTTTGGAGATCTTCTTGCGAAAACCGCGCCTATCCAAATAACGCTCCGGTAGAAAGGCGCCCCCGCTCCCCCTCACTACCCCATGGCAAAGCCGGGAAAAAGCCAGCGGGGGTCCGGGGGGCGGCAGCCCCTCCGTCCTTTGGAGATCTTCTTGCGAAAACCGCGCCTATCCAAATAACGCTCCGGTAGAAAGGCGCCCCCG
>CAVGTF010000010.1:0-28974 GCA_963632245.1 Anaerovoracaceae bacterium
CAAAACTCCCAGTTTTTCAGCGTTTTTCGCCCAAAACACTTTTGAGAGCCTCCTCTAGCCGCTAATCACTAACCTGCTAGGTGCTAATTAGTATCGCCGCCCAAGCGGCGGAAGGGCGCCTGCGGCACCTTACAACTAGCCACTAACCACTAATTACCAAGCACTTACGCCGCGCTAGCGGCGTCGGCCGTAGAACGCAAAAAAGCCGCCGGTTTTGTATTCCGGCGGCTTTTTTCAGTGGCTTCTCCTATGGAGTAGGAGAGCTACTTGTTCTTGTGACGCAGAGCCTTGCGGATCTTGTCTCTCTTGTGCTTGGCGATCTTGCGGCGGCGCTGCTTTTTAACGGAGCCCATGTGTGATTTCCTCTAAGGTGTGCTTTGTTGTATGTAAGAAAAAGGCAAGGAATTGTCAAGTGCCGTAATGTATCCGTTTCAGGCAGTTTTTCAAATTCCTAGCGTGTGGCGTGTCAATACATGCGCACGGGGTATTTCATGAAGAGAGTCTTTCGGTATTCCTCCAGTCGGCGATCGGCCTCCTGATCCACGAGGAGTTGCTTGATGGCGTTCTGGAGTTTCGTGTCGAGGGCGGGGATTTCGCCGCCCTCGGTGCCTGCCAGTCGGACCAGGTAGAGTGCGGATCCCAGGACCAGGGGCTCTTTGGCGGTTTCGCCGGGCTTCAGGGTATTGACCACGGTCTGGAGCTGCGGCGCCATGGTCTCCAGCCATCCCAGATCGCCGCCCTGTTCCGCGTTGGCGCCGGTGGAGTATTTTTTTGCCAGCTCGGCGAAGGGGGCGCCCTTTGCGAGTTCCTGCTGGATGGTGGCGGCGGTGGCGCGGCCCTCGTCGGTCAGGGGGAGCATGATTGCCTCCACGTGGAAGCGGCGTTTCTGGAGGAAGTCCTGGCTGTGTTCGTCGTAGTATTTCTGGATTTGTTCGTCGGTGACGAAGATATTCCGGCGGGTGCGGTCATAGAGGAGCATCTCCACTCCCAGCTGCTTTGCCAGATTGTCCTCGAACTCCTTGTAGGTCATGTTCTGCTGGTGGAGCATATCGCGGAGGCGCTCTTCGCTGGCGCCGGCCTGAGTCTGGATGATTTGGTCGATGCGCTCCTGGAGGATGGAGGTGGGGATCTTTCCCTTCAGCGCTTTGAAGTCCATCCAGACCAGCTCCGTGAGGACCATGGAATCCAGGGTGCTCTTGCGGATTTCGGCCACGGCCTCCATGCGCTCGGCCTCGGAGAGGGTGGGGGAGAGTTCGTGTTCGGCGGCAACGGCGGCCTGGCGGACGTCGTAGGAGGTGAAGACCTTGTCGCCTACCTTCGCCAGCACGGCGTCACCCAGGAGATCCTGTGCGGTGAGCACCAGTGGGAGGAGCAGAAGAGTCGTCAAGAGAGTGAGGAGCCGTTTCATCGTGGAAAGGGGTGTATTAGTGTGTGAGGAAGGGGGTATTTCGTGCCTAGTGTCGTCGTGTTTTTTATGGCAGTGGCGGCATGGCGGGATTCTTCTGGTAGTTCTGGCGGATGGTGCGCACTGCGGTGGTGTCGCCCTGTCGTTCCAGGATGGCGATGAGCTCCTGGACGGCGGCCACGTAGACCTGCGGGGCCATGGCGGCCTGCGGGGCGCTTCGGCGGGCGGTCTCGTATTCCACGCGGATCTGCTGATAGAGCTGAATGGCGGCGGATTCGTTGCCCTGCTGGAGGTGGCATCGCGCCATCAGGAGCTTCGCGCGTGCTTGGAGAGCGCGGTCACCGCCGCCGTGCTGACGGAGGATAGGATCCAGGCACTGCATGGCCTCGGGGGCGCGTCCCAGGGCATAGAGGAGTTCTGCCTGTCGGCCGGCGGCGGCCAGTGCCAGGAGGGAGTCGCGGGGGGACTTTTCGCGGGCGCGGGCGAAGAGCTTCAGGGCCTCTTCGGGGGAGTCCTGGCGGGTAAGCAGATCGCCTTCCAGGAAGGCGGCGCGCGCCAGGATCTCCGGTTCCTTTCCGGTGGCGGAGAGCTCCCGGAGCTTCTGGAGGGCGTCAGCGAGGGTCTCCTTGTTTTGGGAGAGGCAGAAGGCCTCCTCGTAGGCGGCGCGCTCCTTGAGGGCGCTGGTGGCCTGGAGGTAGTTTCCGACGGATTTGTAGAGAGTGGCGGCGCCCTGGTAGTCCTGTTTTGCGGACAGGTGGTCGCCCAGGCGCAGGGCGATCTCGGGGGCCTCGGCGGCCTGGGGATACTGCGTCAGGAAATCTCGCGCCCAGGCCTCCGCCTCCGAACGGTTCAATGCCATTCCCAGGAGGATATTCTGGTGCTTGGCCAGGCGGAGCTTCTCTTCGCTCATCTGTGGATGGCGCTCCAGGAACTCCTGGAGGATGGAGAGCGCCTTCTCCATGCCGGCTTCGCCCTGCGCCAATGCGCGCTCGTGCGCCTCGAAATACGCCTGTGTGGAGAGGGCGGTGTCGGGGCAATTCCGGGCGACCTCCAGGAGTCCGGCGAGGGCGGTCTCGTAGTCGGGGCGGGCTTTCGCCAGTGCCAGCCGTGCATCCCAGACGCGGGGGGAATCGGGTCGTTCGGCGAGGAAGCGCTGGAATTGCGGGATGGCCTCTAGGGGCTTTGTTTCCAGGAGGAGCCGTCCGGCTTCCAGGCGGGCATCGGCGGCCTCGGGGAGTTCTGCGGAGAAGGAATCGGCTACCTGGAGATAGAGCTCCACTGCGCGGGCATCCTGCAGGCTCTTCTCTTCCTGCGCGGCCGCTAGCAACAACGCATCGCATTTTTCCTTCGGGGACTCTGCCAGCTGTGCGGCCTGCTGGTATGCCTGCGAGGCCTCGGCGCCCAGGCCCTCCTGTGCCAGGCAGAGGCCATTCTTCAACGCGGCCTGGTGCCGTTGTGCTTGCGGGAGGTCCTCGTCTTTGGCGGCGCTCTGGAAGAGCTCGGCGGCGCTGCGGCGTTCCTGGAGTGCCATGCGGACCTCGGCGAGCCGGAGGGTGATGGCGGCGTCCTGGGGGAGTTCTTCATGGAGAGTGGTCAGTAGTGCGCGGGCCTCCTGGGGCTTTCCGATGGCGCAGAGCGCCTCCGCCTGGCAACGGCGCGCCTCGCGGGCGCCCTCGATATCGGGTGCCACGGTGGCGGCATCCCCGTAGAGCTTCGCGGCCTGTTCCATGAGGGACTCACGCTGGCATGCCTGCGCCAGGGAAGAGAGTACCTGCCACCACTGACGATCCGCCTTCTGGGGAAGGCGACCATCCAGACCGCTGTCATGATAGAATTGCGCGGCCTGCTCCAGCTTCCCTTCGCCGAGATCGCAACGGATGCGCAACAACTGCAGGAGGGTGCGGTCATGCTGGTCGGAATCGGCCTGTTCCAGCTCCTGAATGAGCTGTCGGGTCTCCTGCCAGACGCCCTGTGAGAGGGTGGCGTCCAGGAGTCGCCAGGTGAGCTTTTCGCGCTCGGGGGATTCGGGGGAGAATGCCTCGCGTCGCTGGACCAGCAGCGTGCGGCTCTTTTCCCACTGTCCCGTGGCATTCCAGGCATTGGCCAGCGCCTCCAGGAGCTGTGCCTGCTGCTGGGGCGTCTTGAGGGAGGAGGAGTCCAATAGCGGCGTCAGGAAGTTCAGTGCGGTGGGGTAGTCCTCCCCTTTCACGCAGGCGAGTCCCGCCAGCAGTCGCGCCTGATCCTTGGTCTCCTGGGAGAGCGCCGCGCGCTCGGGAGAGAGCAGCTCGTTTGCCTTCTGCAGGGCGTCCTTCGCATCGCCGTCCAGGAGGCATGCCTCGATGAGTCGCAACGAGATCTCGCCCCATTCCGCGGGGGACTTCGCCTCCTGCAATGCCACGGAGAAGTATCGCCGCGCGTTCTTGTAGAGGCGCTCCGACATGGCCTCCTGGCCGTATTTCCAGTTCAGGTTTGGGGGCTCCTGGACCTGTGGGAAGAGGAAGACCGAATCCTTCCGGGCGGCGTCCTGTGCGGGAAGCAGGCAGGGCGTAGCCAGGCAGAAGAGCAGGAGCGTCCGGAGGAGGTGCTGGGGGAGGTGGTTCATGGGAAGGATGGACGGCGACGAAAGGAGTGTGTGCCTACTCGGCGACAGGCGTGGGCGTGGGCGCGGGCTGGGGTTCCGGCGCGGTCTGTGCGGCTTGGGTCTCAGCGGCTAGCTGTGCCTGTCCTTGTTCGATGAGCTCATGTGCCTGTGCGAGGATTTGTTTCAGGCCCTGTACGATGACGCCTCGGAGGGTGGTGCCGGTGGGCTTCTTGGGACAGGGTAGGGAGATCTGGAAGGGCTGTGGTTTCTTGACTTCGGAGTCTATGGCGTAGGGGAACTGTTTTTGGTCTTTCATCGGCCGATTCAGAATCAGGAAGATTTCGCCCGAGAGGGTGAAGCCCTCGTTGGATTTCCAGAGGATGGAGTTCAGGCGGCAATTCGCCTTGATACGCGGATTTTCGTTCCGCTCTTTCCCGATGGCGGCATCGATGAGCTTCTGGAGGGGCATCGCCCAGCGGCATCCGGGGATGGAGAGCACTTCGCCTTCGGGAGTGAGGTAGCGCATCTCCTGGGTCTGGTAGAGTCCCGTGAGGGTGATGCTGATGGTGTCATTCCCACTGTGGGCTACGGGCTCCAGCGCGTAGAATTTCGTGGCGTCTGATTTATGGAGGCAGGAGGACAGGAGCAACATGGTTGCCAGGGGCGCCAGGAGGATGGCGATCAGTCTCTTCATGGTGTGTTCTCCTTGGGGGTAGGTGGGCGGAAGGGCTATTCTCCCAGGAGCAGTGCCTGGGGATTGCGGTTCACGGTCTCCAGGAAGAGTCGTAGCTGGTCCATGGTCTGCCGGCACTCCTGGAGGGTGTCGTCGAGCTGCTGCCGTTCCGGGGAATTGGGCCGCGAGGCGCTTTGGAGCTGTTCCAGGATGGGCTGTGCGGTCTGGAGGGCGTCGCCGGCGGCCTGGAGAGTCTGCTGGAGTTGCTGGAGGGTCTTGTTGAGCTCGGGGCGAGTCTCCTCCAGGGTGCCATTGGCTTTCGAGAGCAGCGCACGGGCATCGCGGATGGCGTCGGTGAGCTCCTTCTGGGTCTCGGGGAGGGTGGAGAGGAGCTGCTGCGCCTGTTCGCCGGTCTTCTGGAGGTTCTGCAGGATGCTGGGCGCCTGGTCGCGGACGAAGACCGCGGTGTCGGAGAGATTCCGCAGGGTGGTATCCAGGTTGTCCAGCAGCGCCTTGGATTTGCCCTCTTCCACGAAGACGGAGACCTGCTGCAGGAGCTTCTGGAGGCTAAGGAGGTTGTTGCCCAGTCCCTGTTCATCCACCTTGGTGCTCAGGCGCGCCATGAGGGAGAGGTGGGAGGGGATGGTTCCCTGGGACCAGAGTTGCTCGGCGAGCCACTTGGGCTCGGTGGGGACGGTGTTGAGGAGATTGAGGGAAATATAGATCTGTCCGGTGAGGAAGGAGAGGGTCTCCAGCTGCGCGCGCAGATGATGCCGGCGGACCAGTCGTCCCAGGAATGCGTGTGCCTGGTTCAGGTTATTGGTGCTATGTGGGAGGAAGGCGAAGAGGTGGTGGGAGTAGAATCCCAGCTTCTCGGGATAGATCTTGATGCCCACTTCCACGGGCATCACATCCTGGCGGATGTCGGCCGCCTCCAGCTCCCGCTCCTGGCTCGCCTGCAGCGTGGAGTCCTCCTGGGGCGCCAGGTTGATGCGCTCCACCTCGCCTACGGGAATGCCGCGGAACATGACGGGGGAGCCCACATTCAGGCCCTTCACGCTGGCCGGGAAGTAGATCCGGTAGTGTAGGGAGTCCCGGCCCAGCCGATTGCCGCCGATGGTCATTAGCAGGAAGACCAGCAGTGCGACTGCGCCCAGGACGAAAGCGCCGATGAGGGTGACTTGTTTGGAGTTCTTCTTCATGAGAGGGAAAGGGGTTCTGCGCCGGGGCGCGTCTGTTCGCCGGGGAGGATTCCGCCGGTGAGGAATTCGCGGACGGGTGCGGGGGCCTCTGGGCCGCAGAGTTGTCGGGGGCTGCCGGTTGCCAGGAGGGAGCGGCTGCGGGGATCCAGGTAGATCGCGCGGGTACCGGTGGCGAAGATGCTATCCAGGTCGTGAGTGACCATGACGATAGTGGTGCCCAGGGAGTCTCGCAGCTGCAGGATGAGCCGATCCAGGTCACGGGCGCTGACGGGGTCCAGTCCGGCGGAGGGCTCGTCAAAGAAGAGGATCTTTGGATCCAGTGCCATGGCGCGGGCGAGCCCCGCGCGTTTTTTCATGCCGCCGGAGAGTTCGGAGGGGTAGTAGTTTTGGAAGCCTGCGAGTCCCACCAGTTCCAGCTTGCAGCGGCAGATCTCGCGGATTTCGTCGGCGGGCAGGTCTGTGTATGCCTGTAGGGGCAGGGAGAGATTTTCTTCCAGGGTCATGGAGCTCCAGAGTGCGCCGCCTTGGAAGAGCACGCCGCAGTTTCGACCCAGGAAGGCGCCGCGGTCTTCGTCAGAGAGCTCCCAGAGATTCTGCCCTAGGAGATGGATCACGCCCTCTTCCGGGGGAAGGAGTCCCATGAGGTGTTTCAGCAGCGTGGATTTTCCGCAACCGGAGGGGCCGATGATCAGGAAGACCTCGCCTGGTTCCACTCGGAAGTCCAGGTGCTCCATGACCACCCGGGAGCCGTACGCCATGGTCAGACCCTGGACTTCGATGGGGAAAACGGTGTTGCTCATGGGAGGGCTCGGTGGTCAGATCTTGAGGAGCACGGTGATGATGGTGACCAGCGAGGTGGCGATGACGATGCAGACGATGCTGTAGACCACGGCGGAGGTGGTGGATTCGCCCACGGCGGCGGCGCTGTTTCCGCAGTGCATTCCCTGGTAGCATCCGCAGAGGGCATCCAGGATGCCCAGGATCGCGCAGGTGACCACGCCCACCAGCAGATCGCTGACGCGTGTGGTGGTGACCAGGGTGGTCCAGTAGCTCTGGACGGTCAGATCCAGGTCAAAGACCGCCACCAGCATTCCGCCGAAGATGCTGACGAGATCCCCGAAGAGGGTGAGCAACGGCATCATGAGGCACATCGCCAGGAAGCGCGGCATGACTAGGAAGTCCACCAGCGGGATTCCCAGTGTCTGAAGGGCGTCCAGCTCCTCATTGACCTTCATGGTGCCTAGCTCGGCGGCGTAGGCGGCGGAGTTCCGTCCCGCCATGACTACGCCCACCATGGTGGGAGTCATGAGGCGCAGCATTCCGATGCCGACTAGGGATGCCACGTAGGGCTGCGCCTGGAACCACTTCAGGGGAATGGAGCCCACGAATGCCAGGACCAGTCCCATGAGGAAGCTGATGAGGGAGATGATTCCCAGGGCGCGGGGACCGCACTCCACCAGCTGCGCGCGGAAGTCGCAGGCGCGCATGGAGCTCCGGAAGGTGACTAGCCGCCAGATGCCCAAAGAGACCTCGCCTACAAAGCGGACGATCTCCAGGAAGATCCCCCAGAGTTCCAGGCCCCGCGTGCCATATCGGTGGAGCAGCGAGGGCTCCTCGGCAGCACTATTTCGCGGTGCGGGCGCATTCCGCCGGCCCTTCGCACCCAATTCCAGGAGCGTCCGGAGGCCTTTGGGAAGCCCCTCCAGATTCGGCGCGGAAGCGCCTGTTTTTTCGGTGGCGGCGAGGAGTGCCGAGAGAAAGACCAATAGTGTGGAGTCCCAGGACTCCAGGGCATCCGCATCTAGGGCGCGGAGGGCGGGCGCGTCGGGGGTGTCGCTGGCGTTTTCTGCCAGGAATGCGGCGGGTGTGGGATGGGGGTGGTTCCGGTCCCAGGTGCCGGAGAGGAGGAGTGTCCCGTCCTTGAGGATGGCCTTTGCTTCCGCCATAGGTCAGGAGAGGGGCGTATCCTCGGGGGGATGGCGGAGGGCGCTGCGCAGGCCGGTGAGGTTCTTCTGGATGTTCTCCAGGAGCTGTATGCGGGTGCGTAGGGCGGTGATGAAGGCGGGATACTCGCGGATCCAGGACTGCTGCCGCGCCAGGATTTCGTCGATGTATTTCTGGACTCTCTCCAGGAGTTCCAGGGCGCAGGGGAATTGCCGCATGGCGATGCGGTCGTAGGCGGAGCGGCAGCATCCGCAGGCCAGTCCGATGAAGCCCAGCAGTTCCAGCTGCATTCTGGGAGTGCAGAAGGGCAGGTTCTGGAAGGAGGAGACCTGCGACCAGTCCACTGCCAGCATAAAGAAGGTATTTGCCAAGGAGGCGGCGTGTGTCGCGCTGTCAGCGGCGAATTGTTCGGCGGGGGAGAGTGCGTCGTAGGCCTCTTTGTCTGCCTGCTCGGCCTCCTGGGCATTTTCGGGGTTCTCGATGCGGTCGAGCATCTCGTTGTATTGGAGCTCGAAGGGTGAGTCCTCGCCCTGGTAGAGGGTATCGCCGGGAGGCGGCAGGCAGGTGAGGGTTTCTAGGTCATCCAGAAAATCTGCGTCGTAGCCCATCTTCTTCAATTCCTCACGGCAGAGGTCTTCGCAGGCGGGCAGCTCCCGAAAGCGGTCCAATAGGCGCATGTAGTCGCGCACCAGGTGACCATGCGCCTGCAGCGCAGCTCTTGCGCCTTGGCGCGTGCTGGGATCAATGCCTAGGAAGTCCATTGCCGTTTGGAAAATGAGAGAAGGAGAGGCGGTCGACGCGCGGTTTTTTGAGACTACATCGCGGCAACGATGCGGCGTCCGAATTCGGAGCAGCTGACCAGGGTAGCGCCCTCCATCTGTCGGGCGAAGTCGTAGGTGACCGTCTTCTGGGAGATTGCCTTCTCCAGTCCGCGGACCACCAGTTCGGCGGCCTCGCGCCAGCCGATGTGCCGCAGGAGCAGTTCGGCGGAGAGGATGAGGCTGCCGGGATTCACCTTGTCCTGGTTGGCGTATTTGGGGGCGGTGCCGTGGGTGGCCTCGAAGACGGCGGCGCCGGTGCGGGCATTGATGTTTGCGCCGGGCGCGATGCCGATGCCGCCCACCTCCGCTGCCAGGGCGTCGGAGATGTAGTCGCCATTCAGGTTCAGGGTGGCCACCACGCTGTATTCGGCGGGGCGGGTCTGGATCTGCTGGAGGAAGGCGTCAGCGATGACGTCCTTGATGGTGATGGTCTTTCCGGTGACGGGGTTGGTGAAGGAGCACCAGGGACCATCGCCGATGGGCTGTGCACCGTACTTCTCGCGAGCCAGCTGGTATCCCCAGTCACGGAAGGCGCCCTCGGTGAATTTCATGATATTGCCCTTGTGCACTAGGGTCACGGAATCGCGGTCTTCGCGGATGGCGTAGTCGATGGCGGCCTCCACCAGTCGCTGGGTGCCCTCCTTGGAGACGGGCTTGATGCCGATGCCGCACTGCTGGGGGAAACGGATGCGGGCGAAGCGGTCGGGGAACTCCGCTTTCAGAAAATCCAGGATCTTCTGGGCTTCGGGGGAACCGGCGGTGAATTCCACGCCGGCGTAGATGTCCTCCGTGTTCTCGCGGAAGATGGTCATGTCCACCAGCTCGGGGTGCTTGGCGGGGGAGGGCACGCCCTCGAAATGCCGCACGGGGCGCAGGCAGACATACAGATCCAGCGCCTGGCGAATCGCCACATTCAGGCTCCGGATGCCGCCGCCGATGGGGGTGGTCAGCGGGCCCTTGATGCCCACCAGGTAGGTGCGGAAGGCATCCAGGGTCTCGTCGGGAAGCCAGTTGCCCGTGGTCTTGAAGGCCTTCTCGCCCGCCAGGACCTCCTTCCACTCCAAAGAACGCTTGCCGCTATACGCCTTCGCGACCGCGGCGTCCACTACCGACTGCGTGGCGCGCCAGATGTCCGGACCAATGCCGTCGCCTTCAATGAAGGGAATGATGGGATGGTCGCCGGTGACAAGGCCGTTGGGGCCCATGGTGATGATGTCGGACATGAAAATGCTCTCCTGAATGCAAAAAAGGGAGGAAGAAGGCGGGGAACAGAACAAAAAAGGGACGCGCCTCAAAATATAATGCCCCCTGTGCGTGCGCCCTAGCGCACACAAAAAGGAGGAAGGAGGGAGGAGGAAGGAGGAAGTGAGGACGCTGCGCGGTTCTTCCGCGGCGGAGCGCCGCGGTACTGGTACCGCCGGTAGGCGGAAGAGCATAGGCGGGGGGCGCGGGGGGCGCAAGCCCGACCTCCTTTGGAGATCTTCCTGCGAAAATTGCGCTTGGAAGAAACGCTCCGGCGCTAGGCACGCGCCGCGGAGCGGCCCGAGGACGGTACTGGTACCGCCGGTAGGCGGAAGAGCATAGGCTGGGGGGCACGGGGGGCGCAAGCCCGACCTCCTTTGGAGATCTTCCTGCGAAAATTGCGCTTGGAAGAAACGCTCCGGCGCTAGGCACGCGCCGCGGAGCGGCCCGAGGACGGTACTGGTACCGCCGGTAGGCGGAAGAGCATAGGCTGGGGGGCACGGGGGGCGCAAGCCCGACCTCCTTTGGAGATCTTCCTGCGAAAATTGCGCTTGGAAGAAACGCTCCGGCGCTAGGCACGCGCCGCGGAGCGGCCCAAAGGGCGGTGATTTCGCGCGCCAATATGGGCGCGTTACTTCCCGCGTTTCAGGCGTTTTGCGACGCCGGAGGAGACGCCCTGGAGGAATGCTTTCTCTTCCTTCGGGGAGAATTCCGCGTTTTCGCGGTATGCCTGGAGGATGGTCTCCCATTCTTCTCTGGGGAGGTGTTTCATGCCCAGGAGATAGAATCCGACGGAGACCATATTTCGGATGGCGCCGGGGAGGTGGCGGTGATTGTAGAGTCGTGTGCGGTCGTTGTCGATATAGCAGAAGCCGTCTTGTCCCTCGGTCCAGAAGTAGTTCCCGGGATGGCAATCGCCGTGGACGAAGCCGGCCTTGTGGAGGCGCGATAGTTCTCGCCCTAGCCGCAGGAGCATCTCCTGGCGTGCCTCTCCCTGGAGGGGGATTCCGCCGCGGGCGCCGCAGAGGTAGTCGGCCACCAGTCGACCCCGTGCCTCCCGGGTGACAAGCATATCCACGGGGCGGCCCCAGGGACGCCAGGGACGGAACCGCGCGGCCAACAGGACCTTCGGCGCCAGGAAGCCATGGGACTCCAGTTCGCGGTGGATCCGGAGAATCCTCAGTGCCTGGGAGGGGCGGAAGCGCCATTTCAAGGAGGCGAGGGGCTTCTCGTGGTCATCGCCTAGTCCCCATAGGACCTTCAGATAGAGTGGGGGGGCGTTGTCGCCTTCCGGAGAGGAGAGTCTCGCGATGCGTCGGAGTCGGAAGGCGCGGATGGTCTCTCCGGGGGCGCTCTGGATCCACTGGGTCAGGTCGTCCAGGGGGAGGGGTTCCTCCTGTGGGGCGAGCAGACCCCGCCAGCCCTTTGCCTGGAATGGACGATAGGTGTCTAGCATTCCTTGCCTTTCAGAAGATCCACGATGGCGTCGGTGCGGCGGCAGAAGTCCTGGGTCGCCGCATACTCACGGGTGCGTTTCGCGTGTTCGGGGAGATTCGGCAGGACTTCTTTCAGTGCCTGGTTCAGGGCCTCCTGCCGGAAGGGCTCGGAAATGACGGGCATTCCGGTGGGCTCCACGAAATTCGAGAATCCGCAGATGGCGGTGCATAGCACGGGAAGGGCATTGGCGATCGCCTCAATGAGTACGGATCCCGCGCCCTCGGAGCGCGCGGCGTGGACTAGGAGGTCCGCCGCCAGATAGAGTGCGCCCACGCTGGGGCGGGGCGGCAGGGCGATGACCTGTTCCTGTGGAAGACCCGCCTTTTTCGTGAGTTTTAGGAATCCCTCGGAGATCCCTCGTCCGATGAGCACCGGGCGGCAGCGCTTTCGCAGGTCTTCGGGGAGTGCGGCGACGGCGGCGAGGGCGCGATCCACGCCCTTAAGGCGTAGTCCGGAACCCACCATCAGGAGCATGAGCTCGTCGTTCTGGAGGCCCAGGGACTGTCGCTCTTGCTGTCGGAGTCTCTGTCGCTCTTCTTTCGATGCGGGAGGAAGGCTCCCAGGGTCCATCCCCGGAGGCAACATTAGGAATCGCTCTGTGGGGAGATTGTATTCCCGCTGGAAGTCCTGGAGTTGCCGCTGGCTGATAAGGAGGATCTTCTTTGTTTCGGGGCAGAGGAGAGTCTCTTTTTCCTGACGAAGGAGTGTGCGGTAGCGAGGCAATAGCTGCAGGAGTCCCCCCAGAGTCCGTCGTTTCAGAAGGCCCTTCATGCATTCGTCCCCGGCGAAATAGAATTCTGCGCCGGGAATACGGTTCATGGCGAGTTCGCCATCATAATGGCCTCCAGCGCGCTCCTCGGCGATCATTTTGCCAAATTGCGCCATGCGCCCCAGGTTGGTCCACGCCTTGGGCTCGGGGAGGAGCTTGATCTCCAGGCCAGGGAGATCCTCCGGACGGGGTCCCTCCCAGTGTGTGGTGCAGAAGATCACCTGGTGTCCCCGCTGGCAGGCATTCCGCGCGACGCGGAGGGCGTCCATCTGGAGACCGCCTGCGGGAAAATACCGGTAGATCGAGAGCAGGAATCGCATGGGGATCTACCAGAGGATGGCTTCTGCGGGGAAGACGGGGCCTTCTTTGCAGGAGCGCAGGTATCGCCAGCCCTCGGGGGAAGAGGCGTCCTTTCCCTTGACCACGCAGCCGAAGCAGGCGCCTACGCCGCAGCACATCCGTTCATCCAGGCTGACTTCGCAGCGGCAGGAGGGATTTTTCTCGGCGATTTGCGCCACCGCCTTCAGCATGGGGCGGGGACCGCATGCCATGAGGAAGGCATCGGGGTGTTGTTTGAGCTCCTCCTCCAGGAGGACGGTGACGAAGCCGGGTTGGCCCAGGGAGCCGTCGTTGGTGGCGATCTCCACTTTGCATCCCAGGGATGCGAATTCGTCCGCCAGCAGGATATCGCTTTTGGAGCGTGCGCCCAGCAGCACAGTGGGCTTCGGGGCGTCTGCGGGGGTGCTGTGTGCGGTGAAGAGCATGGCTGCGCAGCCGTATCCGCCTCCCAGGAGGATGGTGGGTCGGTCGGAGGGGATGGGCGAGAAGCCGTGTCCCAGGGGTCCTAGGATATCCAGGACATCGCCTTTGTGGCATTGCGTGAGGGCGTCGGTGCCGGCGCCCACCACCTTGTAGACTAGGGTGAGGATCTCGCCGTTGACGTCGCAAATGCTGAAGGGTCGGCGGAGGACATGTGCCTCCAGGGAGGGGACGGCCACCTGCACGAACTGTCCGGGGCGGGCGGCAGCGCAGATCTCGGGTGCCTGGAGACGGAGTCGCCAGTAGCTCTCCTGGAGGTGTTCCTGTTGGAGGACGGTGGCGGGTGCCTGAATGAGTGTGTTGTCCTGGGACATTTACTGGATTCGCTTGCGGTTCTTGCGTCGGATGGCTCCGGCTTGGATCTCCCGGAGTGTCTTCTTGTCGGGCCAGCCGGCGCGCTTGGCGTAGCACTCTAGGAAAAGGAGGCTGATCTTGTCGCCGAAGCGTTTCAGGAGGCTGTAGGTCATTTGGGCGAGGTTTCGCTGCTGCTGGTACTGTCGGACGGCGGCGGGGGGCACCCACGTGCGGTCGTTGTCCAGATAGGCGATGCTCCGCTTGGATTCGTCGTAGCAGAGATTCCGGAGGATGCAGTCGCCGTGTGCGAAGCCGGCGCGGTGGAGTCGATGGATTTCCACGGCGAGCATTTCGGCCAGTCGGTGTGGCGTCATGCCGGTGGGCAGGAAGTCCCAGAGATTGGGCAGCGGGAGTTCTGCGGAGATGAAGAGATCGCGGGGGATGATTCCCTTGCGTTTGCGGACGGCCAGGATGGGCTGCGGGCAGAGGAATCCCCGCCGCAGCAGCGCCTGTGAGGCATCCCAGGTCTCGATGGCGCGGGAACCCCGGAAGACCCATTTGCACCAGGAGAAGAGGTCCCGGAAGTGCATGCCGGCGTCCGTCAGCGCCCGGATGTCCTTGATGTATACCACGCCCAGACTGGTCTCCACACGCCGCACATCCCGGCAGTCGTAGCTCACAATGAGCTTCCCCGGATGGTGCGTCAGCCAGTTGTCCAAGTCGGCAAAATACTTCGCCCACTTCTCGTCGGCAACGTAGCCCTTCCAGCCTCGACTGCGAAAACGGATCCCTTGCTCTGTCATGGCGCGTCCTCCTCTGGGGTTCTATAGGGTGGAAAATTTAGTCGGAAGCACGAAGGGAAAAATTCCCCTTCGTAGCACTCCACGGAATGCTCGGGACGAATTCGACAGCGCCTCGCTAAAAGGCGTTGACGGAGCCGTCCGGTTCGGTCTCTTCAGAAAATGGTCTCGGTATGGGGATGACATGACAATGCCCCGCGGGGGCAAGGGAATGTCATTCTTGTCGGCGGGGCACTGCGGTCTCTTCAAATGGAAGGATGGATGTTTTCTTCGTGGCCGGAAGGAAAATTCTGGTTCGAGGTCAGGAAGGCGTGGGGAAAACGGCGGCGGATTCGTCGTTTATTGTAACTCCATTCTAAATCAATGAGTTGCGATAGCTATTCAAGTCCGCCGCCCGAGTCTTGACGTGTTGCTGGTTTTATCGGGTCACGAACTCGGTGGGAGTCAGACCGTTGGAGCGCTTGATTTCGCCGCAGTGTCCGTCGGCGTAGACGGCATTGATGGCGTCGTTGTGGATCCAGGTGGTATCGGTGGAGGAGGTCTGGACGAGGGTGTTCACATCGGTTCCGAAGATCTCAGCCATGGAGGTGTGCCAGGCATCATTGCGGGTGGTGGTGCTCATGAGATTGGCGCAGGTGGTGTAAGCCGTGGTGATGGTGAGGGGAGCGCCGATGTTTGCATCCCACTCGCAGTTTGCGTCGCAGGCCAGGACGCAGCTGGAGGCGTACTTGATGGTGCTGTTCTTGTTGGCGCGGACGGTGCCAGCATTCTGTGCCTTTCCCTCGGTGGCATTCTTGACGTCGGTGATGAGGGGATTGGTGGTGTAGGCACTGCTGACGTTCTTGGTGAAGTAGTCCACGCCATTGAAGGTGCTGGAGGAGCAGGAGAGGACGCTGCGCAGGAGGCTCTCGCCCTTGGCGTTGAGATTCAGGCCCAGGTAGTCGTAGAGGTATCCGCTCCAGCTAACAGTCACGTCGGCGTTATTGTTGTTCTTGTCCTTGGTGGTGCCGTAGGCGGCGGGGTAGTAGCTCCGATTGTCGTCGCTGTAGTTGATGAAAGCCACGCCGATGTTCTTCAGGTTGCTCAGGCAGCTGGTGCTCCGGGCCTTTGCGCGGGCGTTGCTGACTGCGGGCATGAGGAGTCCGGCCAGGATGGCGATGATGGCGATGACGGTGAGCAGCTCGATGAGGGTAAAGGGACGGGACTGTTTCATGGATTTCAAGCCTCTTGGAGGTTGTTGGATATGGGGTATTTCTGGGTATGCGCTATGTGCTTGGCTATGGTGGCGTCTTTTCTGGGGAGAATCCCGCCGGAGGAGGCGTCTTGGAGTCTTCCACGGGAAATTATAGTCAAAAATTCGTGGGAAGGCAAGAGCTGTCGCCAAAAAAAGTGACCCGCGCAATGTAGTTTTTTTTGTGGGGATTTTCCCGGATTTTCTTAGGAAACCATGGAATTCCCGTGGATTTTCTTTTGTGCGCGTGGTGTTAGGCAGGGAATTCCTGTTCCCAGAGCATGAGGCAGTATGCGGCCCAGAGGAGTGGTGCGTGGTTTGCTTTTCCCTGGATGTGTTGGAGGGCGGCCTTCTGGAGGGCCTTTTGGTTTATCAGTCCGTGGGTATCCCATTCCGAATGGGAGTCCACCATCCTGAGGAGTTTTTTCTGGAGGGGTCCCCGGAACCAGTCTGCCAGGGGGATCCCGAAGCCGCGTTTGGGGGTGTTGAGAGTTTCCTGTGGCAGGAAGGGCGCGCCGATGGCCCGGAGGAGCCGTTTGGTCTCGCTGGTAGTGACGCGGTAGTCAGGGGGCAGGGAGAGTGCGAAATCCGCCAGCTCGCGGTCCATGAGGGGTGCGGAGAGTTCGATGGAGGATGCGCTGGCGGCGATGGTCTGTTTTCGGCAGCCGTCGTCGGGGAGATAGTGGAGCAGATCCAGCAGATTGTAGCGGTCCAGGACATCGGGGGTAGCGACCTCCCGGAGGTCCTTCTTCCACTGTTCCAGATAAGGGGGCGCCACGGGATCCTTCAGGATGCCATTGCGCCAGGCGTCGGAGGTGGTCTGCTGGAAGGTGGCGTAGGCGCGAAGGGGGGATTTTGCGAAGATATCCAGGGCGCGGGAGAGGGTGCCCAGGGTGGAGCGGTTATCGCGGGAGGAGGGCAGGGGTAGCCGGACCAGTGTGGCCAGGGCGCGGGAGAGTGGCTCCAGGAGGAGTGGCACGCGGTGCCGGTAGAGCATGGCTTGGTATCGGCGGTATCCGCCGAAGAGCTCGTCGCCGCCGTCGCCGGTAAGCAGTGGCAGGTCTTTGGCATCGGGGTGGCTCATGCAGAGTGCGCATGCCAATAGGGAGGAGTCGCCGAAGGGCTCGGCTGCGCGCTGGGTGAGTGCGGTCATGCGGGAGAAGTCCCGTGCGGTTGCCTGTACCACGGAGAAGGGCACTTGCGCTTTGTCGGCGGCCTTGCGCGCCAGGGCGCTTTCGTCGTAGGCGCTCTGGAGGAAAGAGACGGTGAAGGCGTGGAGGGGCAGTTCCGGGAAGTATTTCCGGACCATTCCCAGGAGGGTCCCGGAGTCAATGCCGCCGGAGAGCATGATTCCCATGCTGCGCTTGCCATGGAAGCCCCGCTGCAGCGCCTGGTGGATGAGCTCCTCGCAATGGTGGCAGGCGTCCTCCCAGGTGGGGATGGGGTCGCCCTCCTGGTAGAAGCGGGGGCGCCAGAAGGGCGTGTGGGTGACGGTGCCGTCTTTGGCGAAGGCGGTGATATGTCCCGCGGGGATCTCCAGGATATCGCGGAAGAGAGTCTTGGGGGCGGGGATATAGCTGAGGGAGAGGTAGTCGGCCAGTGCCTGGTGGTCGACGGCGCGGGAGAGTCCGGGCAGATGCGCCAGATTCTGGAGTTCTGCGGAGAAGAAGACTTTCTTTCCCAGGCGGGTGGCGAAGAGCGTGCGCTGACCCAGGGGGTCCCGGACCAGGAGGACATTGCCCTTTTCGTCTATGCAGACGACCAGGTAGGGTCCGATGACATTATCTACTGTCTTTCCCAGATCGCCGCATTCCTGCCAGCGCTTCAGCAGAAGTTCCGCCTGGGAGAGATAGGCCTCGGAGGGATCCTTGGGGGCCTTCCGCCAGCGTTCCAGGGCGAAGGTCCTGCCGCGGAAGAGCACTTGCCTGCCGTCGTCGCCCTTTGCGAAGGTGACATTGGATGCCTGGAGGTAGGCGAAGTCTCCCTGGAGCAGATACGCGTCCCGTTCGCGGGGGAGGATATTCTGGAGGAGTTCCAGGTCCTGCGGGGTCTGGTCGGCCTGGATGGATCCGAAGAAGAGGAACATGGGTCTCGAAAGGCTTCGCCCTCGCTTCCTCTGGCGTGTTATGCGCGGAGGGGTGTAGGAGGGCGTCCGCCGGTTTGTCGGCGGAAGGGGGGTAGGAGGGATGCGGTCGGTGCTAGAAAAGCAGAAGGCCCCGTTTTCTTCTACAGTGAGAGGAACACGGGGCCGGGGAGTCGTTCGGATATTGTCGGGAGGGTATTGGGTGGCGCCTACTTGTCTTCCTTGTCGGAGACCTTCAGCTTGCGCACCATGTCGGCCAGCTCGGTGCCGGCGCGGAACTTCACCACCTTGCGGGCGGGGATCTTCACGGGCACGCTGGGATAGCGGGGATTGCGGCCCATGCGCTGGCGCTGGGTCACGATCTCGAAGACGCCGAAGCCGCGCAGCTCGATGTGTCCGCCATTGGCCAGCACGTCACAGAGGGTATCCAGCATCGCCTTCACTGCCTCGAAAGCGGCGCTCTGGGTGATTCCGACGCGCTCCGCCACGGCGTTGGCGATCTTGCGCTTGGTCATAGTCTGGGTCATGGGATTCTTTCTCCTGGGAATTCTTGTTGCCTCCGGGCCGACTTGTGCGGGGAGGAGTTTCTGCGGGACTAACGGGTGTGGGGAAGCGGGGTCGCGAAATCCCCCGCTGGCATGCACCCGGCGGTCCGCCGGCGCGTCTTCTCGTCTGCCGGATTAGGCGGGTGGGGAGAGCGGCGGTTGCCGCGGGAAGAGGCCCCTGGATTCCGGGAATGGGGAGTCCGGGGGAAGCGGAATGGCCTCCAATATAATCACGGAAAGTCATTCCCGGCGTTACGCTTCCGGGAAATCCGGAAAGTAGTGGTTCCGGATTCCCGGGCGCGGCGCGCGTTGTGTGTGTGGGGATCAGTTCGGCAGAGTCAGGGAGATGGCCAGGGAGGCATCTACATCCTTGGCCAGCTTTTCCACCAGGTCCTTCGGCACCGGCTTGTCGGTGTAGAGGATGGCGAGAGAGCGGGTGCCCTCGGTGTTGTGGGGGGCATGGATGTCCTCGATGTTGATCTGGGCATCGCCGCAGACGGCGGTGATCTTCGCCAGCACGCCGGGGCGATCCTGGTATTCGGCCAGGAAGAGATTGCCCACGGGGCGCATGTAGATGTTCTCGAAGGTATTGATGCGGGAGACGATGAGCTTGTGCTCGGCAACGGTGCCGCGCAGGGAGGCCTTTCCGTTGGGGGTCTCCATGTCGATGGTCATGGCATTGCCGTAGTTCTTGCGCTCATCGGCCTCGCGCACATCCAGGAGCACGCCGCTGGCCTTCAGGGCCGCGTCGGCTTCGTCGGGGGACTGCTTGGCGTCACCGGCATTGTTGGTGAGGGCGGCGGTGATGGGGGCGGTGAACCACTTTGCGAAGGGCTTCAGGTTTCCGTAGTAGCTGCAGCGGATTGCGGAGACGGGGGTGTCGCCGATCATGGCCTTCGCCAGGGTGGCCAGGCGGAATGCCAGGTGCTGGTAGATGGGATCCAGTCCATCGGGCAGGTCCTTGTTGACCACATAGCGGGTGATGCCCTGCTCGAAGTACTCCACCAGCTCCTCGCCAGCGCGCTTGGCGGCGGTATAGTTCGCCTCGGTGGTATTGGCGCCCAGGTGGGGGACCATGATGGTCGCCACATCGGCGATGGTCTTGGGACCGGGCACGTCGGCGGGATAGACGTCGTTGCAGTAGACCAGGCCATTTTCGGCCTTGGCGGCGCGCAGGTCGTCCTCCACCACAATGCCGGCGCGGGCGCAGTTGATGAGCACCAGGCCCTTCTTCGCCAGCTTCAGTAGGTTGGCGCCGATGAGGCCGCGGGTCTCGTTGTTTTCGGGGATATGGAGGGTCACGTAGTCGGAGTTGCGGAAGACCTCCTCCAGGGTGGTCAGAGTCACATTCAGCTCGTCAGCGCGGCTCTTGGAGACGATGGGGTCGTAGGCCAGGATCTTCATGTCGAAGCCCTGCGCGTGGCGCGCAACCAGCTGGCCGATATTTCCCAGTCCCACGATGCCCAGGGTCTTGCCGGTGATTTCGTGGCCCATGAACTTCTTCTTGCTCCAGCCGCCGGCGCGGGTGTCGATATCGGCCTCCACCAGATGGCGGGACGCCGCCAGCATCATGGCGAAGACCTCCTCGGCCACGGCATTGGCGTTGGCGCCGGGGGTGTTCATGACATCGATGTTCTTGCGGCGAGCATACTTGATGTCGATGGTGTTGTAGCCGGCGCCGGCGCGGACCACGGCCTTGAGCTGGGGCAGCAGGTCGATGATCTCGGGGGTGATCTTTTCGCTGCGCACGATGAGGGCCTCGGCGTCGGTGTTCGCCTGGCAGAGCGCCATCAGATCGGCCTCGCTGTCCTGGACCACGGCGTAGCCCTTCTGCGTCAGATAGTTGGCGGCGACTTTGTCCAGCTTGGTGGGAATCAGTACCTTTCTCATGTCGAATGAATTCTCCTAGATGGATGGAGGGATTGCAAATGAGGAAATTGTTTTTTTGGGGGTGCCTCGGTTGAGGCGAAAAACCCCGAAGGCTCCGGTGGTCTGGGATCCCCTCTTTCCTTCCTGGTGCCCACCGGCTTCTGTCGGTGGACACTCGGGGGGATAGGGATCAAGACGCGGGGCGCTCCGGGGTTTTCAGGAGTCGGGAACTAGTGTCCCAGTGCCTGCAGCAGGACGCCCGCGGCCACGGCAGAGCCGATCACGCCGGAGACGTTGGGACCCATGGCGTGCATCAGCAGGAAGTTCTGCTTGTCGTCCAGGAGGCCCTCCTTGTTCACCACACGGGCGGCCATGGGCACGGCGGAGACACCAGCGGCACCGATCATGGGATTGATCTTTCCGCCAGAGAGCTTGCTCATGATCTTGCCCAGGATGATACCGCCGGCGGTACCGATGGAGAAGGCGAAGAGTCCCAGCAACAGGATGCCCAGGGTCTCCAGGTTCAGGAACTTGTCGGCGGACAGCTTGCTGCCCACGGTGAGACCCAGGATCAGGGTGACGATGTTGCACAGGGCGTTCTGGGCGGTGTCGCTCAGACGGTCGGTGCACATGGACTCCTTCAGCAGGTTGCCCAGCATCAGCATGGAGATGAGGGGTGCGGCGTCAGGCAGCAGGAAGCAGCACAGCAGAGTGATGACCAGGGGGAAGAGGACCTTCTCCAGCTTGGTGACGGGGCGCAGCTGCTGCATGCGGATCAGGCGCTCCTTCTTGGTGGTCAGGGCGCGGATGATGGGCGGGAAGATGATGGGCACCAGTGCCATGTAGGAATACGCGGCAACGGCGATGGATCCCAGCAGATTGGGGGAGAGTCGGCTGGAGAGGAAGATGGCGGTGGGGCCATCGGCGCCGCCGATGATACCGATGGAGGCGGCGTCCTTCAGGGAGAACTGGATGGGGGTCCACTCATTGAGGCAGACTGCCAGGAAGAGTGCGCCGAAGATGCCCAGCTGGGCGGCGCCGCCCAACAGAGCGGTCTTGGGGTTGGCGATGAGGGGGCCGAAGTCGGTCATGGCGCCTACGCCCAGGAAGATGAACAGCGGGTAGATACCCAGGTTCACACCCTCGAAGAGGATTCCCAGGATGCCGTCGGGACCGGCCATGCCAGCCAGAGGAATGTTACTGATGATGGCACCGAAGCCGATGGGCACCAGCAGCAGGGGCTCGAAGCCGCGGAAGATTGCCAGGTAGAGCAGCAGCAGTCCCACGCAGATCATGATGAAGCGTCCCACGCCCAGAGTCCACTCCAGGCGGGTCAGGCTGATGAACTCGTTCAGGCCAGTGGACTTCCACAGGTTCTTCAGCATGGTGCCGGCCTCGATCTTCACGCTGCCGGAGGGAGTCACGGAGTCGTGGCTGACCAGTCCGGGGATCAGCACGCAGATCACGTCGCCGGGATTCAGGGTGTGTGCCAGCTGGAAGTTCTCGCCCAGCTCTTCCACGGTGGCGGCGATGCCCAGGCGCAGCTCAGGCTTGCTGCGGGGAGGGATGGTCTGGCCAGAGGGCGTGGTGTCGTAGGTGGACTTGATCTTCAGAATGGCCATGGAGCGGCCGGGGCGGTAGGTCTTGCCCTTGTTCAGGTTGGCCTGGTAGACCACGGCGGGGTTGGGCCACACGTATTTGACCACGATGCGCCCATTGTCCAGCTGCTCGCAGGCGAAGACGCCGTCGTTGGTCTGGAATTTCAGGGTGCCGAACTCCTCCTGCTGGATCTCCGCAGAGGAGACCTTGCCGGCGGATGCGGCGCACGCGGCATCCTGGGCGAAGAGGGGCAGGCAGAGGGCCGCCAGCAGGACCGCGAACATTGTGAGGGAACTCTTTTTCATTGCTTACTCTTTCCTAAGTGGTAGAGGGCTTCAAGGGAAAACGGCTTCCCGCCGCTCCGGAAAGGCGGTGGCGCTTGCACGGGGACTCCCCCACATGGGGAGGAATCCCGGCGGCGAAGCGCATCCTTTCCGGGACGGCGCGGACGGACTCCTAGATGTGGGCCACGACCTGGCCGTCGCTAAGGGTGTCGCCCACGGAGACGTCGATGGACTTCACAACGCCGTCCGCGGGGGCGACGATGGGCTGCTCCATCTTCATGGCCTCGATCACCATGATCTCCTCACCGGCCTTCACGGCGTCACCCACGCTGGCGGTGATGCGGATCACCTGTCCGGGGAGGGGCACAGTGACGGGGGTTCCCTCGCCATTGCCAGCAGCGGGTGCGGCGGCGGGTGCGGCGGCCTGGGCGGCGCCGAAGGTGACGTTGTAGGACTTTCCGTTGACGGTCACGGTGGCGGCATCGCCGGCGCCGGAGGCATTCACCTGGTAGGCGGTGCCATTCACGTTCACGGTCACGGGGCCGGCGGGAGCCGCCTTCTTGGCGGAAGCGGCCTCGGCATAGCGCACGCCCATGGGACGCTCGCCCTTCAGGAACTTCAGGCCCTTCGGGTTGCTGGACTCGTCGCAGGTGGCGATGATGAAGATGTTCTCGTCGGTGACGGGCAGGCCGTTCTCCTCCAGGACCTTCTTCGCGTGGGCGATGCCCTTGTTGGGATCCTTGTCGTTCAGGGCGCGGGGATCCTCAGTGGTGGGCTCCAGCTTCAGCTGGGCGGCGGCCAGCTTCACGATCTCGGGATCGGGAGCAGCGGGGGTCTTGCCGAAGTATCCCAGGACCATCTTGCCGTATCCGGGAGTGATGGTCTTCCAGGTGCCCTGCATGACATTGGCGAAGGCCTGCTGGAAGTAGAACTGGCTCACGGGGGTCACGCTGGTGCCGAAGCCGCCCTTCTCGACGACTTCGCGCATGGCGGAGACCACCTCGGGGAACTTGTCCATGCAGTTGTTGTCCCGCATCATCTGGGTGTTGGCAGTCAGAGCGCCGCCGGGCAGGGGGCACAGGGTGATGAGGGGATTGGTGGTCTTGGCTTCGGGCGGGATCATGTACTTGGACATGCACTGCAGGAAGACGTCCTCCACCTTCATGATCTTCTCGGGATCCAGGTCCAGGGTGTACTCGGTGCCCTTGAAGGCGTGCCACATGGTCAGGATGTCGGGCTGGCTGGTGCCGCCGGACATGGGGCGCATGGCCAGGTCGATGATCTCCGCACCGCCCTCGATGGCCGCCATGTAGCACTGCACGGACATGTCCGCGGTGTCATGGGTATGCATCTCGATGGGGCAGTCCTTCTTGCCGGCGGCGTCCAGGCGGGCGCGGGCGCCCTTGATGGTCTCGCGGATGACGGCGGGCGGGCAGGTGCCGCTGGCGTCCTTGAAGCAGAGGGAGTCGAAGTGCATGCCGCTCTCCAGGATCTTGTCCAGGATTCCCAGGTAGAACTTGGGGCTGTGGGCCTCGGTCTGCATGTTGGGAGGCAGACCCATCATGGTGATGGTGGTCTGGTGCTTCAGGCCGGCCTTGTGGATGCACTCGCCGCTGTAGCTGATGTTGCGGATGTCGTTGAGGGCATCGAAGTTGCGGATGGTGGTCATGCCGTGCTTCTTGAACATCTTCGCGTGCAGGTCGATGATGTCGCTGGACTGGCTGGAGAGGCCCACCACGTTGACGCCACGGGCCAGGGTCTGCAGCTCCACGTCGTCACCCACGACCTTGCGGAAGGTGTCCATCATCTCGAAGGCATCCTCGCCGCAATAGAAGAAGGGGCTCTGGAACCGGGCGCCGCCGCCCACCTCCAGGTGTTTCCAGCCGGCTTCCACTGCCGCCTCGAGGGCGGGGAGGAAGTCCTTGGAGACCACGCGGGCGCCGATGACAGACTGGAAGCCGTCACGGAAGGAGGTGTCGAGGAAGCGGATTTTTTTCATGGATACTTTTCTCCTTTGAGGTAGGAAAGGGGAGGGTGTAGGTTGATTTAGGGAATGAATTGGAAAGGATGACTGCTCTCTGCTGCTCGGCTAGAGTCGTCCGCTCTGGCGCAGTGCGGCGGCGATGACGGCGACGGCCTCGGTGTCATCGGCCTTCTGGGCGGCGGGCTTCTTCTTGACGGGCTTGGTGGGGTCGGGCAGCAGGTAGGCGTACTTGGCGGCTAGCTTGGCGAAATACTCCGTGATCCAGACCTGGATGCAAAGGAACACGAGGACGAATCCCATGCCGAAAAGCAAGAGGATGGCTGCACTGGCGAACATGGTTTAGATACTCCTTTGGGGGGATTTCTACAAGTACGGTTGGAAACGAAGGGAAGGGGGAGTCGCGGCCGGAAGGGGACTCTCCTTTATCCTGGTCTCCCAGACCTCGACGACGCGAAAAAAACACCCCTGACGGGCGTTTGGCGAAACCCGATAATATAACCCCCCCTCTTCCACTTTCGGATCCTTTCGGCTCAATACGGGATTTCTTTCTCTATAGGAGAGGGCGGATGGGCTCTCTCGCCCATAGGTAGTAGGGAGAAGGTAGTAGGGAGAAGGTAGTAGGGAGAAGGTAGGGAGGGAGAAGGTAGGGAGGGAGAAGGTAGGGAGGGAGAAGAGCCGCGCAGCGACCGTACAACTAACAGCTAAGAACTAACTACTAACTACTTTCGCCGCAAGACGTTGCGGTGCCTGCGGCGCTCTTCCGCCTACCGGCGGTGCCATGCATTGCACACTGCGCGCCAGCGCAAACTCCTAACTCCAACTGCGCGCCAATTATTGGGCGCGCTTGGCGCACGCGCCGGTAAATTCCGGCGCGGGGTTTCGGCTTCTCGAAGCCGAAACCCTGGCCAAACTTCCTCCTTCCTTCCTCCCTCCTCCTTCCTACTTTTTTTGTATCATCCTGAAATCGTGCGCCTTAGCGCGCAGATTTCAGGATGATCAGCAGGTGTGTGGCGCGGCTCATGGCGGTATATCGGCCGGTCTTTTGCCAGCGTGGGTCGTCGTCGTTGACCTCCAGGAGGATGACGACGCGGGATTCGCAGCCCTTGAACTTCATATAGGTGAAGTATCGCAGTTCTCCGGCGTCGTTGATGGCGAAGGTGTTTTCCACGATACGGAATTTTCCGACGGTCGGGTCTTTTCCCAGGCAGGTATTTGCCAGGGAGTGTGCGCCCAGGATCACCACATCGGCTTGCGGGACTCGTTCCACGGCGAAGAGGGTATTCAGGACGCTCTCCAGATTTTTGCGGCAGTCGCCTTCCAGGACCATGACATCGGCGCCCTCGGGAGTGCCGTCCATGGCGAGCATCTTCTGGTCGTGGTAGGGCCTCAGCGCCTGGATGATCTTCCGGGTATTCCGGCAGTTCCGGCAGAGGGTGACGGGCGGCGTTGCCATGTCGGGCAGATGGAGTTCGTCGCGGAAGATATTCTGTTCCGGGTCATAGAAGACGTAGAATTGACCATCGGGCTTGACCAGCCGGAGGATGACCCTCCACATAATGGGGGTGAAGTCCTGTCCTTCGTCCACGATGACGGCGTCGAAGGTGAAGGGGTACATGTCTAGGTGATTCCCCATGACTTGCGGCATGCTTTCCTCGTAGAATCGTGGGTCGTCGACATGCTTTTCGTAGTCTTGTTTCGTGGCGTTTAGGGTATCGGCGCAGAAGCGGAAGAAGGTCATTGCCTGGACAGGGCTGTAGTCCTTTTCGAGATTCTTCTGGATCTTCTTTGCCAGGAGTTCGTTGTAGCAGAGCAAGAGGACCTCCTTGCCTTCGTCGGCGAGCATCCGTGCCTTCTTGAGGGCCAGGACGGTCTTGCCGGTGCCCGCGCCGCCGCGGATGAGGAGTCGCGGAAAGGCCTCCATGGCCTCCATGATGGTGGTCTGTTCTGCGGTGAGCCGTTCAAAGACCCGGGAGTCCTCTTCCAAGCGGAAGGGAAGGCGTCGCGGCAGCTCGAATTCCGGTTCCAGGGCATTTAGGATCTCTTCCTCATCCAGATGCAAATCGGCGCGCAGGCCCTTGGGGAGCGGCGTCATGTCCAGGAGCTGGAAGAGGAATTCCTCCAGGTCTCCCTTGAGCTCTTCCCGGCATATGGTGAGTCCGCGGGCCTCGGCAGGCCAGGGAATGCGCGCTCCCTGGCATCGGGGAAAACAGAGCGCGTGTGCGATGCGGAGGGGCGCCTCCCGGTTCAGCTTCTCCCGTAACAGCGCCTTGATGGCGTATTTGTTCTTGCGCACCTGTGCCATGGGCGTGATGGGAGTGCCGTCCTGGAACCACTTCCCTTCCCGATAGGCAATCTCGCCACCCTTTACCTCCAGGATGACCATGCCGCGCGTGGGATGATACAGGACGAAGTCGATCTCGCCGTCGTGCAGCATTCCCTCTTGGTCGCGGCTGACATACGGGAAGTTGTGCAGCACGATCCACTGGGGCGAGAGCTTCGATTCCAGGGCATCGAAGACCGCCTTTTCGGCCTCCGAGGCCTTCGGACGATCTTCAGGTAGACGCGGTATGAAACGAGGCATAGGTGTGAAAAAGGAGGAAGGAGGAGGGAGGAAGGAGGAAGTTTGGCCAGGGTTTCGGCCCCGCCGAAACCCCGCGCCGATCCGGCGCGTGCGCCAAGCGCGCCCGAATTGGCGCGCTGAATTAAAAAGTTAGAAATGGCACTGCCGGTAGGCGGAAGAAATTAAGCGGGGGAGCGGGGGCGCAGTCCCCGTCCTTTCGTTATTTTCGCCTGCAACAGAAACTGCCGTCCCTTTAGCGAAGCGCAACCGCCATTTGGGGCGGAACGCTTGCTGCGCCTTACGGGGTAGCTGCTAGCCATTGTCTTGCCAGGTACTAATTGCAAAGGAACGCGTGCGAACGGAGGCGGGACGCTTTTATTGTGTTTTCGCGAAAATGTCAAATGTATCCTGTCCGAAGGAGGCGGGAGAGGCCTTTTGGGGGAGTTTGCAGAAAAATGGGCATCGTGCGGGGGTGAAGCGCGTTAGTGTCTTATTTTTTGTCGTAGGAATCTGTTAGTATTTGGTTAAAATTGTTGGTGTAAAGCAAGTTTTTTGCAAAAAATGAATGGAAATTGCAAAAAAGTGTTTATAATATCATTGATGTCGGAAAAGGTCCGAGATCTGAAGCGGTTGTGAGGTTACAGGAATAACTGCTTTACCCGTAAACACAGGAACAAACAGGAGAATCTTTTTATTATGGCACAAGCAAAGAAGCGTGTTCGTCGTGGTTTTGCTCAGATCTTGAGCGACAAGATCGTGAAGAAGTACGCCGAGAAGGTGGCTGAGGACATTTTGAAGAAGTCCGTTGAGGCCGTTGCCGATGTGGTGGCAGATCTGGATGCCGCGAAGAAGGCGAAGAAGGAGGCGGAGAAGGCCGCTAAGCGCCAGGCGAAGAAGGATGCCAAGGCCGCCGCGAAGAAGGCTGCAAAAGCCAAGAAGAAGGTCCGCCGTCCCAGCACCCGCCTGCTGAAGAAGTATTCCCGCGAACAGCTGGAGAACTATCTGAAGAAGATGGAGCAATAGCCTCCTCTTTCCTATTTCTCTCCCGGAGGACATTTCCCTTTGGGAGGGGACACTGCTCGCGCCGCCCGCGTTTCCCGTCTACCGTGGAAGCCGGCGGCGCATTTGCTATCTATCCGGAAATCCCCCGAAACCATCGCGATAAAAGTCGCGATGTCGCGATATCCGGACATATGTCGCGGTTCCCGATCATCCATCGCGATATCCGAACATATGTCGCGGTGGATCTCGACATATGTCGCGGTCCTCGGCATATCTCGCGGTTCCTAGCACCACTGTTGATTTCTTTTCATAACCAATGAGCAAAGTCCTACTTGTCAATGGCAGTCCCCACGAGCGCGGCTGCACTTATACGGCGTTGCGCGAGGTCTCTCGTCAGCTGGAGTCCCTGGGTGTAGAATCGGAGATCTTCTGGATTGGTGAGGCTGGCGCGTTGAAGGCGGGCAGTTGCCGTGGGTGTGGTTTTTGCCGGGAGCATGGACGGTGTGTCTTTGACGACGCGGTGAATCGTTTCGCGGGGCTTGCGGAGAGTGCGCAGGGTTTTGTCTTCGGATCCCCGGTGCACTTTGCGGCGCCCTGCGGGGATATCCTTTCTTTCATGAGCCGCCTCTTCTACAGTGCTGGTGCGCGGGTGCTCTCTGGAAAGCCCGCGGCATCGGTGGTCAGTTGCCGTCGCGGTGGCGCCACTGCGGCCCTGGACGCCATGAACAAGTTCTATCCCATCTCGGGAATGCCCATGGTGCCCTCCCAGTATTGGAACATGGTCCACGGGAATTGTGCCGCGGAGGTGGAGAAGGACCTGGAGGGCCTCCAGATCATGCGAAATCTGGCCGTGAAGATGGCCTGGATGATCCGGAGCTTCGAGGCGGGTAGGGCGGCCGGCGTGTCGGAACCCGTCCTCGCCGAAGAACGCTGCATCACGAACTTCATCCGATGAGCCAGGAGGGCGATTCCATTTGGACGAAGGAACTGCGCGCTCTCTGGCGGGCGGCACCCTGGCGCTTCCAGAGCATCTTCCCGCCGCCGGAAGAGTCCCTGGAGGATGGCGCACTGTGCTACAGCGAGGGACTGGACTGCGCCATGCTCCTGGATGCCTACTACCACGGGATCTTCCCATGGCCCTATGAGGAGGAGACCATCCTCTGGGCCTCACCACCCATGCGCGGAATCCTTCCCCTGGAGGAATTCCACATCCGGAAGAGCCTCCTGCGGGAATGGAAGAAGACGCCCTTCACCTTTCGCATCGATAGCTGCTTCCTGCGGGTGATCCAGGAGTGCGCGAAAGCGCCGCGACCCGATGGACCCGGCACCTGGATCACCCAGAAGATGATCCGCGCATATCACAATTTCCATAAGATGGGATACGCCCATAGCTTCGAGGCCTTTACGCCCGACGGCGAATTGGCCGGCGGACTCTACGGCGTGATCATCGGGAGAGTCTTCTGTGGGGAAAGCATGTTCTTCAAGGTCTCCGGCGCCTCAAAACACGCATTCTGCTTCGCCGCTCAAGTGCTCCAGAAGGCAGGAATCACCCTCGTGGATACCCAAATGGTCACACCACTCTCGCAGTCCTTCGGCGCACGGGAGGTCCCACGGGAGGAATACCTCGCTCGACTGGAAGAACTCCGCGACGATCAGCCCACCACTCTGGAAGACACGCCGCCGTTGAAAGGGTAGATTTACCCCCATTGCCCAAGAAAAATCCCACCGAAAGAATCCAAGAATTCGAGAAACACAACCGGATTACACGAG
>CAVGTF010000011.1:0-9052 GCA_963632245.1 Anaerovoracaceae bacterium
AAAAGACACCTGCGAAAACACACACGTCGTCATGGAAAATCATTGGGAGTTATACCGAAACCCCGGGGGTATCAACTTGACGCGACCACTCGCTCAACCACCCCAAAATCTATCGTTTTCTGGGACGCTTTCGATCACTTCAAGATATCCGCCACCTACGCAGATCACCCAAAATCCAAGACCCGCGCCCCCTCCCCCAAAATCGGTCGCGTCAAGTTGATACCCCCGGAAGATAACTTTCCACAACCTATTGCGTTTTAAGAAATTATATAAATACGATCTATTTTCAAACTCACAAATCTCCCCTCCGTTCCAAGGGCTTCCGTAACCCCGTAGTGACATAAGCGAAAAGAACGACGCCCCGGCAGAATGGCGATAAACCCTCGCACCTGCCACGCACCGTGCAATCTCTCGGGCAAATACACCGAACGTTTTCTTGGGCAAATCGCCTATTGTCACCAGGTTCCTCTGTGTACGCAAAAAAGGCGACGACTGCGTGTTCTGCGAGTCTCCGCCTTTTGATCAGAAGGATGGCATCCCCACCAGGATTCGGACCTAGTCTAAATGTACCAAAAACACTTGTGCTACCATTACACCATGGGGACGCCGAAGATGACAGCGGCGTACTATACTCTCTGCGCAGGCATTTTCGCCTCGAAGGCCGTTGGGTTGCGGGAAGTCCGGCTTTAGAAATGACTCAGGCGGACCGGAAGGCGTTATTGTCCTCGGGCCCGCCTGGGGTTGTGCTCTTCGCAAATGCGGTATGCTACTTCGTGGAATCCTGTGTTCCCTGGTGCTGCATGCGGTATGCGGAGGGAGTGAGATTGAAGTGTCTCTGGAACTGCTGTCCGAAATGTGAGGCGTCGCAGAATCCGCACTTCTGCGCGATGATCTGGATGGGGATATCGGTATTTGCGAGTTTTTCGCAGGCCTTCTTGAGTCGGAAGGTAAGCAGATAGTTCGCGGGGGTCTTTCCGGTGGCCTGAAGGAAGTCCTTGGTGAACTTCTTCTGGTTTCGTCCGGAGATGCGCGCCAGTTCGGGGCAGGTAATGGGGGAGCCATACTGCGTCTCGATGTGCCGCAGCGCCTTCGCCAGATTCAGGAGTTCCTGGTCGCCCACGCCCTGCATCTGGTTACAGAAACGGCAGAGAACCGAAAGGAAGCAGCGCACCAGGTTATGGACCATGTCGCGGAAGAACTCCTCGCGCTCCCTGAGCTCCTGCGCAATGCGCTCCCAGTAGAAGATGAGCTGGTTAAGTTCCTCGCTATCGAGATGGAGTCGGTTCTGGAAGTTATTTTGTCCGCGGAAAAGCGGCTCCAGCTCCAGGAAGCACCGCATGGCGGGCTCGGCGGAGAGCTCGGAGAATTCCTTGAGGACGGAGGCATCCTGGATCAGGAGATTCATGACCTCCAGCGCGCCGGGCGGCGAATATGCATGGATATTTCCTTTGGGAATGAGGAAGATATCGCCACGGCGAATGGGGAATTCGGCATCGGGGGTCTTGTAACTTCCCTTGCCGTTGGTGATCATGGCAATCTCAATGAAATCATGGGAATGCAGGATGATGGGGCCACGGGAGAAGTTGTCCTTCGCCACATTGAAGGGAAGACCCTCCACGGGCTCGGCAAAGGCCTTCGGACATACCCAGGGATAAAAATTATAGGTCGGGGAATTGTTGGATTCGTCTACCATGGCAACAGAAATTCCTATCTTAGCTTTTTCCGGTGATTTTCGATATTTTAACCCAGAAACGAGATTTGTGGCGGCATTCGTGTTGTTTTTCTGCAAAAATCCCCGAATTCGTCAAATATTTCGCAAGACCTGCGGGGATTTCATCCTCAGCGCCATTCGTGCTTTGGGTATCGTCTCTGGAGCTGTGATTTAATGCTGGGATAATGGACATTCCAGAAGCGCGGGAGATCGTCGGTGATTTGGACGGTGCGGAAATTCGGCGCCAGGATATCCAGGAGCACGGGGATTTTTCCGTTTCCGACGGTAACGGGTCCGGTGACATCATAGAGCTCCTGGATCTTTGCGCGTCCTTTCGGGGGTTGTCCGGGGTGGTATTCCAGTCGGAGCTTTCGATTGCGGGGCAATGGCAGAAAGGGCGGTGCCAGCCGCTGGACCTCCGCGAGTTGCTGCGGAGTCAGGAGTGCCTGGAGATAGGGCAGCGCGGGCTTGTTTCGGACAGCGGAGTATTTTGTCTCGCCCTGGCAGAGCTCCCGACGGACGGCATCGCACTCCTCGGCGGAGTATTCGGGGAGTCCGAGTTGCGGAAAGTGCTCCCGGAGGAATTGCACGCGGTCGATCCACTCCTGACAGGACTCATCCCACCCCAAGAGCGGCATATTGTTGGTGGAGGCGACCTGTTCATAGAGGAGTTGCGAAGCGCGCTCGGGATCGGCATCCGGTCGGACGGATTCCTCTAGGACCACGCCCAGACAAAAGAGGGTCCGGCGATGAATCACCTGCTGCCGGACGCCATCCCAGAGGAGCGCATCCTCCTCCTTCAGCGAATCCGGGAAGAGCTCCCAGAGCCACTCCTCGCGGACGCCGGAGACCAGGGAGAGCTCGGTGGTCATTCCGGGAGTATTTCCGGCGCTGACGGCGCGGAGTTCGCCGGCCACCAGCAGTGGCTCGTCCCGCACTAGGGATTGTGGGGAGAGGACCGCGCGTTTCCGCTGCGCCAATTCGCAATTAAGGGTTCCGCGATCCAGCCGCCGCGCCAGTCGATCGGGGAAGCACTCCAGGAGGATGCGGGACAACTCCAGGGCGGGATTTTGGGCGGGAGTATAGTCGTTCTTGGGAGCGAGACGGAGGAGGTCCTGCCAGCTGCGGTAGATCTCCCGGGCGGCGCCACCCAGGACTCCCAGTCGGGAGCAGGCGTCATCAACAAAGTGGCACTCCTTCGCCTGCCGGAGCAACGTGAGTTGCGCCAGAAAATCGGATTCTGGTGGCGGCTGTTCTCCGGGAGCGCGGTTTCCGCGGTCGCGCCGGAAGCTATTGCGCTGTTGCGTGAGAGTGGAGGCGGCGCCCTGTCGGAGCATCATGGGACGACCCTCCAGGATTGCGGCGGCACCACAGGCCTCCCGGAATGCGCCGCGGCGTGCGCCCAGGAGGAGCATGAGTGCCAATCGGGGATGCGTGGGATATTTTCGCGCCTCCTGTCCGCTGGCGGAGACGGTTCCATCGGACAGCAGGAGTCCCAGGGAGGTCAATAGCTCCCGCGCGCCGGAGGCCGCCTTCTCCTGCGGCCGTTCGAACCAGGGGAATTGTGTGTCGTCCGCAAAGCCGTAGCAGTGGACGGTGAGGATGGGGTCTGCCAGATCCAGCCGCTGGATTTCGGGGAGTCCGTGTGGGGTGCGGTGATCCTGTTCCAGGGGGCTCCAGAGGCGTCGGCAGACGCCGGGCGCCTCTCGTCCGGCGCGTCCCGCGCGCTGTTGTGCGGCGTCATTAGAGATGGGCTGCGTCTCCAGGATATTGATGCCGCGCTGGGCGTCGTAGCGGCTAATCTTCGCCAGACCGCTGTCGATAACGATGCGAATGCCGGGGATGGTGAGACTGGTCTCGGCGATATTGGTAGCCAGAATCACCTTCCGGCGTTCGGCGGGCTCCATGACGGCATGCTGCGCCTCGGGTGCCATATCGCCATAGAGGGTCATGAGGACCAGCGGCTCGGGGAATTTTGTGCGCTGGAGGGTCTCCGCCGCGTGGCGGATTTCGGCGACGCCGGGCAAGAAGAAGAGCACATCGCCGGCTACGCCCTTCTCCAGATATTCGCGGAGGGCGTCGGCGCCCGCCTGATAGAGATTGCGGAAGCCGGTCCGGGGGGTATAGGAGATATCCACGGGGAAGCAACGCCCCTTGGACTGCAGGAGGCGGCTACCAGGGAGATACTCCACCACCTGACGGCTGTCCAGAGTGGCGCTCATGACCACCAACCGCAGATCGGGCCGGGTGGTGGCGCGGAGATTGGCGGCCATCGCCAATCCCAAATCCGCATCCAGCGTCCGCTGGTGGAATTCGTCAAAGACAATGCAGCCGTAAGAGTCCAACTCCATGGGATGCAGGAGCATCCGGGTGAGAATGCCCTCGGTCACGAAAAGGACGCGGGCACGGGGCCCCACGGCGCGCTCATAGCGGGTCACATATCCCACACGCTCGCCCGCCTTCTCGCCCAACTCCCAGGCGACGCGCTCGGAGAGCATCCGCGCCGCAAGACGCCGCGGTTGTAGCACTAAAATCCGCCGGTCCTCGGGAAGCAACTCCAGCAGCCACTTTGGCAGCTGGGTGGACTTACCGGAGCCGGTGGGGGCGGAGAGGACGCATGCGGCGCCGGGGGCCGCCATGGTCTCCAGGAAGTCCTGGCGGATTTCCTGAATCGGGAGCCTTGCGGGATCCATGGGAACGGAAGCAATAAGGTGGGACGGATCTCGCGGCTATTTACTGCGCCTTCTGGTTTTCGGGGAAGGCGGTCTCGGGGGTCTGGTCCAGCAGCTCCAGGGTGCGGTCGATGGCACCGCGGTGTTTCTGGACCAGTGCCAGGGCGCGCTCGCCCAGCTCCCGGCGTTTTTCGGGCTGTGACATGAGGGTCTGGAGGGCGGGGAAGAAGAGGTTATCGCCTTCCACGGGATAGGCGGCCTTCGCCTCCCGGAAGAGCTGGTCCACCTGCCGGAAATTCTCCATGTGCGCACCGTAGAGGATCGCCTTTCCGAAGATGGCGGGCTCGATGATATTGTGTCCGCCGGTCTGTCCAGCCAGGCTCTTTCCCACGTAGCAGAGTTCCGCCGCGCGGTAGTAAGCCATGAGCTGTCCGGTGGTATTGACCAGGAGCACCTGCGCCTGTCCGGCAGGCGCGGGCGTGGTTCCGGGAATGGGCTTGACGGACTGCCAGGGGAGATGGAAGGCCTCCAGGATCTTCACGACCTCGGCGCCACGCTCGGCATGCCGCGGCACCAGGACCATCCGCCACTGGGGCTGGGAGGACAGCGCCCGCGCATACGCCTCGCAAATGAGCTCCTCCTCGCCGGGATGGGTGCTCCCTACGCAGAAAAGCGGGTGCTCGCCATCGCCGAAGGCCTGCTTCAACACATCGCCCAGATCCGCAGGACCGCCATCGGCCACCTGGTCGAACTTGACGGTGCCCACCACGCGAATGCGGTCGTCCTTTCCGATGACGTGTTCCAGTCGTGCGGCGTCCTCGGGGGTCTGGACGCAGAGGAGCGCGTAGCTCCGGAAGAGCTTTCGGAAGACGCACCCCCACTTGGCGTATCCCTGGCTGGAGCGATCGGAGAGGCGTCCATTGACCATGACCACCGGGATGCCGCGCTTGCGCGCCTGGAGGATCAAATTCGGCCAGATCTCCACTTCCAGGATCGCCACCAGCCGTGGACGGATGAGGTTATAGGCGTGCCGCACCATCCACCAGCAGTCCATGGGGCAGTAGAGGCAGACCACATCGGCGGGGAGTTTCTTTTTGGCGGTGGCGAAGCCGGTGGAGGTGCCGCAGGTAAAGACGAAGTCCTCCGCGGGATGGCGCTCACGCCAGCGCGCGATGAAGGAGATCGCCTCCACTGTCTCGCCGACGGAGACCGCGTGGATCCACACGGGACGCGACTTCAGCGCCGCCAGGCGATCCTTCGCCTCCCGCGGAAAGATGCCGAAGCGCTCCCAGAAGTCCTTCGTCAGCCCGCCACGCCGCAAGATATGCACCACGTAGAAGGGCATGTAGAGGAGAAGAAGGAGGGGGAAGAGGAGGTCGTAGAGGAAAAACATAACCCAATGAGGAGAGGAATGAGGAATGAGGAGTTGTGGCCACTCTGCAGTGGGCCTTGGCGGTGCTACGCCCCGCCAAACCGCCAGCGGCGCGCAAGTGCGCCGCAGGTAGTTGCGGCGCAGGTAGAAGGTAGCAGGGAGTAGAGAGTAGGTTTGTGCGGTCGCTGCGCGGCTCTTCCGCGGCGTGAAGGCCGCGGTACTGGTACCGCCGCCCCCAGCGGCGGAAGGGCGCGCCGCAGGTGCGAATTAGGAGTTTCGAATTTCGAGGGCTAGGAAATCGGTGTATTTGATAGGGCAGGGAGATCCAAAGGACTGGGGGCAAGCCCCCCGCCCCCCCTAAAGCCCATACCCAAGCGTAAAGAGCCGGTACCGTACCGCCAGTAGGCGGAAGGGCGCCTGCGGCGGGGAAAAGCTATCCAAAGGACTGGGGGCAAGCCCCCCCGCACCCCTCTAAAGCCCATACCCGAGCGTAAAGGCCGGTACCGTACCGCCGGTAGGCGGAAGAGATTAGGCGGGGGCACGGGGGGCGAGGCGCCTAACGGCGCAATGTGCAATGTGCAATGCACCGTACCGCGGCAACTCGCCGCGGAAGGGCGCCTGCGGCGGGGAAAAGCTATCCAAAGGACTGGGGGCAAGCCCCCCCGCACCCCTCTAAAGCCCATACCCGAGCGTAAAGGCCGGTACCGTACCGCCGGTAGGCGGAAGAGATTAGGCGGGGGCACGGGGGGCGAGGCGCCTAACGGCGCAATGTGCAATGTGCAATGCACCGTACCGCGGCAACTCGCCGCGGAAGGGCGCCTGCGGCGGGGAAAAGCTATCCAAAGGACTGGGGGCAAGCCCCCCGCATCCCTCTAAAGCCCATACCCGAGCGTAAAGGGCGGCACCGTACCGCGGCGCTTTTCGCCGCGGAATTCCCGCGGAGCGGCCTTAGAACTAGCTCACTAACAGCTAAGTGCTAAGTACTTAATCAACTTTCCCTGGGATTCCTCAGAATCCCAGGGAAAGTTGATTTGGGTTATCGGCAGGGGAGCGTCGGCCGCGGCGTTTGGTTTCGGCGAGTTTCGGGCGTTGCTTGTCGTTTTCGTCGAACTCGTTGGATTCCAGGTTTTCCAGGACCTGCTGTGCGCGAGCGAGGATCTTCTTGGGAATTCCGGCGAGTCGTGCCACATGGATTCCGTAGCTCTTGTCGGCGACGCCCGGGAGGATTTTGCGGAGGAAAAGGATCTGTTCGCCCTGTTCGCGAACCACCACGTTGTAGTTCTTGATGCCCTTCTTGGTGATGGCAAGGTCGGTGAGCTCGTGGTAGTGTGTAGCGAAGAGCGTTCGCGCCTTTGCGGAGGGCGTATCATGGAGGAACTCCGCGATTGCCCAGGCCAGGGAGAGTCCATCGAAGGTGGAGGTTCCGCGGCCGATCTCGTCCAGGATGATGAGGCTCCTGGGGGTGGCGTGATTGAGGATGTTCGCGGTCTCCACCATCTCCACCATGAAAGTGGATTGTCCGCGAGAGAGATCATCGGCGGCGCCCACGCGGGTGAAGATCCGGTCGGCCAGTCCCACGGTGGCCTGCTGCGCGGGGATGAAGGAGCCCATCTGCGCCATGAGGACCAGGAGCGCCACCTGCCGAATGTAGGTGGACTTACCGGCCATATTGGGTCCGGTGATGAGGGCGATCTGGTTGCTGGCGGTATCCAGGGAGCAGTCGTTTGGCACGAAGAGCGTGTCGGTCATGCGGGCATCCAGCACGGGATGGCGTCCCTCGCGGATCTCGAGGATGGGCTCTTCGGAGATCTCGGGTCGCGTGTAGTGATACTGGAGGGCGATCTGTGCCAGGCTCTCCAGGCAATCCGCCTGGGAGATCGCGCGGGCACTCTTCTGGATGCCGGGAAGATGCTGGCAGACCTGCTGGCGCAGCTGCTGGAAGAGCTCGTATTCCAGAGCGCGGGACTTCTCGTCGGAGCCCAGGACCTTGTCCTCGATCTCCTTGAGTTCGGGAGTGATGTATCGCTCGCCATTGACGATGGTCTGCTTGCGGATGTATTCCTGGGGCACCTGATCCAGGAAGCTCTTGGAGATCTCGATGTAGTAGCCGAAGACCTTGTTGAAGCGGACCTTCAGGGTCTTGATGCCGGTGCGCTGCTGCTCCTGGAGCTGATACTGCGCAATCCAGTCCTTTCCCTCGGAGGACGCCCTGCGGAGGATATCCAGCTCCTGGTTGTAGCCCTCGCGGAACATACCGCCGTCGTGGACCAGTGCCGGGGGCTCCTCCACGATGGCGCTGCGGATGAGACCAGAGAGCTCGGGGAGCTCCTCCAGCTCAGCGCCCAATTGTTGCAGGAGCTCTGCGTGGGTGCCGCCCAGGAGCGCCTTCAGATCCGGGAGGGTCTCCAGGCCATTGCGCAGCGCAATCAGATCCCGCGCGCTGGCGCTGGAACCCACCGCCAGACGGGTAACCGTGCGCTCCAGGTCCTTGATGGCGGAGAGGCGCTCCCGGAGGCGCGCAAGCAGTGCGGGATCCCGGAAGAGATCCTCCACGGCGTCCTGCCGCTGGAGAATGGGTGCCTTGTCCTTGAGGGGTCGGAGCATCCATTCCCGAAGGAGCCGTGCGCCCATGGGGGTGACCGTCTCGTCCATGACGGAGAGCAGCGTGTTGTTCTTTTCGCCATTGAAGAGTGGCTCCACCAGCTCCAGATTCCGCTGGGAGATTCGGTCGAGAATCAGGCAGTCCTCGGGCTGGTAGGTCGAGATGCGGGTGATATTTGAGGCGTCCTTTCGGAGGCTGGTGGACGCGTAATTGAGGATTGCGCCGGCCGCCCCGATGGCGAGGGTGTATCCGCGGCAACCGAAGCCATCGAGGGATGCGACCTGGAAATGCCGGAGGAGGAGATCCTGTGCCATGGGGATGTCGTAGTGCCAGTCCTCTAGACTGGTCCAATTCATATTCTGCGGGACCTCCTGGGGAAAGCCCTCCAGACGCCAATTCTCCAGAAGGCTGGCGGGCGCCAGGACCTCTGCGGGACGCAACCGGGTGAGCTCGCCCTCCAGGGAATCCGCGGAGACCTCCGCGATCCGGAAATCGCCGGTGGTGAGTTCCAGGGTGGCCAGTCCCCATCGGCCCTTTGCGGGCAGGACGGCGGCCAGGTAGTTGCTACGGCGGTCATCCAGGAGGGTGTCCTCCATGACGGTGCCGGGAGTGATGACCTCGGTGATATCGCGCTTCACCAGCCCCTTCGCCTGCTTCGCGTCCTCCATCTGGTCGGCCAGAGCCACCTTGTAGCC
>CAVGTF010000011.1:9062-26802 GCA_963632245.1 Anaerovoracaceae bacterium
CAGCAGCTTCGGCACATAGAGCCGCACCGCCTTGTAGGGAATGCCGCAGAGCGGCGCGCCAGCGCGGCTGGTGAGCACCACATTCATGAGACTCGAGGCAATCTTCGCGTCATCGAAGAACATTTCATAGAAGTCGCCCATGCGGAACATCAGGAGGGTATCCTTCGGCAGGGAACGCTTCGCCTCCATGTATTGCCGCATGCCGGGAGTGAGCTCGCCGGCGGGACTGCTGTTCTTCGCGGGATTTTCAGCCATGATATCTTCGAGTCGTTAGAAAAGGGTTTGGCTACTCCGGCAGGGCATTCGCCATAAGAATTCCGGAGAGCATGGAGCCCAGGATTCCCAGGAGGCCCTGGTCGGTGCCCGCCAAAAGGAGTCCGGAAATGCCGGTATCTCCCAGGGGGAATTTTCTGGGGGAGCCATAGATGGCGCCGTGGGCGTGTCCCGTAAAGCGATGGATGGTCTTTGGCGTGAAGGCATCCAGGGGCACCAGCGCCTCCGCCAAAACGGGATATTCCCGGCGCAGCGCCTCGCGGAGTCGCGATACCATGCGCGCCTTCTGGCGGGCGTATTCCGACGGTGGGAGCTCCTCCCAAATGCGGCAGGGCGTGATGGCGGAGAGCCGCAAAAGACGGGCCTCGGGGCCCTCTTCGCCGTAGTTTCCCGGCGCACAGACCAGCATGGACTCCGGGAGGGCCTCCAGCGCCGCCGGAGGCGCATAGCGAAAGCGTTCCCCGCCATTCAGAAAGAGCACCGCGTGGGGAAATCCCAACTCCGCGGGCGTGCAGGGCAATTGGAAGATTGCCTCCAGGAAGCACATCTCGCCCTCGGGCGCTTGGGTGAGAGTGGTATGGGCGCCCGGTGGAAGCAGTGCGGCGGTCTCGCGTGCACCCAGGGTGGAGATTGCGCGAGTGCAGGGGATCTCCTCGCCAAAGTCGGTGACCAGTGCCTTGAGGGCACCTTGGTCATCCAAAAGAAGCTGCCGGACGCCCTGCCCTAACCGGAGCTCGGCGCCTTGGTCCTTGAGATGCCGTTCCAGGAGATCCAGGAGGAACCGGATTCCTCCCCGTGGACGGCAGAGGCCCTCCATGAGCACGCTCCGGAACATAGTGGCGTAGGCCCCGGCGGGCATGTCGTCGGGAGAGGGATTCCCATAGAACATGACGGGGAAGCGGAGCATCTCCCGGAGTTCAGGAGAGGACAGATGCCGTTCCAGGAGGGCATTGGCGGTGAGGCCGTCCTCTTCCTCGGGGGCGTATCCCCGACGAAGCACCTCCTGCGACAACGCCTCGAAGCCCGCCGCATCCTGGGGGAACTGCTCGCGGATCTGCCGCGCGAGATCCGTGAAGTCGTTTCGCAGAATGAGCTCGTGTCCCGGAAAGCGGATGGCGGCCTGTTGTGCAGGAAGGAGCTCCAGCTCCTCGCGGCGAATGCGCAACTGCCGGAGCACGCGGTTCATGGGTGCCGAGCGCTCCTGGGGACCCACGAAATTGGTGAGTGCGTGGAGGCCGGTGTCGAGCGTTAGGCCGCCCCGCTCATACCAGGAATTCATTCCCCCCAGGCGACCATGGCGCTCCCACAATCGCACAGGAATCCCCCTCAACGACAGCCGCAACGCCGCCGACAATCCCGAAAAGCCGCCGCCCAACACGGCCGCCACGGGGGCGGCAGACGCGGAGTCAGCGGCTGTATTCGGGGAGGCGCTCACGGCGAAAAGGGGAAATTCTACGGGGAGTGTTTGCGTCAGGCGCTAGCCCTTCGCTGCGGCGATGAAGCCGGGACGGGAGTTGCGGATGACGTCCTCGCCCACGCAGAGAGCGATGCGGAAGTATCCCCTGTAGCCGAAACCGGAGCCAGGCACCGCCAGGATGCGCTCCTGCGCCAGGCGCTGCACGAAGGCCACATCGTCGTCGCCGTGGGGTGCCTTGGGGAAGAAGTAGAAGGTTCCTGCGGGCATCTGGTAGGGGATGCCGGCCTCGTCCAGGATCTCTGCCATGAGGGCGCGGCGCTTCACGTAGACCTCGCGCTGGGCATCCTGCGCCTTGAGGGTCTTGTCCAGCTCCTTTACGGCGCCGATGATCAGCTTCTGGCCAATGCAGGGCGCATTGACGTAGCCGATGGTGCGGTTGGTGAGGATGAGTCCTGCCACCAGCTGGTGCGCCTCATCGGGATCCATGCCGGGATTCACCACCACGTATCCCACACGCTCGCCGGCCAGACCCAGGTTCTTGGAGAAGGAAGAGCAGACCACGGAGTATTTGTAGTGGGAGAGGACGGAGGGGACGGTGCGGCCGTCGAAGGCCAGGAAGCGGTAGGGCTCGTCAGCCGCCAGGAGGATGGGCTGCTTGCGGCCCTTGCTGGCCTCGGCCAACACGGCTGCCAGGGCATCCAGCTCCTCTTCGGTGTAGATGACGCCGGCGGGGTTGTTGGGGCTGTTGATCAGCAGGATGCGGGTCAAGGGCGTGATCGCCTTCCGGATGCTCTCGATATCCAGCTTGAAGGTGCCGGGGGCGCTGGGGACCGGCTTCAGGACGCCGCCGAAGTTCCCGCAGTAGGAGCCGTATTCCACGAAGTAGGGGGCGGGGCAGATGACCTCGTCACCGGGTGCCAGGACCGCCTTGAAGAGGCAGTTCAGCGCGCCGGCGGCGCCCACGGAGATGATGATGTTCTCGGCGGGGATCTCCACGCCCTGCTCGTGGGTGGACCACTTAGCAAGCGCCTCGCGCGCCTCGGGATAGCCGGCGTTGGGCATGTATCCCAGACCGGCGGGCACATCCACCAGCTCGGGCAGCGTGCGGAGGGTATCGATGACAGTGGCGGGCGGATTCAGATCGGGGCTGCCCAGACTAAAATCGTAGACCTTGTCGGCGCCATACTGCTTCTTGAGCTCGATGCCGGCCTCGAACATCCGGCGGATCCAGCTGGAGCCCTTCTGGGCCTCCAGAATTCTATCAGAAACGACTTGCATGATTCACAGTCTCCTATTGCTTGCAGAATTTGATGCGTGAAGCGGGCAGTCGCGTCTTATCGCTTGACGCGGGCATTTCCGCTCCAAATGCTCCAGACCTGCTCTTCGTCTGCGGGCTGCGCGTAGTCGGTCAGGTGGGTGGTGGCCAGCGCGCCGGTGGCCCAGCCGAACTGGATCCACTGCTCCGCGGGCATGCCCTTCAGCATGGCGTAGAGGAAGCCGCCCACAAAGCCGTCGCCGCCGCCAATGCGGTCCAACACACCGATTTCGCGGGGTTCCACGACCTGCCACTCGCCGTCGATGTTGGTGATGGCGCCCCAGCGATGGAGATTGGCGCTGACCACCTCACGGAGGGTAGTGGCGAATGCGGTGGCGTGGGGATATGCCTCCTTAACGCGAGTGACCATGGTCTTGAAGTTCTCCATCTTCTCGGAGATGCCGCGGCCGCCGGCCTCGGGGCCCTGGATGCCCAAGCACAGCTGGAAGTCCTCCTCGTTACCCACCAGCACATCCGCCAGGGAGGCGATCTCGGAGAAGATCTCCCGGAGCTCCTGCTCACGGCCCTTCCAGAAGGAAGCGCGGTAGTTCAGGTCGAAGGAGATGCGGGTGTCATGCGCCTTGGCAGCACGCGCCAGCTCCAGGCAGAAACGGCTGGTCTCCGGAGACAGTGCGCCGATGAGTCCGGAAAGATGGATGATCTTCACGCCCTCCTGACCAAAAATCCGCTCCAGATCGAAATACTTCACGTCCAAAAGACGACCCACCTCGCCAGCACGGTCATTCTGCACACGAGGACCACGGCTGCCGTAGCCACTGTCCGCCAGGTTGAACTGGTGACGATAGCCCCAGGGACCACCCTGCGGAATCTCCGGACCCTCGTAGTCCATGTGACGGCCCGCCAGGTCATCCTTGATCATCCGCGCCACGGGGCTGTCCTTCACAAAAGCAGTGAGCACCTTCACCGGCATGCCCAAATAAGAGGGAATGCTGGCAACATTGGTCTCCGCAGAGGTGACCTGCATGGTGAAGTTCCGGGAGCAGTGGAAGGGCTGCGCGTCCACGGGAGTCAGGCGCACGCCCATGCTGGTGGGGACTAAAAGCGCGTATTTGGCATTTTCACGGAAGTTGATCGGCATGGCGGTTTAATTCTGTAAGTGGTTGGAGTGTAGGTATTTATGAAAATTCTATTCGGCAAAATTGCGTTTCAGCGCCCAGAGTCCCAGGGCGGGATTGCTGATGTAGAAGACCTCCTCGCCGTCAACCACATTGACGCCGTCCTTGAGGAAATCGGTGTGGTATTTTGCGCGGATTTCCTCCAGATTGCCGTATTGGAATCCGACGGATTCGATTTCCTGTTGGGAGACCTTGAGTCCGGGGCAGTAGGTAATGCGGAAGCGTCCTTCGGAGGAGCCGTGGATGAGGTGTGCGGCGCCGCCCAGATTGTCCTTCATGTCCTGATTGTCGCGGACGGCCTGGAGGGTCTTTGGGGTGCCCTTGTAGCCGTATTTGCGGATGATGGCGTCCATCTGGGGATCCTCGCCGAAGCCCTCCAGTCCGGGCGCCAGGATAATGAGGTCCCCGTCGTCGGCGATTGCCATTCGGGTGCGGTAGATGGCCTTGTTTCCCAACCAGGTGGTCTTGAACTCCTTGGGATCCAGGAAGACGATGACCTTCTTCAGGGGCTTGTCCAGGAGGATGAGATTGGTCTGGACGGCCAGCTTGCAGGCGGCCAGATAGGCATCCGCGCCAGTGCCCGAGAAGAATCCGCGCAGCGCCATCTTTCCGGTGGCGTCATCGCGGGAGAGGACAGTCTGCATGTATACGATGGGGAGGTCAGCCAGGAAGGTATCCACGCCGTAGTTGAAGAGTCGCCGAACGGGGGAATCCGCGCGGCCCATGAGGTTCTCCAGTCCGCTGACGGCTCCCAGAAAATGGGACTTGTTGATGATATCGTGGCCGCCCACGCCCACCATGATGTTCTTGGTGTAGTTGGCCATGCCCACCACTTCGTGGGGAACGATCTGCCCGATGGAGAGAATCAGGTCGTATCCCTGGAAGAGGATATTGTCCACCTGCACCTGAATCTCGTAGTCCAGCTTGCCCTTGGAGAGTTCCCGGAGCATCTCGGAGGGGATGGTCCCCATGGTGCGCACGCCATTGCGCCAGTCGTGGACGCGGAAGGCGCTCTTGGGGATTGTGGGGCCGAACATCATCTCCAGCTCGGCGTCGCTCATGGGCTTGTGGGTGCCCAGCGCCGGCATGATGTGGATCTCGCAGGAGGGAGAATACTCCTCCCAGATCATGCGGGTGATGGGACCCGCGTAGGAGTTCAACCGGGTGTGATCCGGCGGCAACAGCAGCATCTTCCGGGGCTTGACGCCGCTGGCATCAATGGTCTGTCGGATAAGTTCGCGGAGCTGTTCGTCGGAGATGGCCAGGTCCTGGCTTCCTAGGCTGGTATAGAGCGCCATGGCGGAATAAAGTGAGAAAAAAGGGGATGATTCGCGGGAATGGTCACGCCGCCGTGCCATCCGGAGAGCTAGTTTCCCGGGCGGTGCGGCGGCGGTTTGCGGAGGGCTTGAGAGCCCCGACGACTAGGCGTTATAGGTGCCTGAGACCGTGTGTCCGCAGTCCTCAGTCCACTCGGTGTGGAAGAACTGTCCGCGGGGGCGGTCGACGCGCTCGTAGGTATGGGCGCCGAAGTAGTCGCGCTGCGCCTGGAGCAGATTCGCGGGGAGATTCGCGGAGCGGTATGCGTCGTAGTATGCCAGTGCGCTGGAGAAGGCGGGGACGGGCACTCCGGAGAGCACCGCCTGCGCCACCACCTTGCGCCAGGCTGCGGCGCAGGAGGCCACCGCGTTATTGAAGAAGTCGTCCACCAGTAGATTCGCCAGCTCGGGATTCTTCTGGAAGGCATCGTGGATCTTCTCCAGGAAGGTGGCGCGGATGATACAGCCGCCGCGCCAGAGCAGCGCGATCTCGCCGTAGTGGAGATCCCAGTTGTATTCCTTGGCGGCCAGCTTCAGCAGCTGGAAGCCCTGTGCGTAGGAGCAGATCTTGGAGGCATAGAGCGCCTGCCGCACCGCCTGGATGAATTCGTTGCGGTCGCCGGTGAAGGCGGTGGTGGAGTCGTCGCGAATGACCTTCGAGGCCGCCACGCGCTCTTCCTTGATGGCGGAGAGGCAGCGTGCGAAGACCGCCTCGGCCACGGTAGGCGCGGGGGCGCCCAGATCCAGCGCGCCCTGGCTGGTCCACTTACCGGTGCCTTTCTGGCCCGCCACATCCAGGATGATGTCGGTGACCGGCTTGCCGGTCTCGGGGTCCTTCTTGGCGAAGATCTCGCTGGTGATCTCGATGAGGTAGCTGTTGAGCTCGCCCTGGTTCCACTGGGAGAAGACCTGGTGCAACTCGTCGGCGGAGAGTCCCAGGATATTCTTCAGCAGCCAGTATGCCTCGCAGATCATCTGCATGTCGCCATACTCGATGCCGTTGTGGACCATCTTGACGTAGTGGCCGGCGCCATTGTCGCCCACCCACTGGCAGCAGGGGAAGTCCCCCACCACCTTCGCCGCAATGGCCTGGAAGATGGGCTTCACGTAGGGCCACGCCTCGGGATTGCCGCCAGGCATGATGGAGGGACCCTTCAACGCGCCCTCCTCACCGCCGGAGACACCCGTGCCAATGAAACGAATGCCCTTCGCCGACAGATCGCGGGTGCGGCGGATGGTATCCTGGAAGAAGCTGTTTCCGCCATCGATGATGATATCGCCCTCCTCCAAGACAGGCAGGAGCTTCTCGATCATCTGGTCCACAGCGGCGCCCGCCTTGATCATCAGCATGATGCGACGGGGACGCTCCAGGTTGTCCGCCAGCTCCTGGAGGCTGTGGCAGCCCAGGAATTTCTTGCCGGCGCCACGACCCGCCAAAAAGGCATCTACCTTCTCCGTGGTACGGTTGAAGACCGCCACCGTGTAGCCGTTGCGCTCCATGTTAAGGGCCAGGTTCTCGCCCATGACCGCCAGGCCAACCAGGCCCATCTCTGCTTTCTTGCCAGACATCGTTAGAAAAAAGGGGATTGTGTGAAACTAGGGAAAAAGGGATCGCCTCCACAAACGGGCGCGCGCGCGGATAGAAAAAACGTAGGTGGGTAATGTAATTCCCCGTAGGGGAATCGGCTTACCTATCTAGGGCCACCACACCCCGTTCGTCCAGCGCCAAGACCGCCGCCAAAATCGCCTGGACCGACAGGGCCAAATACTCCGGGTCCACGCGCTCGGGGATATCTCCCGGAAGGTGATACTGTTCGTCGGCATAGGGATGGGAGCCCTGGCAGACCACCGCCCGCAAGAAGCCCGCTTTCACAAAGCAGCCGTCGTCATCCCCCACTTCACGCTCGCCCGTCACATACTCCAGCGGGACACCGGCCTCCTGCGCCGCCTGACAGACAAACCGCGCCAGGGGGCGGCCTTCCGGAGTCGAGGAGAGGACGGTGAAGAGCCGATGCTTCGACAGTCGATCCGCCTCGGAGACGCCGCAGAGGGAGTCCACATTGACCACTGCCACCACACGGTCGCCGCGGTCTTTTGCCTCCTGCGCTTCGTCGGCGCTATGCCAGGGAGAGTGCTCCTCGTTGCAGAAGAGGAAGCGCAGAGTGCGCTTTCGGGGCAGCGGCGACAACACCCGCAGGAGCTCCAGCAACGCCACCGTGCCCGCGGCGTTATCCAGTGCGCCCACGCCGTTGATCCAGCTCTGGGAATCCTTGTGCGCCAGCAAATAGATCACCTCCTCGGGATGCTCCGTACCCGAGAGAGTCGCCACAAGATTCCGGGCATCATACCAGGGATCCTCGGGGCGCGGCGGTGCATACCACCGGCAACGCGGAATGGACGGATCGAAAGAACACCGGAAGGCCTGCACGCGGTTGGGTTTCACCGCGAACTCCACTCCCGGAATCCCGCCAATTGCAGCGGAGAGCCATTCGTCCGTCTCATCCAGGGAGTTCTTTTCGTGCCAGGGCACGGTGTAGGAGACAGTGCGGAAGGTAAAGGGATCCCGGCAGAGGGCGAAGAGATCGCGCTGCAGTCGCTCCCGGGAGACACGCGAGAGGATTTCGGAGGGGTTCATGGATAGCATATTCGGAGAAAAAGAATCGGGGGTGCCGAGATTGCTTCGGCACCCCCACGGGGACGAATGAATCAGACAAACTGCCTGTAGTACGCGAGGGGAGATTACAGCCCCTGCTGCTCAAACTCGTTCATCATGCGATTGCGGCGAATGTGGTCCTTCTCGATATTCTGGCGGTTGTACTCGTGGACCCGCTGTTTGATGGTGGGCTGGCCCTTGCCAAACCACTTGTTGTACATCGCACGGATATTTCCGCGGTAGAACCAAGCGCCGCACAGCAACGCCAGCAACACGATGATCTTGATGAACCGCTTGAAACGACCCTGGGAGTTGGAACGGTCACGACGCTCAATCACATTCGCCGTCCGCGCCGTGGACTCCTTCGCCATCTTCAGACACTCCTTCGAACAGCACTTGAAGCCATCCGACTCCACAAGACACTCCTTGCAGATAGGACGACGGCACACACAGCAGTGCGCAACCGCCAACCGATCGGGATGATTCAGGCAAACAGGACCATTCAACTTCTGTTCCATAGATAGACTATCCTATTGGTTATGAAGGGATTACTAATACAAAAGAAACCGCCCGGGGCATTCCACAGCACGTCCCCATAGGCTACAAAAACGGTACTCCCCTATATCTTCCGCAAAAATCCCCCCCATTTCAAGAGCACACAACAACTTTTTTGCACATGCGCCGCCCGCAACGCGGCAACGCATACCTTCCAAGGCGCAGTTTTGCAGGAAGATCTCCAAAGGAGGTCGGGACTGCCGCCCCCGAACCCCCGCCTAGGTTCTTCCGCCTGCCGGCGGTACGGTGCATTGCACATTGCGCATTGCGCCGTTAGGGGCTACGCCCCCCCCGTGCCCCCTGCCTCGGTTCTTCCGCCTGCCGGCGGTACGGCACCGGCCCCTTTTAGCTATTTCTTAAGCGCAAATGGCCGTGGCGATGCAAAGGCTCTCGTTCCACTGGAACGGCACTTCCTGGTGGTTGAAGAGGATCTTCTGGGGCTTTTCGGAAGCTGCGATGGTGAGTTTCCAGGTCTTGACCTGGGACTCGCCCTGGGTATCGGTAGTGACCTCCACCACGCCGTCCTTGTTTTGGGCAGTGATGGTAGTAAGGGTGTATGCGCCCTTTTCGAAATCGAAGGAGACGCCGTCGTCCTCGTAGAGCGTTCCCTGTGAGGGCGTGTTGCTGGGGAAGAGATAGAGTTCCACCTCATCCAGGGGGCGTTCCTTTCGATACTGCATGACGGGACCGAAGGGAATGACCGCGCCCTGCCGCACCAGGAGATTTCCGCCGCGGTTTTCTGGCCAATCGAGCTGGAGGCTCTGGTTTCCGGCGTAGGTCTTACCGGTCCAGAAGTCCTTCCATTCGCCCTCGGGCAGGTAGATCTCACGCTTGTAGATAGTGACCAGCAAATCCCGTCCCAGGAGATACTCGTGGAGGATATCGCGGCACTTCCGGTCGTTCTGGAATTCCAGCGTGAGGGGTCGCATGACGGGGATTCCGGTGAGCGTGGCCTCCCGTGCGGCACTGTAGATATACGGGATGAGCCGTGAGCGGAGGCACGCATAGAACTTGTGGAGTTCGCGGAGCTTCTCGCCCTGCAGCCACGGCATACGGAAGTAGCTCCAGCTGTTGATCTGGCTCCAGGGTTGCAGATATCCGAAGTGAATGCCCTCGGGCTCGGCGACCTCCATGTCGTTGGTGCACCAGCTATGTCCCACCAGGGAGGTATTGAGCATGGAGCCCAGGGTCTCCAGGCGTCCGCCCACATCGCCCGTCCAGGTGCCGCAGTGGCTCTGGAAGCCCACCCAGCCGGAGGGCGTGAAGACCACGGGTCGACGATGCGTGTATTCCGCAAAGCCCTCCCACATCTGGCGCGCGTAGAGAAGCGGATAGAGATTGTGCATCTCGGCATCGAGCATGCCATTTCCGTAGACGCGATCGGGATGCGTGCAGGTCTGGAAGGCGCCGTCCTGCTTGAAGAAATCCGCGCCCCAATCCACGAATTTCTTCAGATGCTGAAACCACGGCTCGTCCTTCTTGGTGAGGGTATCGGCATACCGGGGACCCGCAAAATGCAGATCCAGCTCAGCCAGCTCGTCAAAGACGGGCTCGGTGGGCTTGCCGTCGTCCGACTCCTCGGCGCACGCCTTCTCCTCCGCCTGGACCTTCCGCTCTTCCTCGTAGGAGAGATCGTATTCATTGCAGAGCCAGAGTTCCAGATGGAAGCCCATGCGCTTGATGGCCTGGATCCAGGTATGGCGGCAATTCTGCGCCAGCTGCCAATCCGGCAGCGGGAAGCGCTCCATGTTCCAGCCCTTCTCCGTGCTGAGGTCGTAGTACTTCGACATCCAGCCTGGCTCCAGGCCGATAAGATCGCAGGGGATGCCCTCCTGGCGGAAGCGGGAGGCATTCTCCAGGACCTCGGCGTCATTGGCGGTATCGCGGCAGATGAACCAGAGGCCGAAGGCCCACTCCGGCGGCAGCTGCGGCCGTCCGGAGAGCACGGTATACTGCCGCAGGCAATCCTTGAAATCGGTGGCCGCGAAGACATAGAAGTCCACCACCGCGCGCTCGTCCTTCCAGCCGAAGCGGTCAGGCTGTGTCTTCGCCATATCGAAGATCACGCAGTGGGTGGAGTTCACTACCACGCCATAGCCCTTCGTGGACATAAAGAAGGGCACGGGGCAGTAGGAGGAGACATTGGAGACCCAGCAGATCGCCTTGTGTCCCCGGTGATAGAGGTGTTTTCGGGTCTGGTCGCCGAAGCCCACCCAGTCCTCATCATCCTGCGCACGGAAACCCACCTGCGCCGCCTTGCGGCCCAGTAGCGCGTCCGTCATCTCCAAGAGCGTCTCGCCCTTTCCATTCTGGCAGAGAAGCATGCCCTTGGCATCACACTGGACACTCAAGGCGCCACTGGACCACTTCCTGCCGCCGTCAGGCAGCGTCTCGGGGGCGATTTCCAGGGGCTCGGGCTCCTGAATGAAGTGATAGCGGTTCAGTCCGGTGCCCTCGAATTCGCGATATTGCGGAAAGAGCTGGACGCGCGCCAGGGTAGGCGTGAGGAAACGGACCTGAAGACGGCTGCCCTCGGAAGTAGTGAAGACGGAATCCATGGGAAAAGGAGACTTATTTCGAAAGGCGAAAGGGGATCGATACGTATCGATGGTCTACACGTGTTCCATATCGGGCCAGCAGATCGGCAGGGGGAATGCGCGGCGCCAGAAGGGATTCGCGTCATGGAGGAGTGCCTTTGGCGTGCCGGGTCCAAAGAGGAGCACAGGCAGCTCAACGCGCTTGAGGGTGACCGTGGGCTGCTCCTGGGAATCGCAGATCTCGAGTCCCTGGGGAGTGCCGGCAATCAACACCGTCTCGGAGTCCTCGCCGTCGTCCACGTGAATCACCACGTGGTCATTCCAGCCCTGGAGACGCTCCTGCAGCCAGGGACGATAGGCCTCCAGGGTCTCTTTCAACAGATTCACGCGGAGTTGCGTGGTGGTCCAATTGCTGGTCTGGGCATAGCGCTCCAGCATCTCTTCCAGGGGACCATCGCACTCTGCAGGCGGCACGCAGGCAGTCCAGGCGCCAGTCTGCAGGATATACCGGACCACCTTCTCCACGCCCTCCACGCAGCCGCCGTATTCCACCAAAGAGCGGTTCCGAAGGATGGCGTACGCGAAGGCGCCCTGGGGGGACTCCCAGATATAGGTGATGCGACCGGGCTTGAAGAGGATGGGCTTCAACTCCTCCGGGGAGTCCTTTGGGGCGTAGACGCCGGCGGACTTCCGCGCCTCCAGAATCCGCCGGGTGTCCTCCTCGGCGCCGCGGTATTCCCGGAAATCCAGGATAGTGGGCTCCTGGTCGTGAGGGAGGAAACGGAGCATAGCGGGATCCAGATCCAAGGTCCGCTGGCAACCACAGTGCTCCCAGCCATAATGACCATACCGCAAACGATCACCACCCAGCGCCGACAACGGAATGCGCTGCTTCCGCATCTCCGCCACACACGCCTTCATCAATTCGCTGAAGACGCCGTGCTTCCGGAAGGCGGGATAGCAGTGCACATGTCCAATGCCACCATACACAATCTCCGTCTTGCCCAAACGCAACCGACGGGGAATCATCATCAGACCACCCGCCATCTTGTCGTCCACAAACGCCAACAGCCAGTGCTTCATGGCCTCGGGTGTGGGATTCACGGACGCGGGATCGAAGTCCTCAAAACGAAGATGGGCGGGAGTGTGCGTGCGGAAACTGGCCACCACTTGGTCGGTGACCTGCGCGTAGTCCGCGGGAGTGCCGGAACGAATCAACATACAAGAAATGAGGAATGAGAAATGAGGAATGAGGAATGAGGAGTTTCGGCCACTCTGCAGTGGGCCTTGGCGGAGCACGCCCCGCCAAACTGCCGAGCGGCGCCAAAGTGTGCCGCAGTTGCGAGTTAGGAATTTTAAGTGGAAGGGCCGGTACCGTACCGCCGGTAGGCGGAAGAAATTAGGCGGGGGGTTCGGGGGGCGCAGCCCCTCCGTCCTTTGGAGATCTTCCCGCAAAAACCACGCTTGGAAGGCACGCACCGGTGCTAAGCACGCGCCGCTTTACGGCCCAGAAGCCGGTACCGTACCGCCGGTAGGCGGAAGAAGCTAGGCGGGGGCACGGGGGGCGCAGCCCCTCCGTCCTTTGGAGATCTTCCCGCAAAAACCACGCTTGGAAGGCACGCACCGGTGCTAAGCACGCGCCACTTTGCGGCCCAGAAGCCGGTACCGTACCGCCGGTAGGCGGAAGAAGCTAGGCGGGGGTTCGGGGGACGCAGCCCCTCCGTCCTTTGGTTGGGCTCCGGCTAGGGAAGTGCAGTTATTCGGGGTATGCCAATTTTGGCCTCAAAAACTGCCCCTGTACCGCCGCTTTTAAGCCGCGGAAGAGCGCCTGCGGCACCGGATTAACTAGCCGCTAGCCACTATCCTGCTAAGTACCAATTCTGCCCTATCGAAGCTCGATGATTGCGAAGGAGTGGTGTTCCAGGGAGAGCCGGAGGGTATTTCCCTGGAAGGAGTGGATCTGGCTGCCGAAGTCCCCCAGCTTCAACGTCGCGCGTTCGGGTGGCACGCCGAATTTCGTCAGTCGTTCCTGGAGCTCCTGGTATTCGGGATCCGGTGCGGTCATGCAGTCCTTCGCCTCGAAGGGGGGATTGGCGACGCCCAGGGCATTCCAGTCGAAGACCACATCGAAGGTCTGGTCGTCATGGGACTTTCCTACATGTCCCACCACCGCCAGGACCTTGTCGCCCCGGACATGGCAGCTCACGTAGATGTCCTTCGCGCCCTCAACACGCACCGCATTCTTCCAGTATCCCACGAACCGCTCGTCGGGCTGTCCCACGCCGAAATTCGCGAAAGTGCGCATGATCTTGTCGAACATTCCGTAGTGGTTCCGCATGGGGGACATGACAGTATTGTGGATCAGGGTCGCGGCGTGCTCCGCCTTGCCCAACCGGAACTGGTAGTCGTCGGTCTCTTCGTCACCGCCATTTTCGGGACGCAGGGTATCCACGGGGAAGTATACGCTGTTGGTGATGCCGAAGGGCAGGGAGCTCAGCTCGCTGGCGAACATCTCGATGCCGTAGGTATCCAGGATAGTCTTCTTGTTGTGAAGCAGCGGACTGGAATCCTGCCGGATGTGCTCGCCGTTGAAGAGGTGCGACGCGAAGGTGTAGGTAGGCAGGAGATCGCAGTCGGTATTGTGAAGGACGATGACGGGGCTCTCGATGCCGCACTCCATCTGCACCAGGCACATCCGACGATAGAACTCGCGCTGCGCCAGAAGCGGCTGGCCGCCATGGCAGCCGTGCTCCACATTGGAGCACTCAGGAGCATTGCCGAAGTCGAAGTAGAGGCCCTTCATCTCCGGGAAGCGCGTCAGGAGCGTCCGGACCTTATGGGCGAAGAAGGCGGATGCGGGAGAGGCGGGGCAGCAGTCGTAGATGAAGTGCCCCGTATTGTCGTAGTCCTGCGCCAGCTCCGGACGGAAGGTCCACTCGGCCTTGAAGGCGCGCGTCTCGGGATACTTGGCGGAGAGATAGCGTCCACAGAGGTAGGGGACGGGCCGCACGTGGTGGCCGTTGGTCTGGCGCTCGAAGGAGATGCGATAGGAGTCCGCGCAGGAATTTCCATCGCGGTCGTTGGTATCCGCGAAGAAGCTCCCCAGATCGCCGCGGTAGACGCCGTAGGGCGGATCGATGATCTCCACATCCTGAGCGGGGATGGCCACATCCCGATTCATGGGCGCTGCGTAGCTCCAGTTGAAAGTATCGTAGGGATAGTTCTTTGCGAAGGGTCGGATGGGCGTCGCCAGGAATCCGATGCCGATCTCCAGGGGCTCGCTCCGACGTGCGTCGGAGCAAATTCGGAAGGTGACCGTGGCGGTATCGCCGGACTTCTCCACCACGAGGGCATCCCGCGCATCGGCGGTCCAGCCATTGCGGTTCTCGGAGAAGAAGCAGAGCCCGCGCTCCTCGTCACCAATCCAGATGCTGGAGTAGTAGCGCACCGTGGTGGTGCCCTCGGGAAGCGCCAGGGTGGTCTTGGCGCCCCAGACACCGCCGGTGGTGGCGCCATGCAGATACTTCGCCTGGTCGGCAGGCATGCGGAAGCGAATCGCCACCGCACCCGCATTGGGCTCCACCGTCACACGATTCCACTGGACGCCATCATACTCCAGCCAGCCGTCATTCCGGTAGCCACGGCCCGATGCCGTAAATTCCACACGATGCGGCTTCTGCATACCCGTCTGGAAGTCGTCGGCAGACGCGGTGCGACCACCCAGGAGCAGTTCCACGGGGGAGGAGAGCAGCGGCACGCCCTGGCTCACAAACTGCGTGGGCAGCGCGCCATTGTCCCACTGGTATTCCCGCAGAGAGACCTGGCAGGCGAGACGACCCGCCTCCGCCTGGGAGGTCATGGGATCGAAGGGCGGGATGATGATGTCCTCGGGGAAGACCTGTGACTCCCAGTCGCCAATGCCGAGATACTCCGCATTCTCGGATGCCAGCGCATTGCCATTGCCGTCCTCCAGCACGACCTGGTAGTTCCCCGCCGCCCAAGCGCGATCAAAGGGCAGCTCCGCAGGCACGCTATCGGAGGCAATGGCGGAGAGCTCCTCGCCGGACGCATTCTTCAGGACCAAGCGGCCCCGGAAGTCCTTGCCGAACTTATGGTTCAGGATGGCGTCCTTGAGGGTGATGCGAATCTTCCCCTGAAGATAGAGGGGCGTGATGGTGAAAAGGGTCTCGTCCAGTCGGAAAGGAATGAGGAAGCGTGTGGCCACCTGTCCGTCCTGATCCAGGGTGGACATCAGGCAGTCGTATTCCGCCTGGCCGATGGTCATGGATGCCTTGTCAGACACATTCTCGCCGGGCTTCAAATTCCAGGAGCGGTGAAGAATGGACAGCGGCAGGGCGCTGCCATCCAGCTTCGCCAAGGAGAGATCGTAGGTCACCTTGCCGCCCTGGGCGCTCTCCACCAGGTACTCCTGCTGGAATTCGCCATTATTGGGATTGCCCTGCAGGGGAATCTGGAGAATGGGCGCGGGACCAAAGTGGACAGGCACCATGGCCTCCACCGCATAACCCTCGCCCGTCACGTCCAACGAGGAGTGCTGTCCGAAATCGGGGAGTTTCCAGGAGCGGCAGCAGTTAATGCGGAGATCCTCGGCGGGCGGGCCATCCAGTCCCACGGTCTTCCAAGGGATGGTCATCTCGCCCTGCCAGACGTAGGAGTCATCAATCTTCATGGAGCGGGAGACATTGTAGGTCCAGGCACCATTCCACGCGGTATCCATGCCGCGGCCCTCACAGTATCCGCCAGCGATATTTCCGGCAAAGCGGTAGACGGCGTCAGTCTGGAGATAGATCTCCACGGATTCGCTGCCCCAGACCTCCGGCTCGCTTTCCGGAGTGCGAAGATTGCCCTCCACGAAGGGCTGGTGGGGCGGGAAATGGGTGTCGAAAGCGACGTATAGATTCTCCTGGTCGTAGGTGAGCCAGAAGTGGTGATCCGGGAGGCTGCCGGATTCCTGGGGATAGTTCCCCTGGATCAGACGGGGCACCGAGGCGGCGTGCTTCCAGGCATCCTCCGACAACAATCCATCATTCACCGGGGCAGGCATGCCCGCGGACAGCGGCGGCACAGAAAGCCGCTGCGGATTGGTCTTCGCCAAGGGCTGGAACTCCACGCCGGAAAATTTCGCCACTTCCTGGGGAGTCAGGGCGGTGTTGAATACCTTCAGGGTCTCCAGACGGGTGTCGTCGCACCAGGGATTGGTGCCGATCCAGCCGTCCGCATAGGGTCCAATATTAAGTTGCGTGAGCTTATCGACAGGAAGGGGTTGCTCGGTCTCCGCCAGGATCTTTCCATCCAAATAGAGCCGCAGCCACTGTCCATCCCAGGAGAAGCCCAGATCATACGCCCTACCGGGTTCCAGCAGGTCCGTCATCTCCATGCGGAAGGTCTTGTCCTGATCGGAAAAGACGAAAGCCCAACGCTTGTCACCAAAGAAATAATACCCCGCATAAAGCCGGGAAGCGGTGCGCAAGGTCACCAGAGTCCGCATGGTATTCCGGGGCTCGCGGGGCTCCTCAAAGCGCGCCCGGAACAAAATGGTGCCCTCGTTCTGCCCCAAGAGGGGCAGAGCGGGAAGCGAAAATCCCTCCGCACCAACCAATAAGGCACCATCCCGCACACGCCCCGCACCCGGGGTGTGCGCCACACTCGCCACTACCGCGCTCCTGTCTCGGGAAAAGTCCAGATCCAATGTCTGGACCGCCCGCAGACTCGTGAAAGACATCGTCAAAAACAGAAATGACAGCAGAGGCAGAAAGGCGTGGCGCATGGGTCCGAAAGCGGGGGCAAAGGTGCGAATGGTGCTAGATGGAATGGATCGGAGGGCGGGAGGAACGACTAGCGGTCGAAGTGGAAGGTGTAGGCGCCATTGTAGGAGCCATTAACCCTCGGGAAGACCATCGCGTAGGGATTGCGCTGCTCGGTGTAGTTGTCGTACTTGTTGCCGCAGTGGGTCACAATGGACTCCACGTGGGCATCGGGGAAGATGGTGTTCACCGCGCCATCGTGCATGCCAGTCACCTGACCAAAGTAGTAACCGGGGGCCAGATAGGACTCAAAGCAAAGGTAATATCCGCGGCTGGTCACTGCGGAGCAGGTTGCCTCGGTGATGAGAACCGCGCGGCTGGGCTGCTTGATGGCGTCGACATGGAAGCCAAAGCCATACTTGCCGTCACCAGCGGGGTTGTCCGCAAAACGGTTCATGCTGTAACGGGTCCACTGGAGAGCCGCCCAACGGCCACTGGCGGTACCACCCTCCAACCACTCCTTGTTCTGATAGGCATGCAACTCCTGCTCCTCGTCCACCGTGCAACGGAAGGACAGACCATTCAGGCTGCCAGCGGCATACTGAATCAACAGGCCAGGCCAGAAGGGTTGATAGTTACCACCACCATCCCAAGTGGCACTGTAGGTGACCTCAGAACCGGTACCCACGCACTTGCCATCAGACTCCTGCACATACATCGCCCAGAACAACGCAATCTGCTTCATGTTGTTCACACAGCTGATGGTACGAGCC
>CAVGTF010000012.1:0-26799 GCA_963632245.1 Anaerovoracaceae bacterium
GGAAGGCTCGCTCATCAAGGGTATTATTACCAGCCGCGTGAAGGGTGGTTTGATTGTTGATTGCAATGGCGTTGAGGCATTCTTGCCGGGTTCACAGGTGGACATCAATGCCGCGCGCAACTTGGAAGACTATCTCAACAAGGAGATGGATTTCAAGATCTTGAAGATCAACAGCGACCGCAAGAATATCGTAGTTTCCCGCCGCGAGATCTTGGAAGAAGAGCGCAACAAGCAGCGCGCGAGCCTGCTGGAAGAGCTCCAGGTTGGTCAGATCCGCAAGGGTGTGGTCAAGAATATCACCGATTTTGGTGCATTCGTCGACCTCAATGGCATGGATGGCTTGCTGCATATCACCGATATGAGCTGGGGACGCATCACCGACCCGCACACCGTCGTCAAGCAGGGCCAGGAATTGGATGTCATGATTTTGGAAGTGGACAAGGAGCGCATGCGTGTTTCCTTGGGCCTCAAGCAGAAGGAAGGCAATCCGTGGGATACGGTCGAGGTCAAGTACCCGGTCGGCAGCAAGGTCCACGGCAAAGTTGTCAATGTCATGCCTTATGGTGCCTTTGTTGAATTGGAAGAGGGCATTGAGGGCTTGATCCACGTCACCGAGATGAGCTGGACCAAGAAGGTCAATCGCGCCAGCGATGTGCTCAACATTGGCGACGAGGTGGACGCCGTGGTGCTGGCCGTGCACAAGGCCGACCGCAAGATCTCCCTGGGTCTGCGCCAGGCTCAGCCCAATCCCTGGGAGCTCATCAAGGAGAAGTATCCGAAGGGCACCCGCATCAAGGGCAAGGTCCGCAACATGACCGGCTACGGCGCCTTCGTCCAGATCCAGGACGACATCGATGGCATGATCCACGTCTCCGACATGAGCTGGATCCGCAAGATCAACCATCCCTCCGAAGTGCTCCAGAAGGGCATGGAGGTCGAGGCCGTCATCCAGGACGTGGATGTGGAGAACCAGCGCATCAGCCTCTCCATGAAGAAGCTCACCGATGATCCCTGGCAGAACATCCAGGAGAAGTACAAGGTCGGCGATACCGTCACCGGTAAGGTCACCAAGCTGGCCAGCTTCGGCGCCTTCGTGGAACTCGATGGCGGCATCGATGGACTCATCCACATCTCCGAGCTCTCCGATGAGCGCGTGAACCGCGTCAAGGATGTGGTCAATGTCGGCCAGACCGTCACCGCCCGCGTGAAGAACATCTCCACCGACGAGCGCCGCATCGGCCTCACCATGAAGACCGGCAACGCCACCTTCGAGAACAACGAGCGTCCCACCGCGGGCGCGACCTTCTCCAGCACCCCCGAGGTCTCCGGACTCGGCGGACTCTCCGCCGCCTTCGACGCCGCTCTTGGCGCCAAGGAGAATACTCTCGAGGTCGACGGAACCGAGAAGTAGGGTGCCAATCTCCCGGCATCGCCCACAGGGCGCGTGCCGGGAGGAGAGCTGACACACAAAAAGGGCCTTTCGGCAAATGCGCCGAAGGGCCCTTTTTGCATCCCTGGAGAAGGAGGTGCCGGGAACGGCCCTTGTCAACTGCACCGCAAGGGGAGGTTGCGTGCTTTTTTTATGACAATTCGTGATGGGTTCTGAAATTGTCACGATATGTCATGAGTTGTCGCGGGGGGGCAAAATTTGTCGTATTTTTTGTTGTGAGGGGCTTGTGTTTTCTTGGAATCTGCGTATAATCTGTATAGACGCTCATTTTTGAGACAGTCTTTTTTTGCCTTCCTGCAATAAGAACCCCGAAAACAAAACAACCATGCGTAAACACTTCACTCTGATCGAACTGTTGGTCGTGATCGCGATTATCGCCATTCTGGCGGCCATGCTGCTGCCCGCGTTGAGCAAGGCCCGTGAGAAGGCCCGTGCCATCAGCTGCACCAACAACCTGAAGCAGATCCAGCTGGGCAACCTGCTTTACGCCAACGACTACGACGACTATCTGCCTCCCGTCTGCTATGGGAACGCTGGGACATCTTTCGGTGTGGATTCTTCCCCCACTGACGAGGGCCTCAAGACCGTCCGTCCCTGGTTCTGCTACAATCCCATGATCCCCGAGACCCCCATGGACTGGTCCACTTGGTATGACAAGGACCCCAAGGCCGCGAATCTGGATTCCGGCGAGGACAAGTCCTCCTGGCACAAGGTCATGCACTGCCCCTCCTGCCCCACCAGCGAGCGCGTCCTGGGCAACATCGGCTACCAGGCCAACATCGGCATGGGTTTTGTCTACGGCTGGTATGGCACTGACCCCACCACCCTGAACATCTCTTGCACTTGGCACCGCGTCAGCTCCATCAAATACCCCTCCATCTTTGTCAACATTTTTGACGGCACCAACAGGCACGGCCTGGGGGACCTCTTCTTGACGAGCTGCGACCAGGTCTGCCATTTCTCGGATCTCACCATCCGCGCTGCCTACTTCCGCCACTCCAAGATGATGAACTTCAGCTTCAGCGACGGACACGTGGAGGCCATCAACGACCAGAAGTGCTACAACTGGAATCTGGCGAAGCAGTACTACTGGTATCCCGGCATGGACAGTGACATGGGCGGCGACAAGATCATGCAGTAAGATCGCAAGCGCCTAATGCATAAAAAGGGGCCCTTCGGCGGTTGCCGAGGGGCCCCTTTTGGTGTCTATGGAGAATTCGGATTCCTATTCCTGCAGGGTATAGATCTGGGAGCCTTTGGGGACGAATCCGTGGTCGGAGCCCTGGAACCAGTGGATGGTCTTGGGGCACTTGAGGTTATTGTAGAAGACGGCGATGCCGGAGGGCGGGCAGACGTAGTCGCCCAGGCCGGCGCGCGTGATTTCCACGGGGCAGTGGATACGGTGTGCCATGTGGATGGTGTCGTAGTATTCCAGTGCGGGGGTGTAGGGGATTTTCCAGGGTCCGAAGATTCGTCCCAGCTGTCCCTGTCCGGCGATATCGGCATGCCAGGGGACGGTGGGTTTTGCGAGGGTGACATCGGGATCCAGTGCCGCGGCCCAGATGGTTTGGAGTCCGCCCTGGCTGGAGCCCTCGACGATGAGGTCCTTCTGGTTCCACTGGGGGAGGGTCTTGGCGACCTGGAGGGCGCGCATGACGCGGAGGATCATTCCGTGGAAGTATGCGGTATCGCGGTTCTGGTTTTCGCGATAATCGAAGGCGTATCCCATTCCCTGCTCATTGGCGAGGGCCTTTTCGAAGGCATCGTAGTAGGCCTGTTCGCGTCCCATATCGGTGCCGTGTGCGCCCACATCCATGCGGATTACCTCGGTCTCGTTCATCCAGGAGGGATCGCGATACTGTGGTCCGGCGAAGCCGTATCCGTGGAATCCGACGACCACGGGCAGAGACTTCTCTGCGGCGTTTTTAGGGATGCAGAGCCAGGCGGTCATGGGGCGGGGACCCAGGCAGTTCGCGGTGACCTTGTAGACGGTGCACTGCTCCTTTTCCAGGGCGGGCTCGATCTTCGCCTTCAGGGGCAGATCCAGCAGTGCCTGTCGCTGGTCATCCCAGTATTCGTCGAAATCCGCGGGGGCGGGGACTCCCTGGAGGAGTTCCGGGTGGACTGCGGCGCCGGCGGTCAGGTATGCGTCGCCGCCGAAGGCGAACTGCAGTTTCTTGCCGTCCTGGTCCAGGAAGTCGACATGGAGCCAGAGGAATCCATTGGATGCCAGGGAGCCCTGGATGGTATTTGCTGTGGCGGGATCCCACTCCTGGATGCCGGTGTTGTTCTGTCCGTCATCGCCGCGGAGGCACCAGGAGAGCTTCGTGCCCTTGGGGATCTGGTCGTTGTATTCGCCGAAGTTGACGGTGAAGACGATGGGTTCGCCGATTTCGTAGGTAAGGGGGTCTTTGTCGGTGCTGGCGTTGATGTAGGTCAGTGCCTCTGGAAGCGGCATGGCCAGGAGGGCCGCGGTGAGGGTGAGCAGGAGGAGGAATGCGTGTTTCATGGTGTGTGAACTTCCTTGGGTTATTTCTCGATCTTCAGGAGCATGGCGTGTCCGGGAGCGAGCCAGTAGTTTTCGCCGCCGAACCATCCGAGCTCGCCCTTTCGCTTTTGGCTGCAGACTTGGATGTTCTTTGGGGTGCCGTTTCGCCACTGGAGGTCGTTGATGTGTGTGGAGAGCTTCAGGTCCTTGTTGAGGACCATGATGTAGATGTCGCCATTTTCGCGGTCCCGGAATTCGCCGATGGCCAGGGACTGGTTGGGCTGGGAGACGCCCGCGATCAGGCTATCGGGTCCGGGGGCATCCGCGCGTTCCATGGGGGCAGTGGGCTGGAAGTGGTAGACTGCGGTGGATTCCAGGCGATTCAGGATGGGCGCCAGGCATTTGACGGTGTTGTTGACGGCGCGCATGGCATACCAGGTCTCAGTGCGGTTGCCGTAGGCATCCACGGGGGAGTGCCGGTAGTTTGCCAGCATGGGATCGAAGTAGGTGAAGTAGAGGATTCCCTTTGCGCCGTAGAGCAGTGCGCTGTAGACCTCGAAGAAGAGGTCGTCTTCGGAGGGGATTCGGTAGAGGAGATGTCCCACGGAGAGGAGGCAGACTTCCATGGGGACGCCGGATTCCAGGGCCACCTCGCGGCATTCTGCCAACTGTGTCCAGTAGCGGGGGCGGAGGGGTTCGTTGGGATCCTCAAAGAGTGCATAGAAGTCGTATCCCAGGATGGGTGCCTTGACTGCGTCCATATACTGTCTGGCGTAGTCTTTCCAGGTGGGGGCGCCTAGCTGTTCGGGGGAGGCGTAGTTAGGCAGGAGATTGATGTAGGGCCGCATGCCGGGATCCGCCTTTTTGATTTCGTCGGCGGCGATGGCGAGGAGGGGGAAGCGTGCGGTATTTGGTTCATCCTGGAGGAGGTATCCGGCGATTGCGGGGTGGTGTCCGAAGTATTCCACGGTATCGCGGATGCCCTTTCGGATGGTGGCTTCGTCAACGGTCTCTGCCCAGAAGGCGTCGCCGGGGATCCGGTGGTTTCCGAAGGTATACATTCCGGCCTTCTGGATCTTGTCCAGGCACTTGGTTGTGGAGGCGAATCCGGCGATGGTGATGCCGGCCTCCGCCATGTCATCGAAGACCTCCTGGTCGGGATCCTGGTCGAGCCATTCCCAGGTGCCCCAGGCGGTAATGGGGAAGAAATCGGGATCCCCGAGCTTCGGGCGATCGGCGGCGAGGAGCGTGCAGGAGAGTCCCAGAAGGGCCAGCAGGAGTGCGAGAGTGCGTTTCATGGTCGTTGGGGCGGTGGGGGGTCGAGGGTGAAAATAGGTGTGCGGCTAATATATCCGGAAGCGGGGGACTTACCTAGGAAAAAAGAAGGGCCGGACGGTTGTTGGAACCATCCGGCCCTGTGGCGTTACTCTAGGTGTGTCGTCCTAGGGATTCTGTTGTGCGTATTGATCCAGGAGTGCGGCGATGCGGAGCTTCTTTGCCTGGATGGGGGCGGGCTCCCGGGACCAGATGGCCAGATTGGTGACCAGGGACTCCTCGATCTGGAGCTCCTGGGCGGCGCTGGCCTTCCACTCCTCGGGCATATTGGCGGAGTTCTGCAGGGCCTTTTCGAGAAGATCCAGGTACATCCAGTCGTCCATGCCGTCGCGCATATTCTTGAGTCGCTGGGTAGGCAGTGGGGCGTCCTTGCCGATGTAGATGAGTCGTCCATCGCCGGGGTATTTCCGGAAGGACTCGCCCTTCCAGGGCTCGGCGAGGAGCGTGGAATCGCCGTCCACGGGGGTGGTGATGTAGGATTCCTTGTATCCGCCGTTGGGGAGTTGGGTGTATTGGGTCATTCCGCAGGCGCGGTAGTAGAGGAATCCATCGGTCTTGTATTTCTTAGCCATGAATCCCATGAGGAGTCGGTGTCCGGCGGCGGGCTGATCCAGGAGGAGATTTGCGTAGGGGCTGGTGGGACCGCAGCAGACATACCAGCAGACCTTGTCGCCGCGTGCGCGCGCCTGGGGGATGTATTCCGCGTTTTTTTCGTAGGAGGTATTGAGGGGGATCCATCCGTCAATGACCTCGTCTAGGCCGTTGTGTGCGCCGAAGGTGCCGTCGTAGAGAGTGGTGTAGATGGGGATATTGGGGGCCAGTTCGCGGACGCGCGCCAGGGAGCGCTTGATCATCTCGAACTTTTCGGGGGGCTGTTCGTCGTAGCAGTAGATGTATGCCTTGTCGAGGATTCCGGCTTCCTTGCAACGGTTGTAGGCATCGGTGATCTGTGCGGCGAAGGCGTCATCGACCTCTCGGTTGACGAAGCCCATGTTGAAGGAGGTGGCGCCGTGGTCCAGGAGCCACTTCGCGTTTTCCACGATCCAGCTGCGGTTCATGAAGAAGTAGATCTCTGCGGGATCCACGCGGTGCTGGATGAGCATGGAGGCAATCTTTTCCCAGTATGGGCGGGAATCGGGGATCGCCTTGTGGATTTCGTTTTCGTAGAGGATGCAGCAGGGCGAGAAATACGGCACGCCCTGTGTGAGGGCGAATTCGTGGACGCGGACAGCGAAGGGCATGAGGATATCGCGCTCGCCCTCGGCGGAGACCTGGACGGTTCCCTGGTAGAGGCCGGGCTTCTGGTCGGCGGGGATCTGCAGGTCCATCCACCAGCTCTGGTAGCGGTCTTTCTCCATGGCGACGGGGTTCTGGAGGTACTCCAGGATGGGGTCGGGCCAGTATCCCAGGTGTTTGACGGCGTAGGCGGGATCGGTGATGGTCACGTATCCCACGGGGGAGAGGGTGATGGCGTCAGCGGGGAGGGTGGTGCCGTCTTCCAGGGCGGGCAGCTGGAGGACTTTCACGGAGACTGCCTGGAGGGGCTCGGTGGCGTAGGCCACCAGCTGGGCGGATTCGCCCTCGCCGCGTGCGGCATCCAGGGTGTATTCCGGGGTGGGTGCGTCATAGAAGGCGTAGTCTTCGCGCAGGACCTTTTCTTCCGGTGCGCACCAGAGGGCGCCCAGGCCATTGTGGAGGGCGGCATTCCGCTGGAAGATCTCCTGGTCCATGCGGGGGAAGAGCTCCTCTACGGCGTTCTGGAGGGAGGATATCTGTGCGTCGGTGAGGGCGGCGGGGGCTTTTCGGGAGAGGAATGCCAGGGATGCCTGGAGGGTCTTTGCGATGGCGGGGATCTGGTGGTTCAGGGATGCCTCGCGCCACTGGAAGCCGCGGGCGACCTCCTGGAGGGCGGCGGCGCGGTTGGCGGCCAGTTCTTCGGCGGACTGGACCTGCAGGGTGATGTCGCCCACGTAGAGGGAGTAGTTGATGGCGGGACGATCGGCGAAGATGTCGATGTACTTGACGTTGGTCAAGTCCATGTCGTTGACCACCGCCAAGTCGAGGACGATGGTGTGCATACCGGGCTCGTAGCGCATGCCGTCACCCGGATGGAGATGCTTGGTCTTGGGGTCGGTGTAGGTGGCGATATTGAGGTAGATCTTCTGCTGCGTTTCGCAGTAGACCTGGAGAGTGATGGTCTTTGCCTTGCTCCAGTCACGCAGGTCCTCGGGCATAAAGAGCTTGACGGAGGGCCAGCCATTGGGGCAGGGTTTGTAGGTGAGTTTCATGGCAAGGCCCGAGGTGCCGTCAGGCCAGGGAGTCTGGGTCAAGGAGAGGGATTCCGGGTAGCTCAGGCGCCACTCTTTCTGCGGAGGACGATCCGCGCGATTCTCGAAGAGGACCACATCCTCTGCTGCGAGAGAGAGCAGGAAGAGTCCGAAGGTCAGGATGGTCAGGAGGCGTTTCATGGGTGGTCGGAAGAATTGTATGGGTGGGAGAAAAAAGAGGTGTCCTAGGGATTCTTCTGGGCGTATTGATCCAGGAGTTCTGCGATGCGGAGCTTCTTTGCCTGGATGGGCGCGGGTTCCTTGGACCAGTCGGAGAGGCTGGTGACCAGGGATTCCTCGACCTGGAGTTCCTGGGTGGCGCTGGTTTTCCATTCGTCAGACATATTGGTGGGAGTGGACAGGGCCTTCTCCAGGAGGTCCAGGTACATCCAGTCGTCCATGCCGTCACGCATATTCTTGAGTCGCTGGGTGGGCAGGGGGGCATCTGCGCCGGGGTAGATGAGTCGGCCGTCGCCGGGGTATTTCCGGAAGGACTCTCCGATCCAGGGATCGGAGAGGAGGGTGGTATCGCCGGTTACGGGTGTGGTGATGTAGGACTCGGCGTAGCCGTTGTTTGCGTCGTAGGTCTTCCATCCGCAGGCGCGGTAGTAGAGGAATCCATCGACGGAGTATTTCTTCGCCATGAATCCCATGAGGAGCCGGTGAGCGGCGGCGGGCTGATCCAGGAGGAGATTCGCATAGGGACTCTGGGGACTGCAGCAGACATACCAGCAGACCTTGTCGCCACGGACGCGTGCCTGGGTGGCGGCATCGATATTCTTCTCGTAGGCGGTATTGAGGGGGATCCATCCGTCAACGAGGTCTTTCAGACTGCTTGTATCGCCGAAGGTCCCGTCGTAGAGAGTGGTGTAGATGGGGACATTGGGGGCCAGTTCCCGTACGCGCTCCAGGGCGGTCTTGATTGCGGCGTATTTGTCGGGCGTCGCTTCGTCGAAGCAGTAGATGTACGCCTTGTCCAGGATGCCGGCTTCCTTGCAGTTGTTGTAGGCGGTGGTGATTCGTGTGGCGAAGGTGTCGGTTAGCTGTCCGGTGAATACTTTGTTCGTTTCGTCGTAGACGAGGTCCCCTTCTCTGAAGCTGACGAAGCCCATGTTGAAGCCATTGGCACCGTGTTCCAGGAGCCACTTGGCGTTGTCCACGAGGGTGCTCCGTTCCATGTAGAAGTAGATTTCCGCGGGATCGATGCGGTGCTGGAGGAGCATGGAGGCGATGGCCTCCCAGTAGGTCCGGGTATCGCCGGAGATGGATTTCTTGATTTCGTTTTCGTAGAGGATGCAGCAGGGCGAGAAATACGGCGCGCCCTGATCTAGGGAGAATTCGTGGACGCGGACGGAGAAGGGCAGTGTGATGCTCGGGCCGCTGGTGGAGGAGAGCTGGACGGTTCCCTGGTAGAGACCGGGTTTCTGGTCGGTGGGCACCTGGACATCCAGCCACCAGCTCTGGTAGGTCTCCTTTTCCAGGGCGATGGGCTTCTGGAGGTATTCCAGGATGGGGTCAGGCCAGTAGCCCAGGGGGCTTACGGTGTATTGGGGATTGGTGATGGTCACGTATCCCACGGGGGAGAGGGTGATGGCATCCGAGGAAATTGTGGTGCCGTCAGCCATGGTAGGCTGGCTGAGGACCTTCGCGGAGACGCCGGAGAGCGCCGAGGTGGCGAAGGCCACCAGCTGGACGGATTCGCCTTCGCCGCGTGCGGCATCCAGGGTGTATTCCTGGGTGGGTGCGTCATAGAAGGTGTAGCTTTCCCGCAGGACCTTCTCTTCCGGCAGGCACCATAGGGCGCCTAGTCCATTGTGGAGGGCGGCCTGGCGCTGGAAGAGGAGCTTGTCCAGCTGGGGAAAGAGCTCGTCAGCGGTGGCTTGGAGGGAGGACACCTGTTCGTCAGTGAGGGTGGAGGGATCCGTCGCCAGGAATTTGAGGAGGGACTGGAAGTTCTTTTGCGGGGAGGGTGCCTGGGGCGACAGCGCCGCCATGCGCCAGCGGAAGCCCCGTGCGATCTCCTGGAAGGTGGCGGCGCGCTCGGCGGCGAGCTCCTCTTCGGTTTGGATCTGGAGGGTGATGTCGCCGACATAGATGGAATAACTCGAAGTGGGCTTGTCGGAGAAGATGTCGATATAGTTGATGGCGGACAAATCCATGTCCGTTATGGCGGTCAGGTCAAAGACGAGGGTGTGCATGCCGACGCTGAGAGTTGCTTCGGCGTCTGACGAAAAGAGGCTCTTTTGTATCTTATTGCCGTCGCTGCCAATGTCGGTATCCGTGGTGAATTTGATACAGAGTTTCGAGGTCCTTTCGCAGTAGACCGGAATCGTGATGGTCTTCGCCTTGCTCCAGTCTTTTAAGTCTCCGGAGGGAGAGAACTTTGCGGAGGGATAGCCGGTGGGGTATGACTGGTAGGTGAATTTTGCAGCCAGTCCCGAGGTGCCGTCGGGCCAGGCGGCCTGCGTTACGGAAATGTATTTTTTGTGTGCTTCATACACTTTCCAATCCTCGGTGGGAGAACGGCCTGCCTTGTTTTCAACGAGATAGACATCTTCTGCGGCGAGTGGGAGCAGAAGGAGTCCGAGGATGAGGAGAGTCAGGAGGCGTTTCATGGGCGGTGAGGGAAGTGAGTGTGTGTGAAACAGCGTGTCGCTAATATATCCGGAGATGGGGTGTTTTCCCTAGGAAAGAGAAGGGCCGGACGGTGTTGGAACCATCCGGCCCTGGCGGCGTTATTCTGTGGAAATCCTAGGGATTCTGCTGTGCGTATTCATCCAGGAGTGCGGCGATGCGGAGCTTCTTCGCCTGGATGGGTGCGGGATCGCGGGACCACTCGGCGAGGTTCTTCACCAGGGAGTCCTCCACCTGGAGCTCTTGGCGAGCGCGTTCCTGCCAGTCGGCGGGCATGTTGGCGGAGTCGGCAAGCGCCTTCTCCAGCAGATCCATGTACATCCAGTCCTCCATGCCGTCGCGCATGCTCTTGAGTCGTGCGGTGGGCAGGGGTGCGTCTTTGCCGGGATAGATGAGGCGTCCATCGCCGGGGAAGTTCCGGAAGGACTCGCCCTTCCAGGGCTCGGCGAGGAGGGTGGAATCGCCATCCACGGGGGTAGTGATGGGGCTGGTCTTGCCATTGGACTGGGTTTCGAGCCAGCGGCAGGTGCTGTAGTAGAGGAAGCCCTCGGTGCCGTATTTCTTCGCCATGAAGCCCATGAGGAGTCGGTTTCCGGCGGCGGGCTGGTCCAGGAGGATATTGGCGAAGGGGCTGGTGGGGGCGCAGCAGACATACCAGGCCACCTTGTCGCCGCGGGAACGGGCGCGCAGGACGGCGTCGGCGTTTCGGTCATAGGAGGTATTGAGGGGGATCCACTGGTCGATGACCTCGTCCAGGCCGCTGGTCTCGCCGAAGGATGCATCATAGAGGGTGGTGCAGATGGGGATTCCGGGGGCGATCTGTCGGGTGCGGCGCAGGGAGCGCTTGATCATGTCGAACATGCTGGCGGGCTTTTCGTCATAGCAGTAGATGTATGCCTTGTCCAGGATGCCGGCCTCCTGGCAGCGGCGGTAGGCGTCGGCGATCTGGTTGGCGAAGGCGTCATCCACCTCCTTGTTGATGAAGCCCATGTTGAAGCCGGTGGCACCGTGGTCGATGAGCCACTTGGCGTTTTCCACCAGGAAGCTTCGGTCCATGAAGTAGTAGATTTCGGCGGGATCGAGTCGATGCTGGATGAGCATGGAAGCGATGTCCTCCCAGTATTGCCGGCGGTCGGTCACGTAGCTCTGGAAGGAGTCCTGGTAGGGGAGGCAGCAGGGGGAGAAATAGGGCACGCCGTGTTTCAGGGTGAAGTCATGGACGCGGACGGCGAAGGGCATGAGGATTTCGTTGCCGTTGGCGTCGGAGACCTGAAGGGACCCCTGGTAGAGGCCGGGCTTCTGGTCCTCGGGGACTTGGACATCGAGCCACCAGCTCTGGTAGGTCTGCTTTTCCAGGGCGACGGGCTTCTGGAGATATTCCAGGATGGGGTCGGGCCAGTAGCCAAGGTGCTCCATGGTATACTGTGGATTGGTGACCTTCACGTATCCCATGGGAGAGACCTTGAGGGCCTCGGCGGGCAGGAGGGTGCCGTCTTCCAGGGCGGGCTGCTGGAGGAGCTTCACGGCGACGCCGGGATTCTCTTCCATGGAGAAGGCAACCAGCTGGGCGGATTCGCCCTCGCCGCGGGCGGCATCCAGGGTGTAGTCGTGGGTGGGGGCGTCATAGAAGGCGTAGTCCTTGCGCAGGACCTTCTCCTCGGGAACGCACCAGAGGGCGGCCAGGCCGTTGTGGAGGACTGCCTCATCGCGGAAGATGGCGCTGTCCAGGCGGGGGAAGACGCTGTCGGCCTGCTTCTGGAGGTTCTTCACCTCGTCCCAGGTGGTCTGCTGCTTCTGGGAGATCTTCTGAAGGGCGGCCTGGAGGGTCTGGGCGGCGGGCGGGATCTGGTTGTTCAGGGCCTGTGCGCGCCACTGGAAGCCGCGGGCGACCTCCTGGAGGGCGGCGGCGCGGTTGGCGGCCTCCTCCTCTTCAGATAGGACCTGCAGGGTGATGTCGCCCACGTAGAGGGAATAGTCCTTCTGGGGGCGGGAGGCGAAGAAGTCCAGGTATTTGACCTGGGTCAGGTCGAAGTCTTTGACGATATTCAGGTCGATGACGATGGTGTGTCGTCCGGGGTCGAACTGGAGGTAGTCGCCTTCGCCCAGGTTCTTGGTCTTGGGATCGGTGTAGGTAGCCAGGCAGATGTTCACCTTGCCCTGAATCTCGCAGTAGACCTGGATGGTGAGGGTCTTGGCGTTGCTCCAGTCACGCATGTCCTCGGGGAAGAAGATCTTCGCGGAGGGCCAGCTGTCGGGGGCTTTGTGGTAGGTGAATTTGGTGGTGAGGCCGGATTCGCCGTTGGGCCAGGGGGTCTGCTTCACGGAGACCTTTCCCGCCGTCAGATTCCACTCCTTGGCAGGGGGACGGTCGGCGCGGTTTTCGTAGAGATAGACGTCCGCGGCGGAGAGGGTAACGACAAAGAGACCAAAGGTCAGGAGGGCAAGTAGACGTTTCATGGTCGGAATACGTGTATGGGGGACAAGAAAAGAAAGTGTGGCTGCCGGGGCGACAGAGGAGCGCAACCGGGGCTCTTCTGCAGGGGCAGGCGTCGACTAATATATTCGGGGACACCCCTTTGGAAGTGGTGGATTCGGGGCGAGAATGCCCGAATGCCCTTCCAAAATACTCTATTTCCTAGGAGGTAGATCCTGTTTTTTCAGCGAGGGAATCCAGCGCCTTGAGGACCTTTTCGTGGGTAGGGTAGTCGCGATAGAGGAATCCGGCGCGTGCGAAGGTCTCATTGCCTTCCAGCGCCTCGGCGATTTCCTTTCGTTTCAGGAGGCTTCGTTCCACGCCGATCAGGAGTGTAGTTTTGGGGTGTGTGGTCAGATAGTCCAGTCGGCGGAGGAGTTCGCTGGCGTGCCAGCGGTGGAAGAGTTCCAGGGAATAGGTCTTTGCGGTACCGCGTTTCCGGAATGCGAAATCGGGGAATACGGTCTGTCCGCTGTGGGTTTTGAGGGGTGGGAGGTCGTCCAGGAGTTTCCAGGGTGCGTCGATGGGGAAGTTTTCCCGGAAGCGTCGGACCTCTTCGGGAAGGGCGGCGGCGAAGTTATGATAGGGGCATTTCAGGCCGGAGTCCTGATTCAGGAGGAGCTCGGTCTCTTTGTTTTTCCAGAGGACCACTGCCTTCATTTTCCAGGCGGGCATGGTGCAGACTGCGGGGAAGAAGAGCGCCAGCTGCAGACCGTATTTCCGGCCGTGTTCCAAGACTGCGGCGGGGCCATCCACGGTCATTTTGAGGCGTTGGAGGGGCGCTTCGCGGGGGGTGGATTCTCTGGGGGGCAGGGTCTCGATGTCTGCCAGCAGCTGGAAGAACCGGAGATATTGGCAGAGTCTGCGGAGTTGTGGGGCATCGGCAGCGCCCACGGTGAGAGTCAGGCTCTTGCAGTCCAGGAGCAGTGCCTGGATGACGCCGGTGTCGTAGCGATCCAGGAGTGCCTCGGGGGTGAGTGCCTCGAAGCGGAGGATCGTCTGGTTTTCGGGGAGATCCCCGTAGAGATTTCCGGTGTTCAGGAGTGGGCTATCGGGGATTTGCTGTCGGAAGGTGTTTTGCCAGTTGTCTGCGGGAGGGAGTGGCGCGTCTCCCAGGAGGAGTCGTGCGGAGGCCTCCAGGAGCTTCGCGCGCTCGGCAGCAAAATCGGTGTCGTCATCCAGAGTGCAGTGGCAACGGTCCTCCAGGAGCTTTCGGAGTCCCAGTGCCAGTCGCCGATCGGTGGCGGTCTCCAGCAGTGGCTGGAGGAGTTCGTCCAGTTGTCCTAGTGGCAGGTGGTTCTGGAAGGCCTCCTGGAAGGTCTGGACCATCTGTTCTGCCAGAACGAGGGTCTCCGTGGTGCGTGGTGCGAAGTGCGGGTGGAGGACCCTTTGCCGGGAGAATGCGCTGACATGTGCGGGGAGGAGCATAGCGGTGTTGTCAGCCATTGTAGGCGGGATGCATTCTGCGGCGTTCGGAGGTATAGGTTTCTGCGGTATCGGGAGTGACCAGCTCGTAGAGGACGGCGGTCTTTCCTTCTGCGGGACGGAGGATTCGACCCAGTCGCTGGACGTGTTCCCGGACGGAGCCGGAGCCGGAGACCACGATGCCCACGTTGGCGGCGGGGACATCCACGCCTTCGTTGAGGACCTTGCTGGTGACCAGCACGGGATAGCGCCCCTCCCGGAATGCCTCCAGGAATGCCATGCGTTCGGCGGTCTTCGTGTGGTGGGTCAGCACGGGCAGCAGGAAGGCGTTTCCGATCTGGTAGGCGGTGTCGTTGTCGGCGGTGAAGACCAGCGTGCGGTCGTGTCGGTGCGCCTCCAGGAGCCTCGCCACCATGCGGAATTTGCTCTGTGGGGAGCGGGAGATGCGGCGTTGCTCCCAATAGGCGCGCAGCGCCTGTCGACCATTGGAGTCTCGGGAGCAGGCGCGCAGGAAGTTCCCCCAGCCTTGGCGGGAGCCAAGGTTGATGCCCTTTTCGTGGAGGAAGCCGATGTAGATTCCGCGTGCCTGCTGGTAGCGCTCCCGCTCTTCGTCGTCCAGGGGCGTGGGGATGGTCTGGGTCTCGTAGGGCGCCAGGACAGTCTCCTGGGGGAGATCGGTGATCTCCTTGCGATAGCAGATCTCGCCCAGGAGGGCGGCGTATTCGGAGTCCAGGGCGTCATCGCGTTCCGGGGTTGCGGTGAGTCCCAGCCGATAGGGTGCCAGGCATTCCCGGGCGATTTGGGAATAGGCGGGTCCGGGGAGGTGGTGGCATTCGTCCACGACCAGGAGCCCGAAGCGGTTTCCCTGGTGAGGCATGCAGAGGAGTGCGGAGTCGTAGGTGGAGACGGTGATGGGCGCGGTCTCGTGGCTGCCGCCGCCCCAGACGCCCACGGTCTGACCGAAGGCGGCCTGGAGCTGCAATGCCCACTGCGCAACCAAATCCAACGTGGGGACTACCACCAGCGTGGAGCGCGCGGCGTCGGCGATGGCCATCTGCGCCAGGAAGGACTTCCCGGTGCCCGTGGGAAGCACCACCAGCCCCCGGCGCTGCTTCTTTCGCCAGGCATCCAGGGCCTCCCGCTGGTAGAAGCGGGGCTCTCGGGTGAAGGGCGGGATGTTTTCCAGGGGGACGTATTCCCGTGCGAGATCCCGGAAGGGGACGCCGCCCCGATGGAGAGTCAGGAGGATGGGGGCGTAGTGGCAGGCGGGTGCGCGGTGCGCGTCCACGCGCTTGTCGTATTGGCAGAGTGCAGACACCGCGGTGGGGAGCGGCGCGGTGTTTGGGGCGTCGTTCTCCACCAGGAGGGTTCCGGACTGGAAGCGGAGGGTCAGCACGGTGCGTGGGGGTAGTTCAGCTGGGGAGGGTCACGTCGGATTCCAGTGCCTTGAAGATCCGCGTCAGGGACTGCAGGAAGCCTAGCAGCATGGTCTGCCCTTCTTCCTTGCGGCCTTCGCGGAATGCCTCCATGAGAGTCACGGTCTTTTCGGAGTGATCCAATAGTCCGATGGCGGCAAGCATTCCCTTGAGGCGATGGAGTAGCGCCAGGGTCTCCTTGGCGTTGCCCTGTTGGGCGTAGCTGCCCAGGTTGTCCAGTAGCGGCCGCCAGTCGGCCAGGGTCTGTCCCAGGATCATCTTGATGGTGCCCAGCGGGAGCTGGTATTGCTCTTGCATGAAATCGTGCATGCGCCGGATGATGGCCTGTTCCGGGGGCTCGGGGATCTCCTGACGGTCATCCCGCAGTTCCCGTTCGGCGGTGATGCCCAGTGCCTCGGCGATGCAGAGGAGGAGTTGGTCGCGCTCGAAGGGCTTTGGGATGAATCCGGTGGAGCCGGCGCCCAGGGCCTTCTCCACGTCTTCCTGGTAGGCGGAGGCGGTGAGGGCCACGATGGGCGTGGTGGCGGTATCGGGGAGTTTCCGGATTTCGCGGATGGCGGTATATCCGTCCATGATGGGCATCTGGATATCCATGAAGATGACATCGAAGTGCTGTTCCTTGCAGAGTTCCAGCGCCTCGCGGCCATTTTCGGCGGTGCGGTAGGGCAGACCCACGGACTGGCAGATGGTCTCCAAGAGGAAGAGATTGGTGAGGGTATCGTCCACCAGGAGGGCGCGGCGCTTTCGGAGTTCGGCGCGCGGGAGCTTCACGTGATAGAGGTCGGAGAGATGGACCTGTTCCTCGGGGCGTGCGGGCGGGCACTGGAGGGTGAAGAAGAAGTCGCTGCCCTCGCCGGGCTTGCTGGAGACCCTCAGCTCGCCGCCCAGGAGCTCCACCAGTGCGTGGGAGATGGTGAGTCCCAGACCCGTGCCGCCGTATTTTCGGGCGATGGCGAGGCCCGCCTGCTCGTAGGGGCGGAAGAGATGTTCCTGCTCGCTCTGGGTCATGCCAATGCCGGAGTCCCGCACGGAGAAATCCAGTTTCAGAAGCGGCGAATCGGGCTGGGTGGCGGCTCGGATCTCCAGGACCACCTCGCCGCGGTCGGTGAATTTTACGCCGTTGCCCAGGATGTTGTCCAGCACCTGCCGCAATAGCGAGGGATCCGTGCGCACCAGCAAAGGACCCTCGCCGGGGAAGTCCAATTGCACTTTCAGGCCCTTCTTGCCGCGGGCGGCCTGCCGTGCGAGAGTGACCCGCTCCTGGGCGAAGGTGCGCAGATCAAAGCTGACGGGTGAGGGCGCCAGCTTTCCGGCGCGAAGCTTGGTGAAGTCCAGAATTTCGTTGATGACATGCACCAGGCCCTTTGCGCTGGCGTCAATGACCTTGAGATACTGCTGCTGCTGGTCGTTGAGCTGGGTCTCCTGGAGGCTGGCTAGGAAGCCCAACAGGCCATTCATGGGAGTCCGGATCTCGTGGGACATGGTGGCGATGAAGCGCTCCCGGGATTGCGCTTCCCGGCGCACGCGCTTCAGCAATTCCGCCAGCCCCTCTTCCAGGAAGGGATCGCCGGGCTCTGCGGGATTGCGTGGGAGGGGATCGCCGTCGCCTTCCAGGAGGGTCGCGGTGGGCAGCGACAGGTAGTTCCCCAGGACCCGCCGTTGCCGGCGCTGTTGCCGCCAGAGGATGTGGAGTGCCCAGAGTGCGGTGCCCAGGAGGGGCGCGGGCCAGAGGAGGCAGAAGAGGAGTGTGGGCCAGACGGAGTGCGTGAGCGCCTTCTGGTCCAGGAGGATCTCCTCATGGGCCTTCTGCAGGGCGCTCTCCAGATTTTCCAGCGCGCGGGAGCGATCCCGGGATTCCCGGAGGGCATCCAGGGCCTGGGAGATGGCGCGGTGCTGTTCGGAGAGCTCCCGGAAGGCGCGCAGCGGGATCTTCCCCGAGAGATCCAGGAGGCCCTGCAGGCGCTCCTCCTGTGCGTGCTGTTCCTGGCTCGCCTGCGCAAAGAGGTCGTCGCGGCGTTCCGGGCGCGCATTGAGTTGCGCATCCAGCGCCATCTGGGTGAGCAGGGACTGCCGCTGCCAGCCGCGCTGGAGTCCCAGGAGCCGCCGCGAGAGTGCGGCTTCCCGGGCGGCGCGTGGCAGGAGGAGTGCGCCTGTCAGCAGTGCGACGAGGGCGTATGCCGCCAATCCGGCGAGGAGAATCCAGGGTTTCCTGGGGAGATCAGGGAGTCGCATGGGATTTGGTGTCTTTCGGGGAAAAAGGAAGGGCAGCCTCCTCGCCTGGGTGGCGGGGCGCTGCCCGTTCTGCCGCTAGCCTCTACGGGGGCTGCGGCGCTCTTCGCCGTGGGAGAAATCCGCGGGGATTTCGCGCACTAGAAGCAGATGTTGACGATGGGGAAGAAGGGCAGAGTGGACTGCTTGGCGATGTTTACCAGGCCGATCTGCACGCCCTCCAGGAATTCGGTGTAGTTGATCAGGCCGATCTCCAGGCCGCGGAACTCCAGAGAGGAGTTGATGATGCCCACCTGGATGCCGCTGGCGCGGCTGTTGGCGGAATTGACCAGTCCGGCGACGATGCCCCAGGAGGTATCGGAGACATTGACCAGTCCCACCTGCAGTCCGGAGAAGGAGCCGCTGGTGTAGTTGACCAGGTTCACCTGGAGGGCGGCCACGCGGGCGGCCAAATCGGGGCCCTGGTCACGGGAGATGGAGACCAATCCGGCGTCCAGTCCGGTGATCTGGCAGTTGCTGCCGTAGGGCAGGTTCAGCTTCAGGCCGGTGATGGCGATTTCGGGGGGCACCAGCTGCAGTTTGGGGGACCAGATGCTGAGCTGCAGTGCGGTCTGATCGAAGGCGAAGAGGCTGCCGGCGGCGAGGGTCATTGCCATGACCAGGAGAAGAAGGGCTTTTTTCATGGAGGCGACTCCTTGTTTTCTGGGGGAGTATGCGGGTAGTACTTGACGGAATTTTGGATAGAAAGCGTTGCGTGCGCGCTTGGGCGTGATTTGCCTAGGGGCGCGGAATAAGGATAAAGGTAATTCCCATTCGCCATTTTGCCCTACGGCCCCCAAAGAAAAATCCCCCGTGTGTCCCGCGCAAAATGGCGGCGCATCGGGGGAAGGGAGTGGTCGGGGCTAGTGGAAAAATCGCCCGGAGGGCTTACATTTTGCCGTTTTTCCTAACCCGTATCTTCTTCCAACCCAAAAAGAGGAGAGTTTATCTCTTATGTCCGGACATAATAAATGGTCGTCCATTAAGCACAAGAAGGGCGCTGCCGACGCCAAGCGCGGCGCGATCTTCTCCCGCGTCTCCAAGGAAATCATCCAGGCTGCCCGCGAGGGCGGCGGCGATCCCGCGCTGAATGCCCGTCTGCGCGCCGCAGTGGCGGCTGCCAAGGCGGCGAACATGCCCAACGACAACATCGACCGCGCCATCAAGAAGGGCACGGGCGAGCTGGGCGGCGCTGCCATCGAGGAGTTCACCTACGAGGGTTACGCGGCCGGTGGCGTCTCCGTCATCATCAACTGCATGTCCGACAACAAGAACCGCTGCGCTTCCGATATCCGCTCTTTCTTCAGCCGCTACAACTGCAAGATGGCCGGTTCTGGCGCCGTCTCCTACAAGTTCAAGCGCAAGAGCCGTTTCGTTGTCGAGGGTGACTGGGCTGACGAGGACAAGTTGATGGATCTGCTCATGGAGGTGGATGTGGACGACATCCAGGTCGATGACGGCACTGCCGAGATCATCGCCGCTCCCGATGCCTTTGCCAAGATCCTGGCGATCTTCGAGGCCAATGGCATTGTGGCCACCGAGTCCACTCTGGCCATGATCCCCGAGAGCACCACCCAGGTCACCGATGTCAGCACCGCCAAGAGCGTCCAGAAGTTCGTGGATGCTCTGGAGGAGTACGACGACTGCCAGGCTGTCTACCACGACATGGAGCTCTCCGACGACGTGGCGGAGGCCCTGGCCAACGAGGAGGAGTAGGGCGCTCCCTCCCTCCGGCGAAACTCCGCTCCGCCGAACCCCTCGGCGGAGCGCATTCATCGCCCGCAAGCCCATACCAAAAGCCGCAATCGCTGCCGAAATCGTGCCGATTGCGGCTTTTCCGTAGTCAGGAAATTGCCATCCAAGGTTGAGGAATTCTCTCCATGACACTGAAAATTGGATCCATCGTCAATCCCGTCTTCCCGGATTGCAACCATATCTTTGACCGCATTGTGCGTCTCGGCATGAAGACCTGCCAGATTTGCGTCTGGAACACGGGTCTTTACGCGGACAAGGAGTTGCGTGCCACGGTGTTGGAAACCATCCGCCAGCAGATGGCGGAGAAGCAGGTGGCGCCCTCCGCCTACTGGGCGGGCTACAGCGGTCCCGTCTACTGGAATTTCTCCGAGGGGCCCTTGAGTCTGGGACTGGTGCCCGCGCCCTATCGCTCCATGCGCATCCGGGAACTGTGCCAGGCAGCGGATTTTGCCAAGGAACTGGGGCTGCCCGCGGTCATCACCCATTGCGGATTCATTCCCGAGAACATGACCGATCCAGAATTCCGGCCCGTGGTGTTGGCGATTGTGGAGGTGGCGCGCTACTGCAAGTCCCTGGGACTGCAGTTCTGGTTCGAAACCGGCCAGGAGACCCCGGTCACCCTGCTGCGCACCATCAAGACCTGCGAGGAATATTTCGGTCTGGATAATCTGGGGATCAATCTGGATCCCGCCAATCTGCTGCTCTACGGAAAGGGCTGCCCCGTGGATGCCCTGGAGGTCTTCGGAAAATATGTCCGCAACATCCACGTGAAGGACGGTTGCGTGCCCACCGATGGCGTGAATCTGGGTGCGGAGAAGCAGGTGGGTCAGGGAATGGTCCATTATCCCGTCTTTGTCCGCCGCCTGAAGGAGCTGGGGTTCCAGGGCGAGTTCATCATCGAGCGCGAAATTGCGGAGGATGAGAACCAATTGAAGGACATCCGGGAGACCATGGGCAATCTGGAGGCCTGGTGGAACCAGGAGGCCTAGCGCCCCGCTTGCAATGACGCAGGAACCCCTCTATCTGGATAATCATCTCTTGGTGCTGGATAAGCCCTGGGGGCTGTTGACCCAGCCCTCCGGCACCCGGGAGGACTCCCTGGAGGCGCGCGGAAAGGCGTTTTTGAAGGAGCGCTTCCAGAAGCCGGGGGAGGTCTTTTTGGAGGCGGTGCACCGCATTGACCGCGTGGTGGGGGGCGTGGTGCTCTTCGCCCGCACTTCCAAGGCGCTCTCGCGCCTCAATGACGCACAGCGGAACCACAAAATCCACAAGACCTACCAGGCGCTGGTGTGGGGCACAGCATCGCGGCTCCCCGGAACTGAGGGCGAGCTGAAACACTGGCTCATTCACGACGAGCACTCCGCACGGCTGGCGCGCTCCACGGATCCCGAAGCCCGGGAGTGCCGCCTGCGCTACCGCGTCTTGGAGACCCGCGCGAAGGCGATGCTCCTGGAGGTTGATCTGTTGACAGGCCGGTATCACCAGATCCGTGCACAGCTGTCCGCCGCCGGAGTCCCGATCTGCGGTGACGAAAAATACGGCGCGCCCGCCGAGAGCCGCGCACTCGCGCCTGCCGGCGGAATCGCGCTGCTCTCCTGGGGACTCTCTTTTGTCCATCCCGTCACGAAAGAGGAGCTGACTCTTCAAACGGGACTCTCCCTTTGAGGTTGCTATTCTGCCATGTCCAAAAACTACTGCCCCATCCTCAGCACTCTGGGATATATCCTTTCGCCGGACGGAGAGTCCGTGCTCATGACTCACCGCATTGCGCGGAAGGGCGACGAGCAGTTCGGAAAGTACAACGGTCTAGGCGGCCATTTGGAGCCCAATGAGGATGTCGCCGCCTGCATGGCCCGGGAGATCCGTGAGGAGTCGACCCTGGAGGTGACTGCCATGCAGCTGCGGGGCACCGTGAACTGGACGGGGTTTGGTCCCCATGGCGAGGACTGGCTGGGATTCATTTTTCTGATCACTGGCTTCCGCGGGACGCCCCTCTCTCAGAATGAGGAGGGCACTCTCTCCTGGATCCCCCTGAAGGATTTCGAGAAGTATCCCATGTGGGAGGGCGACCGATATTTTTTGCCGCTGGTTTTTGACGGCGATCCCCGCCCCTTCCATGGCTATATGCCCTACGAGAACGACCGCCCCCTCTCCTGGACCTTCCACCGCTTCTAGCGACTCTTTTCCGGGTGCGCCACCAGGAAGGTGGGGAAGCCCAGAATATGGCAGGCATCCGCGAGAGAACGATTCTCCGGACGGTCCCCCCAGATGCCTACGCAGACGAAATCCTCCAGCTTGTCGAGGACCTCGGGATCCTGGAGGGTGCTCTTTTCCATCTTGTCGCAGGCAACGCAGGCCTCTCCTCGGAAATACAAGAGGAGGGGCTTTTCTGTTTCTTGGGAGAGTGCGGTGGCGGCATCCAATTGCGCCATCCAGGGTCCTTCCGCTGTGGCGCTCGGCGCCTTCATGAGTCGGATGCCGGTGGCTGCGGAGCGGAGGGCGAAGAGCAGTATGACGACGCCCATGAGGTATTTCAGGCGGTTCATCCAGGTACCGGGGCGGGGCAGTGCGCCGATGCCGGCACCCAAGAGGGTCCAGGGCGCGCCCAGTCCGACGCCTAGCAGCAGCGGCAGCCAGAGCGCGCTGGTGTGGCCGTTCTGGTAGAGGTCGGTGGATAGCGCCAGGACCCAGAGGAGCACCGGCGCCACACAGGCGCCCGCCAGCAGCGCGGCGGTGGCGCCCAGGAGGAATGCGGTGGCGTAGGAGCCCCGTTTGGCGTTTGCGGGGAGACCCCTGCGGAAGCGCGTGAAATCCAGGGAGAAGAGATCGAAGAGGGAGAGTCCCAGGATGAGGAAGAGTGCCGCCAGCAGGAACTGGAAGAGCGGGCTGGCGTGGAGCGCGCCGAATTGCCCGCCTAACGTCACCACCAATGCGCCGGCCGCGCCATACGCCAGCGCCATGGCACTGCCATAGACCGCCCCCAGCGCCGCGCCGCGTCCACGGCCCTGTCCGCCGCCACGGGCACCCAAAACGCCTAGAGTGACGGGGATCATGGGGAGCACGCAGGGGGTCAGGTTCAATAAGACCCCCATGCCCACCACGAGCAGGCAGGCCCAGAGCCATCCATGAAGACGGAAGCCCCGTGCAAGGAAGTCCTCGTGCGCCTCCGATAGTCCGTCGGCCGCCTGCGAGATCTCCAGCCATTCCAGGAAGGCGTCCGCGTCAGCATATCCCCCGAGAGGCGCGGAGAGCCTCCAGCCTTTTGGAAAATCGGAAGGGGATGGTGCCTCGGTTTCGGGGGCGTTGGTAGATAGAGTTTTGCCGTCCAGGGGGATTGTCTGTGGACGATAGCAGAGGGTCTTTACGCACCCCTGGAAGACGAAGGATATGGTTGCGTCTTGGGGCGGGCGTGGGGTGATGCGGAACCGCAGGGTGGCGTTTGCGGGAAGGCACTCGTCTTCGTCGGCTTCGGGGGCCTCCAGCGTCTCCCATTCATAGTCCCCCAGGGGGGCTACAATAATCTCCCAGCCAGGTGAGAGCTTTCCGTCGGCGGGACCCTGGATGCACGCCTCCAGGAACAGCGCGTCTTCCGTCGATTGGGGCTGCGGGAGTGCGGTGAGGCTCCCGTGGAAGGGCGAGGAGCCCTCCTGTGCCGGGAGCCCGGCGGCGAGGAAGAGGAGCGCGGCCAGTGCCAGGGTAAGGATGGTGCGTCGGGGCGTCATCCGGGGGAAAGGGGGCGTGGCGTCTTCTTAGGAGAGGCTGGCGTTGGCGCTGCCGGAAGCGCGATACTTCGCCATCTCCATCTGCAGGGCGGCGTATTTCTGGCTGAGCTCCGCCTTGGATTGCTGGGCGGCCTCCAGTTCCCGGTGGGTGGCCTGGATGCGCTCTTCGGCGATCTTCCGGAAGTGCTCTTCCATGATATGCTCCTTCTCCTGGAGGAAGCGCTCCTTCTGCTCCAGGGAGGCCTGGGAGACCTGGAGATCCCCCTCTTTCTTCAGGAGCTCTTGCTCCCGGCGGGAGAGCTCCTGTTTCTGCTCGGAGAGCGCCTTGTAGTCCTCCGCCAGCGCATTGCGCTTCTCCTGCACATCCGCAGTCAGGCCCTCCAGCATCTTGCTGCGGCCCTCGCCCAGCACCGACTGCCACTCCTGGAGAAATTTGTCGCACTGGAGATTCGCTTGCCGCTGCATCTCCACGATGGCCTTGGTCGCCTCTTCGCGGCTCTCCTGGATCTGTCCCAGCATCGCCTCGCGCTCTTTGGCAAAACCGGCCTCCGCGATGGCTTCGCGATTTTGCACTGCCTCCAGTCGGGAGGCCAGGTCCTTCTCCTGGCGCTCTAGGGAAATGCGCTTCTGGGAGAGCTCCTCGGAGAGCTTCTTCAGGCCCTCCTCCTGCTGCGCAAGACGGCTCTTGGCGGCATTGAATTCCTCCAGCATCCCGGAACGCTCCTGCGTCAATCCCTGGCGCACCTCCGCCTCCCGGACCGACAGCGCCATCTCGCGCTTGTTCAGACCATCCTCGCGGGTGGCAATGGCCTCCTTCTCTTTCAGCAGATCCGCCTGGAAACCGTCGAACTTTTCCTTGAGGGCGGCGCTCAGGCGCTGGAAGTCCGCCAGGAGCTTCTGGTCCTGGACGGCGAAGTTCTGGTTGAACTCCTCCTGCATGGTCAAAATCCGCTGGCCCTTGGCGTCCAATTCGGACTTCAGATTCCGCAGGGGCTGCATCTGCTCATCTAGCGCGGCGGCGAAGGACGCCTTGGCATCGCACTCCAGCTCCACCACGGATTGTTCCCGCTGGGAGAGCTCCTGCTCCCGATCCAGGAAGCGCTGTGCGGCCTCCTGATAGACGGTGACGGCGCGCGAGAGGGACTCCTTTTGCTGCTCCAGGGTCTTGAGCTGCTCCTGATACATGGCCTCCAGGTCGCTCTGGGTGATGATGGAGGCGCCTAGATTCCCGAGATCCTGGAAGCGCGCGGTCAGCTCATTTTGCTGGCTCTGCAGGAGCGCCTTGATCTCCGTATACTTCTGCTCGACCTGTAACTCCCGCTCCCGCAACTCCTTGTCACTGTTGAACCACCCCATGGAAGGCCCTTCCTCCGTATAAAAAATGTCCGTCAGACGACGCTGAAAACAACCACACTATGCCCCCTCCGTAGGGAGCCCCGAAATCGCGTGAATAATGTAAGCCTAGTTTCCCGCACGCCCACGCGCGTACGCCCAGGAAACGCCTTTTTGCACGCGCCGTGATTTTTTCCCTTTTTTCTGCGCGAACCTTGCAAACCCCTCTCACAGGGCTATAGTAAGCCCGCTTTCCGAAAGGAGGGCAAGAACCTTAACCCCCATTTATCCGTCGGGACGTAGCGCAGCCTGGTTAGCGCGTTTGTCTGGGGGACAAAAGGTCGAGAGTTCGAATCTCTCCGTCCCGACCAATTTTACGCAAAAGGCCGCAAGCACCACGCTTGCGGCCTTTTGCGTAAAATTGTCCTCCATAGTGAAAGCCCGCGAAACGGGCGGTTCTCCTGAGCGTAGCGGAGGAGGATTCACGACGGAGGACACCCCCTCCGCACGTAATGGGGTCTTCGTGGGGATAGAAATTCTCACGAGGACCCTTTTCATAATGCAACAAGAGAGCCCCTCTGCCATGATCCGCTTTGCCACCGTTGACGATATTCCCTTCATCAAGAGTTGCATCCGCGAATTGGCGGAATACGAGCACGCCGCCGACCAGGATCACTCCACGGAGGAACTGCTCCGGGAGAACATCTTCGAGAAGGGCTATGCCAAGGTGCTGATTGCCGAGGCGGACGGCGAGAAGGCGGGCTTCGCCCTCTGGTTCAATAACTTCTCCACCTGGCTGGCACGCCCCGGAATCTATCTGGAGGATCTCTATGTGCGACCCGCTTACCGAAAGCTCGGTCTGGGAAAGGCACTGTTGACGCGCTTGGCGGAATTGGCGAAAGAGAACAACTGGGGGCGCGTGGAGTGGAGTTGCCTCCGCTGGAATACTCCGAGCCTCGATTTCTACCACTCTCTCGGCGCACAGGAAATGTCCGAGTGGGTCCAGCTTCGCGTGACCGGCGAGACCCTCCAGAAACTCGCTAGCCACGACGGGAAATAACCCCAAAAGGGGCATGAGGCGAGGGGGGGGGCTTCTTTTGGGAAGACAGTATATTCTGACAAAGCCTGTGACTTGTGCCTTTTTGGTTTAGCGTATGATGTAACCCTGCATTAGAATGACCTATCAGCCTCCATACACGATATCCTCTCGCGCGGTTGCGCTGGTTGCGGAAATCGCTGCGCGCGTTGAGCGCCAGGTCATTCAGGAGGAGCGCGCGGACGCTCTGAAACTACGCAGAGTGAATCGTCTCCGCTCTATCCATTCTTCCCTCGCCATTGAGGGAAATACGCTTTCTCTGAATCAGGTAACGGATATTCTGGATGGCAAGCGCGTGGTCGCCCCATTGAGGGAGATCCAGGAGGTCAAGAACGCCATCGCGACCTACGATTGCGCTTCTTCGCTGGATCCTTTCTCGGTGGCGGATCTGCTGAAGGCGCACGGAATGATGATGAGTGCGCTGGTGGATGGCGCAGGATGCTTTCGAACAGGTGGCGTGGGAGTCTTTTCCGGAGACCAAGTCGTCCATATAGCACCACCCTCAGGACAGGTGCCACAACTCGTCGCGAGCCTCTTCGACTGGTTGCGGAACTCTCTAGATCACCTGTTGATCAGAAGTTGCGTCTTCCACTACGAATTCGAATTCATTCACCCCTTTGCCGACGGAAATGGCAGGACGGGACGGCTTTGGCAGTCGCTGATCCTCGGAATGTGGAATCCACTCTTCCTTCATTTGCCCGTGGAAACTATGGTTCACGATAATCAGCAGGGATACCACGAAGCCATTCAACAAAGCACGGAAAAGGCAGATTCGGGACCCTTCATTGATTTCATGCTGGAACGAATCCTGGAAGCACTGCAACAACAGCTGCCAGAAAATGCTGGCGGTGTAAGTGGTGGTGTAAGTGGCGGTGTAACCGGGGATCGTGTCCTGGTTTTTATTCAGGGGCATCCGGGGTTGCGCGCGAAAGGGCTGTCTGAGGCGTTGGCTATGCCGCAACGGACCCTTGAGCGCCATCTCCATCGACTGCGCCAAGAGGGGAAAATCGAGTTTCGTGGCGCTCCCCGTAGCGGCGGATACTATTGCCGGTAGGGGA
>CAVGTF010000013.1:0-25486 GCA_963632245.1 Anaerovoracaceae bacterium
CTACATGACTACCGATGAAAACGGTGTGGAGTACGTCATGCTTTATATGTCTAGGGAGAACGATAGCGTCACGTGGGGCGGAATCGATATCCCCGAAAATTACGCCTCAATAGTTCTGTGGTATACAGATAATCACAGTGCGAATAAGGATTCCGTTCGGGAGTTTCGAATTGGTAAGGCACACGGTGACTGTGTGTTGCAGCCCAATCTTGTTGACGAGTATCTCGGGACCTTCTATTATACCGTGAAGCCTAGTGCATCGAAGGTGCAGGTTAAGGGGCAGACGACGATGTATGCGGAGTCCACCCTTGCCGAGAAGTATAGCTCTTCTGACTACTATGACAAGATCACCTTGGATGGTCCTTCGGCGATTGTGTCGGAGGCCGGTTTTCAGTTCAAGGTGGTTGGCGGCTATGAGATGGACGAGGAGGGGAGTCTTGATATCTATCCCACGGACGAGCAGTTCTCCAGTGTTGCGTGGGATGGCGAGGGCTTTTCGGAAACGGACGAAGTGACTTTCATTTATGCCAATGTGGAGAGTGGTGGCTCGGTTAAGTTGAATGAGGATGGCAGCCTTCGTTTCCTTCCCAAGACGAATATCTCGGGGGATATCCCCATCACGATCACCGCGCGTTCCACGGATCCCGATCTGGAGCGCACGTTGTCTGTGACGACCACGGTGACTGTCCATGTGAAAGACGTGGATGATCCCCCGGAGTTGCGCGAGTACTCCACGGGACATCTTGACATCAACGAAGGCGAGATGGTGAAGACCGCGACGGGTCGGGATATCTACTTCATTGAGACGGAGAGAGATAAAGACGATGCGAATCTCTGCGAGAATGCCCGCATGATCCTTTCTGCCGACGGCTTTGAGGACCTCGCTTTTGACGTGAAGCTGGTCCAGGAGAAGCCCGAAGGGGTTGGCGATCTCAACTCCAACGAATATTTCTACCACGTGGTCGTTTCTGACTCCGACTTTGTGATTCCCTACACTGCGGTAAATGGTCGAAAGAGCAGTTCCCAGCGGTACACCGTCACTCTTGAGGTCACGGATGGCGGTTCCGAGGGCTATCAGGAGAGCCTCACTCTAGAAGATCATTGGGTTTCTATCCTGAACACCGACCGTCCCTGTGTCGTCAACAGTGTGGAGATCCAGGGGAACGGCGTGGAGTACGACAGTGCCACGGATACCTACCGGGTTCTTGCCAGGGCGGACATGAAGGTGGTGGCGGATGTCACCGATCCCGATGGCGATCCCACCAGCTACACCACTACCTACGCCTACGAGGATGGCACGGAGGCGACCAAGCCCTTCCAGAAGGGCCGGACTCTCAAGGCAACCATTCATGCACAGTCACACAATACCATCACGTCGGTTGCCACGACTTACGAGATGCCGTCCACTATTCAGGTGGTGAATACCGCGCCCGTGGTGGAGTACATCGAGTGCGACACCATGGAGTTCCATACTGCCGGCAGTGCGACGGGGCGGTGTTCTTTCTATGTCACCGATGACGATGGCGTGGATGACCTGGTCATTCCCAGCTCCTGGCCCCTGGATTCCGGAAGCGGTCTCACTGGCGAAGTGGAGATCTCCTCCTTTGTTGGAGCCTCCACACCGGATTTGTGCCACGTGACGGTGAACTACACCATTCCTGAGGACGTGCGCCTCAGCTCGGGAGAGTATAGCAGCACCTGCAGCATTCAGATTGCCGACAAGGAGAGCGCCTATACCACCTTTACGGCAAAGATCAATTTCAGCAATAACCCCGCGCCTGTGGTGACGGCTTCCCAGAACACCATCACGGTGGACGAGGTGGATCCGGAGAATACAGACTATAGCCAGTTCACTGAATTCACCATTGACCTCACAGCCACCGATTCCGGCGTCTATCCCGCCGGTGTGAGCAGTTGGCGTGTGGAGGTCCCCGAAGGATGGAGTGGGAGGGTCACCGAGGCAGAGGACTCTGCCAAGTATGTGGACAGTGGCGAATACGAGGGCCATGCCACGCTGAAGGTGACACTAGTAAATGGATACGACACCATTGTCAACGATCCGATTACGGGCAAGCGACCTTCCCAGAAGGACTTCACCATCAAGATCTATGCGAAGGATACCTGCTCTTCCCTGGAGGGTTGCACCGAGGTGACCGTGACCGTCAAGGATGTGGATCGGGAGCCGCTTGTATTCGACACCGACGCCACATTCGAAATCTTGGAGGAAGATCGCTACTCACGCGACAAAAAGTATTTCCATGTTGTCCCCACGGCCACCCCTGAAAAGGGCTGGGCGGACAATGACAATGACGCCATTGCGGGATATGACTATAAGTGGTCTCGTAGCAAGGATGGCGGTCAGACCTGGACGGAGATGTCTGGGGTGGAGATCCTTTCCGTGAGTGAGGGACAGCTCCCCGGCGCGAATGGCGCCACCTTCACCGACGCCAGCCGTTTCACTAGGTTCGAACAATTGAGGGTCCAATTTGGCGCCTACTGCACTCCCTACGAGGACAAGCCGGACTACAAGGTCTATAGCTATGGAGGGGGGATATACTTCATGGGGAATCTCTCTCCCTATTTCTACTACGTAGGGGAGGAACCGGCTACGGAGCCCACCTCTGCGCCTGCGCCGTTGGCGAGCAATACATACATCTGGGAGATGGAGCAGGGCATGGAGGAGCCCGCGGTACTCTATGTAGCGGCCTACGATGTGGATATCGCTGACGGCAACGCGAACCCTACCGATCTCCATCCAGAATGTTGCATGTATTATGATTATATCTGGCACGACTACAATCCACGAACCAATGATATGATTGTTGGCAGTGAGTGTTCTGTGGGTCTTACCTCGGGAAAAATCACCCTTCAGTTGCCTGAGGGATACTTCAATGACGGCGAGGACATGCCTTCTATAGAATTGAGACCCATTGATGAATACCTTTCCAGTGATTCAGATAACCGTTTCTATGTCTACGTAAAGGTCAATCATGTGAACCGTGTGCCTGTGGTGCCGTCTTCCACGGTGTATGTCCTTCCGGACCAGCGGGGCCTTGCGAATATTTCGAACATCACGTGTGATGTGGGCGAGGGAGAGGAATCCCTCGGCCAGAAGATGCTTTCCGGTGAGATTGTCAGCATTGAGGATCCCGATGGCATCTTCGGGGATGTGACGCCCACTGTGGAGCCGGACGGCACGACCCTCCGTGTTTCCTATACCGTGAAGGAGGATGCGCCGATGGGTGCCAGCGCCATCATCACCTTCACGGGAACGGACGATGGCACCAGTGGCGGTGTGGAGGATCACAAGACCAGTGAGCCGGCCACGCTCACCGTGTATGTGGGTTGCACGCCCTGGTATCCCCCGATCTCCTTCGAATGCGCCGATCCCGAGAAGCATGTCGATGGCCATGTGGTGAAGCTCTACACCGAGGACATGGAGGAGGATGACGAACCCGTGACGATCCGTCTGGAGCCCGGTCAGACCGAGGTGCTTCCTGAGGACTTCTACAACGCCGGTTTTGATGGTCTGAAGTCCGAGGCGATGTATGCCGTGGAGATCTACGTTTGGGACAGTGAAGCGGAAGCTATCGGGGATCTCTGTGCGGAGGAGATCAATTCTGCGCCGAAATACGGTCTGCCTGGCGCCGCCACCTGTGATGAGGACACGGTCACCACTGACGAGGAGGGCAAGGTGACTCTGCCGGATATCACCGTTCCCTTGGCCAGCACCTACGAGATGGTGGTCTACGACGAGGACGGCAAGGAGATCCAGAAGATTGGCCCCGTGCCCTTCACGCCTGACGAAGACGGAAATATTCTCCCCGTTATCTCCGGACAGGAGTTGCAGCTGCCGGATCCCGGCGAGTATACCCTGGTGGTCACTGGCACCAATCCCGTGGGAAGCGGTCCTGCCACTCAGGTGCTGACCATCATTGTGCCGGATCCCTCTGAGAAGGTCCTGGCGTGGGGCGATACCCCCGCCTTCTCCCCGGCAGACGAGGCGGTCCTGACGGATGGCACCGTCCGCTTCACGTGGCCCGTGGCCTCCAATGCCGAGGGCTACGAGCTGCGGATCTACGACGAAGACGGCAAGTTGGTCAAGGAGCTCACCGAGCTCTCTGGCAATTCCACCGTGGTGGAACTGGAGTTCCCCGACGACTCCGCTACCTACACCTGGATCGTCACTGCCTACGCGGATGACAAGTCCATCGTCAGCGATGAGCTCGAATTCACCCTGACGAACGATAAGCCCCTGAAGTGGGGCGATACCCCCGCTTTCTCTCCGGCAGATGATGAGGTCCTGACGGATGGCACGGTCCGCTTCACGTGGCCCGAGGCCTCCAATGCTGAGGGCTATGAGCTGCGGATCTACGATGAAGACGGCAAGTTGGTCAAGGAACTCACCGAGCTCCCCGACAATTCCACTGAGGTGGAGCTGGAGCTCCCCGAGGACTCCGCTGATTATACCTGGACCGTTACGGCCTACGCGGGCGACAAGTCCATCGACAGCGACAAGCACGAGTTCACCCTGTTGAACGAGAAGCTCCTGGAGTGGGGCGACACACCCGCCTTCTCTCCGGCAGACGGGAAGGTCCTGACGGATGGTACGGTCCACTTTACGTGGCCCGTGGCCTCCAATGCCGATGGCTACGAGCTACGGATCTACGATGAAGACGGCAAGTTGGTCAAGGAGCTCACCAAGCTCTCCGGCAATTCCACCGTGGTGGAGCTGGAGTTCCCCGACGACTCCGCCGCTGATTATACCTGGACTGTTACCGCCTACGCGGACGACAAGTCCATCGTCAGTGAAGTGCTCGAATTCACCCTGTCGAACTATACCGACAAGATTCTTCCCCTCGGCATCTACGCCGAGGTCCTGGAGGACGCGGTGACTACTACCGGCGACCTGCTGCTGCTCACCGAGGGCTCCGTGGATCCCAGCATCCATGTGACTTTCGATGCACAGTACTTCTCGGTTCCCGAGATGACCTGGTTCTATGCCTTCAAGGGAGAGGCTGTCGTGGAATCCAAGTGGATCCGGATTCCCATGCAGGGGGCTCCCACTGCGGCAGAGGACTACGTGTGTCTGCGGCTCTATGCCAACGGAAAGCTCCTGGGTGACTACGTGGTCTACCTAGTTCAGGACGGCGCGCTGCTGCTCTAGCGCGGGGCGTCCCGTCGTTCGGGGCGGGCGGATGCGTCTTTGGCGTGTCTGCCCGCCCCTTTTGTTTTCTGTCGTGTGGGGGTGTTTCGGAGGGGCGTGTAGGGTGGGTGCGTTATATTAGGAGACTTGCGAATTTCTAACCGAACACGAACAAAGTCGACCCCCTTCTAGGAGTCTTTCATGGTACAATCTATTCTTAAGGTTCTTGGCGGCGTTGCCATTTTCATTTATGGCATGACGTTGATGAGCGATGGCCTGCAGAAGGTAGCCGGCAGCAAGATGCGGTCGATTCTGCGTCTCTTTGCCAAGAATCGTTTTGTGGCGGTGTTGACGGGTGTGGGGGTCACCTCGGTGATTCAGTCGTCTGCGGCGACCACGGTGATGGTGGTGGGCTTTGTGAATGCGGGACTGTTGAATCTGGAGCAGGCCATCGGCATTATTTGCGGTGCGCATATTGGCACCACGGTGACGGGCCAGCTGGTGGCCTTCAACATCAGCACGGTGATCTTCCCCTCCATCATCTTGGGTTTGATCATGTTCATTAGCAAGAAGCGGAGCATCACCCACTGGGGCGAGGTCATCATGGGCTTCGGCTTCCTGTTCCTGGGCATGGAGATGATGAATGGCACCCTGCAGGAACTGGAATTTATCAAATCCGCGTTGCAGTATTTCCAGTGTGCGCCGGTGGATGGCATCATGCCGCCCCTGGCGGTCTTTGGCGCGATTCTGGTGGGCATGCTGGTGACGGTGGTGATCCAGAGCAGCTCGGCGTGCACGGGTCTGATCATCGTTCTTGCCAACAACGACATGCTGGACTTCTATACGGCCGTGGCGCTGGCGCTGGGCTCCAATATCGGCACCACCATCACCGCCCAGCTGGCGGCCATCTCGGCGAACCGCGTGGCGAAGCAGGCGGCCATGGCGCATACCCTGACACAGGCGCTGGGCGTGCTGCTGATCGCGGTCACCTTCTGGATGCGCGTAAAGGGCGAGCCCTTCTTCTTCTGGTTCATCCGGCTGTGCTCCCCCGGCGCGGAGTTGCCGCGTCTGATCGCGAACTCCCATACGATCTTCAATGTCTTCTCCACCATCGTCTTCCTGCCCTTCATCCCGCAGCTGGCGCGGCTCTGTGAGAAGATTATCCCGGTGAACCGGAAGGACGTGAAGTTCCGCCGCCTGGATCCCATTCTGCTCTCTACGCCCTCCATTGCCCTGGCGCAGACCACCGCCGCCTTGCGGAAGATGCTCCAGAAGTCCTGGCGGATGGTGGATTGCGCAATCAATATCTACAACCACAATGACGAATCCAACCAGCGCATCGTGAAGCAGCTGGAGAAGCGTGAGGAGGATGTGGACCAGCGTCAGCAGGAGATCTCGGATTACCTGTCCTCCCTGATGCAGCAGGGCGAACTGACCTCCAACGAAGCCGGACAGATCCCGCTGCTGTTGCATTGCGCCAATGACGCCGAGCGCATTGGCGACCATACGGTCATCATCCAGAACATCATTTCCCGTCTGGAAGAGCAGGGTCGCCGTTTCAGTGCCAAAGCGGACGAGGAGCTGGATGCGTTGCACCAGCAGCTCGGAAAGCTTGCGGAGGCGGTGATCCATACCCTGGAGAAGAATACCCCGGAGAATGTGGCGCACGCCAAAGAGCTTCGCCACAAGATGGTGGAGGCGCTGACTGACTGTGAGAGGGAGCACCTGAATCGTATCAACTCGGGATTGTGTGTGCCGCAGGTTGGCATCATCTATCTGGAGTTGCTGGAGGAGATCCGGAAGATCGGCCGCCACATGGCGAATATCGCGGATCGCGCGGAGAGCCTCTACGAGAAGCCGGCGAAGCTGGGAAAGGTGGAGTTGCCCTCCATCGGCATCCAGGGAGAAACACAGTCCTTCGAGTAGCTCTTGTGACTAGAGAGAACGAGCCATGGACTCCCGGAGCGACTATCGGATCTGTCTGCTGGACGATCTGCAGAAGGTCTTTTTGACGGACGAGCTCACCGCCATCCCCTGCCGCACGCGGACCTTCCCTGTGCTGCAGGGACAGCGCCTGAATTTCCAGGTGGCGGTCTTTGCTCCCGTGCGCACCTTCTTTCTGTGCCAGGTGGATTCCCTCTTCCGGGACTACGTGACGATCCGCCAGACGGGCACCGTCTTCTGCGATCTGCCTGCGGATCCCAAGGACCCGCTGACGATTACCACGAAGCCCGGGAATTTCCCGGATCCGTTGCTGCCCTTGGCACCGGGGAATCTCGTTTCCATGCCCGCGGGAAAGTGGGTGAGCCTCTGGGTCTCCGTGGATGTGCCGCGGGAGTGTCCCTCCGGGCGCTTCCCTCTGCGGATCCTGCTCTCCACGCCCCCGAAGGAGCAGCTGGATTTGGTATGGCCCTGCGAGCGCATCGCGCCGATGGTGGTGGAGGCGCAACTGGAGATCCTCCCGGCGGAATTGCCGAAGCAGAGCCTCTGGTCCTGCTCCTGGTTCCACGTGGACTGCCTCCAGAAGTGGTATCGCCTGGGGTATGACAGCGAGGAATTCTGGGGGGTGTTGCGTGCCTACGTGAAGGACATGCTCTCCCACGGCGTGAATGTCCTCTTTACCCCGCTGTGGACGCCGCCTCTGGATACCGCCATCGGCCGGGAACGCCCCGATTGCCAGCTCCTGGGGATCTCCTTCCAGGAGGGCCGGTACGTCTTTGATTTCTCGTTGCTGAAGCGCTGGCTTGACGAAGCCCGCGGTTGCGGCATGGAGCGCTTCGAATTCGCCCACGCCTTCACCCAGTGGGGCGCCAAGGCGACGCCGAAGATCCTGGTGGATGGTGAGCGGCGCTTTGGATGGGATGTGCCTGCCGATTCTCAGAAATACCGGGAATTCCTCCGGCAGCTGTTGCCGGCATTGGCGGCATTCCTGCGGAAAGAGGACCTGGCGGGCAAATGCATCTTCCATAACTCCGACGAGCCCGGCGGCGATTCCCTGGAGCGCTATCGTGCGAGCCTGTCGCTGATGACCGAATTCCTACCCGAGGAGGAATTCCCGTTTTTTGATGCGCTCTCTGATGTGGAATATGTGAAGCAGGGCATCAGCCGCCACCCCATCCCGGTCACCAATGCGCTGGAGCACTTTGCGGATTTGCCGGTATCCAGCCGCTGGTGCTACTACTGTGGCAACTGGGGCGATGGCGTCCCCAATCGTCTCCTGGGCATGCCCAGCTGGCGGAATCGCGTGTTGGGCGTCTTGCTCTATGCGCTGGGTCAGGAGGGCTTCCTGCATTGGGGGCACAACTTCTGGTTCTCCCAGTATTCCCTGAACCAGAACCTGAATCCCTGGCAGAACACCAGCGCCGGATACGGATTCTTCGGTGGCGATTCCTTCCTGGTCTATCCCGGAAACGACGGCGCGCCCGTGGACTCCCTACGCTACGAGGTCTTCCACGAGGCCATGCAGGACTACCGCGCCTGCCAGCTTTTGGAGTCCCTGGTGGGACGGGAGCAGGTGCTCGCGATCTTGCAGGAGGGCTTGGAGCATCCCTTGAAGATGACGGACTATCCCCATTCCGAGGAGTGGGTCCGCGACGTGAATCTCCGGGTGCTACGCGCCATCGACCAGGCTCTGTAGACTGGGATTCCTTGGCGCCGGGCATCCGGCTGAACCAAAACACCATCATGACAGAGAGCCCACTGGCGTCGGCGAGGGAGTTTGGCGCAGGAGGGCGTATCCGCCTTTTCGGAGACCCGGGGGAGTCATTTTTCTCCCGGAGTGCGCGCGGGGAACGAGGGGATTTCTTCCCTTGCGCGCGGGAGAGGGCGGGAGTGCAAGCGACCATTGATCGATAGGAGAAAAATAGTGATGCAGGATGTCACTCAGAATACTTGTGCCCGCGGCCTTCTTGGGCTCCAGCGTCTGGATCTGGAGGTCGCGCAGCTACGCGAGGAATCCCGGAAGATCCACGAACAGTGGGATCAGGCGCGGGAAGAGTATCGGGAACAGGCGCAGGATGTGAGCCGTCAGGCGGAGGAACTGCGTTCCCGCGAAGAATCCCTGTCGTCCTTGGAGGCAACCGCCGCGAAACTCCGGGAGGATCGCCAGCAATTCCAGGTGAAGACCGCGCTGATCCGGAAGAATGACGAATACCAGTCGGCGCTGGCGACCCTGGCGGACTTTGATCACCGGATTGCGGAAAATGAGGAGTCCCAGCTGTCGGCGTTGTCGGCGGTGGAGGAGTCCCGTGGAGAACAGCGGGAGCTCCGGAAGGCGTTGACGCGTGCGGAAGCGCAGCTGGCGGATTTGCGGGATCGGCTGAAGCTCCAGGAGGGCGCTCTGCAGACTAAGATTGAGCAATTGCTGTCGGGGCGTCCGGCGCAGGAGCGCCTGGTGGAGCCCGGTGCCCTGCAGGCCTACGAGCGACTGCGGACGGGCGCCCGGGAGAATCCGCTGCGTCCCTGGGCGGTGAAGATCGAGAAGGGCGCCTGCGGGCGCTGCCACCGCGTGTTGCCGCCCCAGAAGGCGCAGGAAGTGCGCCGGGGAAAGACGCTGCAGAGTTGCGACAGCTGTGGTGCGTTGCTCTGCGACGTGGAGGAGTAGATACAGTAGGGGGCATTCCCGCCCCCTTTTCTCCCTTCCTCCTCCTTCCCGAGTCGGGAAGAGGTGACGCGATGAGCGACCGACGAATCTTCACATTCAAGAACAAGCGCCACATGCCCAAGTGGCTGGCGTGGATTCTCGCCGGAGTCCTGAAGCTGTACTCCTGCACCATCCGCTTCCGGATCACGGGGGAGGCGCGCGTGGTGGAGGAGATGCTGTCGGGGAAGCCGGTGGTGCTGGCGTTATGGCACAACCGCGTCATTGGGGCGGTCACCATGGTTCCCCGGAAGATCCTGTCGCGCTGCGTGGTCATGATCAGCGCCTCCCGGGATGGCGAGTATATCTCCACGGTAGTGGGGTGTCTGGGGCTGGAGAGTGTGCGGGGTTCCTCGTCGCGGAAGGGCATTCCGGCCTTGCTGGGACTGGTGCGTGCCTTGAAGGCGGGGAAGTCGCCGGTGCTGACCCTGGATGGTCCCCGCGGACCCCGCTATACCGTCCATCCCGGTGCAGCGGGATTGGCGCGTTCGGCGAAGGCATCGCTGGTGCCCATTGCGCTGAATGCCACTCATTGCTGGCAGTTGCATAGCTGGGACAAGATGCAGATACCGTGCCCCTTCTCTCGTGTGGATCTGGTGGTGGGGGCGCCCATTGACTGCGGCGATGGCCGGAGCGAGGAGGAGCTGACGGACGCCTTGCATCGGGGCATGGAGTGCGTCACCCGGGATCCCGGGGATGGCGCGCGCGATTGTTGAGCGTTTTGGGGGGTCTTTTTTTATGGGTGCGCAGATGAATGAGCGGCAGCGTGAGGCCGTGGAGTGTCTGGAGGGGCCGTTGCTGTTGTTGGCGGGAGCGGGCACGGGCAAGACCACGGTGATTGTGCACCGCATTGCCAATTTGGTGAATCACGGCATTGAACCGGGGTCGATCCTGGCGGTGACCTTCACCAACAAGGCGGCCAAGGAGATGAAGGACCGCATTAGCGCCTACGTGGGGCCCCAGGCGGCCAAGGAGATGACCATCAGCACCTTCCACTCCTTCTGTTCCAGCGTCCTGCGCAAGCAGATCCATCTTCTGGGATACAGCCGACGCTTTTCCATTGCGTCGGAGGAGCAGCAGAAGGGGCTGGTGATGGAGATCATGGCGCAGCAGGGACAGGTGGGCACCGGCTTCGACAGCCGTCTCTGGCGTCATCGGATTTCCATGGCGAAGGCGGCGTGTCTCTGGCCGGAGGATGTCCGGAAGTCCGGCAAGCCCCAGTGCCAGGAGGTGGCGCAGGTCTATGAGGCATACCAGAAGCGCATGCGCCAGATGGACCTGCTGGATTTCGATGATCTGCTGTGTCTGACGGTGAAGCTCTGGGAGCAGTGTCCGCAGGTCCTGGAGGAATACCGCCAGAAATACAAGCGGATTCTGATTGACGAGTATCAGGATACCAACGGCGTGCAGTTGCGCATCATGACCATGCTGGCGGGAAAGGAGGCCAATCTGGCGGTGGTGGGCGACGACGACCAGGCGATCTACGGCTGGCGCGGCGCCGATATCCAGAATATCCTGAATTTCACCGAGCTCTATCCCCAGGCGAAGGTCATTCGGCTGGAGCAGAACTACCGCTCCACCGAGGTCATTCTCCGCGCCGCCAACGGCGTCATCGCACACAATAGCCAGCGACACGAAAAGAATCTCTGGTCCGACAAAAAGGACGGCGAGCTGATCCGGGAGGTCCGCTGCGCAGACGACTCCGCCGAGGCCGCATTCCTCGTCCGGAGCATCCAGGAACAGCATGACTTCCGGCGGCGCGCCTGGAGCGCCTTCGCGGTGCTCTTCCGCTCCAATCGGCAACGGCGCGTCCTGGAGGAATCCCTCCGGAAGGCGCGCATTCCGTATCACCTGGTGGGCGGCACCTCCTTCTATCAGGAGCGCGAGATCCTGGATGCGCGGGGATTCCTGGCGGCGCTTGCCAATCCCCGGGACGATATCTCCTTCCTCCGAATCGTCAATGTGCCCCCCCGCGGCATCGGCGATACCACCCTGGACCGACTTCACGAAATCCGCGAAAAGACCCACCGCTCCATGCAGGAGCTCTCGCGGGATCCCGCCGTCCTGGAGGGACTCCCGAAGGACTCCGCCAGCGCCCTGAAGGCATTCATGGGGATTCTGGGACGGTTCCGGGAGGAGTTCAAGGAGAGCGGTCCTCTCCATGATAAGGTGAAGCGATACTTTGACGAACTGGGATATATCACAGGCCTCGGAAGGATGTACAAGCCCCGGGAGAATGCGCTGATGCGCCGGGACAATGTGCTGGAATTCCTCTCCGGCATTGGGGAATATGATGTTCGCAGCGGCTTTCGCGGGACGCTGGATGGACTGCTGGAGGAGCTGGCACTCATGGAGGGCGGCGACCAGCATGGACGAAAGGACCAGGAGGGCATGGACGCTGTGACCCTCATGACCGTCCATGCAGCCAAGGGACTGGAGTTCCCCGTGGTCTACGTGGCGGGCATGGAGCGGGATCTCTTCCCGCACCAACGCGCCATGGAGGAGGGCAACGAGCAGGAGGAACGGCGACTCTTCTATGTGGCGATTACCCGCGCAAAGGAGGAGCTCTTCCTGACCTTCGCGGAAAAGCGCCGGGAGGGAAAGCTCCTGATGCCACATCCGCCCTCCAAATTCCTGGAGGAACTCCCAGAGGACACCGTGCGCTTCTGCCGACCGGATGATATCTACGAAAAGGTGGACAAGCAGGCGGCACTGGCTTTCCTGTTGGAAAGCATGAAGAAATAGTCTGTGTTGTAACTCCTTGGGTTTGAAGGAGTTACACAATATTTTCTACAGATTCTCCAGAAGAGTCTGGCAGCCTTCCAGTACATCCCGATAGGTCTCTTGGAAGTTTCCGGTGTACCAGGGGTCTGCGATATCCCGTGGTCTGGGTGCCCAATCCAGAAGCAGGTGGATTCTGTGGTGTTCTTCGGGGGGCAGGAGTCGTTTCAGGTCCCGGAGATTCGCGTGATCCATTGCCAGGATGAGGTCGTATTGTGTCGCGCGTTTGGCGTCCAGGAGCCAGGCTTTTCGTGGGAAGAAGGGGATATTGTGTTCCCGGAGTGCCTGTCGGGTGCCGTAGTGGATATCGTTTCCCAGCTCGTCGGTATGCAGTGCGGCGGATTCCGTCTGGATGTCCTGTCGTCCGGCCTGGCGGAGGAGCTCCGCCATGACGAATTGCGCCATGGGGCTCCGGCAGATATTCCCGTGGCAGACGAAGAGCAGCTTCATGGGATTGGGGCGGGGACTACAGCCGTTCGGAGAGCTTCTGCTGGAGGGCCTTCGCTTCCTGCTCGGTGCTCTTCAGATAGAGGATGCCGTTCTGGGCATTGAAGGAGTAGTTCCGGTCGGGGGAGATGCCGTAGATGGCGGAGAGCAGTCCCTGGAGCAGTCCTAGTTGGGCATTCACCGCCGCCTGGGTCTCCGCATTGTCACCTGCTTGCTCCAGCGCTTTCTCTAGGAGGCCACGCTTTGCCATGAGGCGCAGGAAGACCTCCTCGGGAGTGCCCAGAGAGACGGAGATCAGGTTACTGGCTTCGTCATAGCGATACTGCGGGATGCCATCGGGATTCAGCATGAGTGCCAGCATGGCGCTGTGGGTGCGAAGCTCGCTCTGCAGCCGCTGGACTTCCGCCAGCAGGCCCGCCTTTTCGGCTTCGGCGCCGGCATTCCAGGCATCGGTGGCGGCCTGGAGCTGTTGGGCGAGTACGGTCTGCTTCCGGAGGGCATTCTCCAGGGCGTCCTTCACGCTGGTGATCTCCACCAGGATGGTGCCGTCCTCCTGGGGGAGGAATGCGGGCTGCTTGGCAGCGGCGGTGTCCTTGGCGGAAGCGAGAGGCGCCAGAGTGGCCAGGAGGAGTGCGGTGAGAATGAATGCGAGGGCTTTCATTTGTGGGGGAAAGGGTTTTCTTGGTTGCAGCGGGGGAGGGCGTGTGATCCCTTAGTGTCCCTCGGTGATCTTCTTCAGGAAGGCCTGTGTGCGGGGCTGCTGGGGATTCCCGATGACCTGATCGGGGTGTCCCTGTTCCACGATGACGCCGTCAGCCATGAAGATCACGTGGTCGGAGACCATTCGCGCGAAGTTGATTTCGTGGGTCACGATGACCATGGTCATCATCTGGGCGGCCAGATCGCGGATGACCTTCAGGATTTCGCCGGTGAGCTCGGGGTCCAGGGCGCTGGTGGGCTCGTCGAAGAAGAGCATATCGGGGTGGTTGATGAGGGCGCGCGCAATGGAGACGCGCTGCTGCTGTCCACCGGAGAGTTCGCAGGGATAGGAGTTCTCTTTGCCCTCTAGGCCCATGCGCTTCACCAGCACGTGCGCGGCTTCATAGACCTCCTTCTTGTCACGCCCCTGGACGCAGATGGGCGCGTCGGTGATATTCTGCATCACGCTGTAGTGGGGGAAGAGATTGAAGTTCTGGAAGACCAGTCCGAAGTGCGAACGGAGCTGTCTGAGTCTGGAGGCGGAGACGTATTTGGAGCCGCCGGGGGCATCTTGGCAGACCAGGTCGTCCTGGTAGCGCATGGTTCCGTGATCCATGGTCTCCAGGAGGGTCGCGCAGCGCAGAAAGGTGGATTTTCCGGAGCCGGAGGGGCCGATGATGGAGACCACCTGTCCGGAGTGGACGGTGAGGGAGATGTCGCGGAGCACCTGGAGCTTTCCGAATGCCTTGCTGAGGTGCTCCACCTGGAATACGGGCTGTTTGGTCGTGTCCATAGTCGTTGCCTCCCTCGCGCTAGCGGTAGTAGTCCAGTCGCTTTTCCAGGTGTTCCATGAATGCGGCCACGAGGAAATTGAAGATATAATAGTAGACGCCGGCCACCAGGTATGGCGTCATGGATGCCCAGCCGCTTGCCAGCTGCTTTGCCTGGGTGAACATCTCGGTGTATGCGATGGCGAAGGCTAGCGAGGTGTCCTTGGTGAGGGTGATGACCTCGTTGGTGACGGCGGGGAGGGTCCGCTTGATCACCTGCGGCAGGATGATCTTCAGGAAGGTCTGCAAACGGGAGTATCCCAGCACGTGCGCCGCTTCATACTGCCCCTGCGGAATCGACAGGATGCCGCCACGGTAGATCTCCGCAAAATATGCGGCGTAGTTCAGGGAGAATGCCAGGATGACGGCGGGGAAGCGGTAGCTGTTGGAGAGGTTCATTCCCAACAGGAAATACGGTCCGAAGAAGACCACCAGCAGCTGCAGCATCAAGGGCGTGCCGCGCATCACGGAGATGTAGATGCGCATGAGCCACGCCAGGGGCTTGAAACGGCTCATCCGCGCCAGGCAAATCAGCATGCCCAGCGGCAACGAAAAGAGCAATGTCAGGAAGAAGATGCTGACTGTGGCGCCGAAGCTCTTGCCCAGCAGGGTGATGGCATTCAGGACATGGGTGTCCCGCAGGGCGTCTAGAATGGGTGAGAGGAATTCGGGCACGGCGAATGAGTGGCTAGCAGCTAGTGGCTAGCAGTTAGTTTTTTATGGTCGCTCTGCGGGAGCATTAAGAGCGCCGCTAGAGCGCGGCGCAGGGTAAAAAATAGAAGGTAGCAGGGGGTAGGTAGCAGGTTTGCTCGGTCGCAGCGCGGCTCTTCCGCCGAATCGTGCGGCGGTATCAGTCCCGCGGCGCGGTGGAGCGGAAGGGCGCCTGCGGCACCTTATGAGCTAGCCACTAGCCTCTAATTGCTAAGTACTTATGGCACAGGGCGGGGGCTTACTTCTGGATGCTGACGTCTTCGCCGTCGAACCACTTCTTGGAGATAGTGGAGAAGGTTCCGTCGGCGTGCATCTGGTCGAGGGTCTCCTGGACCTTGTCGCGGAGGGCGGTGTTGCCCAGCTTGAAGCCGACGCCGTACTGTTCGGTGGTCAGGTTCTCGTCCAGCATGCGTGCCACGTCATTGCCCTTCATGAGGCGGACGGCCACGCTGTAGTCGATGACCACGGCGTCACAGGTGCCGGCGCGCAACTCCATGTATGCTTGGTTGAAGTTGGGGACCTCAATGATCTGGCGGAGGCTCTTGCGCAGTTCGTCGCAGGAGGGATCCTGCAGCGCCTTCAGGCCGGAGGAATCCGCCTGTGCCTCGACCACCTTGTTGGCCAGATCGGCCTTGGTGTAGATGGTGGAGTCCTTGCGGACCAGGATCACCTGGGAGCTGTCGACGTAGGGCTCGCTCCAGGTATAGAGGTCCTCGCGGCCATTGATGGTGAAGCCATTCCAGATGCAGTTGATGGAGCCGCTGGAGAGCTCGGCGTCCTTGGAGTCCCAGTCGATGGGGCGAAGTTCCACCTTCCAGCCGCGGCGCTTGGCCACCTCTTTGGCAAGATCCAGGTCGAAGCCCACCAGCTCGCCGTTGTCATCCTGGTAGCCGTAGGGAGGGAAGGAGGCGTCGAAGCCCACAACTAGCGTGAAATCGCCGGTGTCCAGCTGGGCGGCGGCGGCGTCATAGCTGTGCTCATCTTGGGTGGTGGCGGCATTGCTGGCGGGGTTCTTGCCACAGCTGGCGAGGGCTAGCATGACAAAGAGCGCGAGAAAGGCGGCGAGGGACTGTTTCATTTTGAGGTCTCCAATTTGGAAGAACAAGTGAAAAAAAAGAAAAATGGTGCCGCCGGCGGGCGGAAGAAATTAGGCGGGGGGACGGGGGCGGCAGCCCTCCGTCCTTTGGAGATCTTCCTGCAAAACTTGCGCTAGGTAGGAACGCTCCGGTGGAAAGCACGCGCCGCAGAGCGGCCCAGAAAACGCAACCCGTACCGCCGTCTAGCGGAAGAAATTAGGCGGGGGCACGGGGGGCGCAAGCCCCGACCTCCTTTGGTTGGACTCCGGCTAGGGAAGAACGCTCCGGTACCAGATGCGCGTTGCGAAGGCGCCACCCGTACCGCCGGGGAATTTTTCGGCTACCGTTCATTGCAACGCGAAAACGGCAGAATATACCACGGTTTCCGATGCCTACAGGGTTGTTGGTTGGGAGTACGCGTACGCGCGGGTATGGCGTTGTGCGTGGTGTGCTACTGTTGGGTGGTTCTCGTACGCAGGGGATTTCGAGGGGAGAAGCATGTCTGGTTTTCTAGGGGGAATTGGTGTGACTGCGGCTATATTATCCCGTTTTCCCTCCGAACCCGATTTCCCTTACTTCATATCCCACTCTTTCCGAGTCAGAGTACCATGGAAGAAAACCACGACCTTTCTGCATCTGCCGCCGCCGCGGAGACGGCCCCCACCGACTTCATTCGGGAGATTGTCCGACAGGATTTGGCCTCGGGCAAGTATCGTCCCGAGGAGATCCGGACCCGTTTCCCGCCGGAGCCCAATGGCTATCTGCATATCGGACACGCCAAGGCGATCTGCCTGGATTTTGGTGTGGCGAAGGAGTTCGGCGGAAAGTGCAATTTGCGCATGGACGACACGAACCCCGGCAAGGAGGATCGCGAGTATTACGATGCCATCCAGGAGGACATCACGTGGCTGGGCTATCAGTGGGATGGCGATGTGAAATTCGCCTCCGACTACTTCCCCAAGATGTATGAATTCGCCATTTTGATGATCAAGAAGGGCCTGGCGTACGTGGATGACCAGAGCGCCGAGGAGATCCGCGCCACTCGCGGCACGCCCTTCCAGCCCGGCGTGAATTCCCCCTGGCGGGATCGCTCCGTGGAGGAGAATCTGGATCTCTTCCAGCGCATGAAGGACGGCGAGTTCCCCAATGGCTCCAAGACCCTCCGCGCGAAGATCGACATGGCGCACCCCAATATCAATTTTCGCGATCCCGTGATGTACCGCATTCTCCACGAGGAACACGAGCGTACGGGCAACCAGTGGTGCATCTACCCCATGTATGACTGGGCACACGGCCTGGAGGACTCCCTGGAGGGCGTGACGCACTCCCTGTGCACCCTGGAATTCGAGATCCACCGTCCGCTCTACAACTGGTTCCTGGAGCCCCTCCCCATCCCCCGGAAGCCCCGGCAGATCGAGTTCAGCCGCCTGAATCTGACCTACACCGTCATGTCCAAGCGGAAGCTCTTGCGGCTGGTGCAGGAGGGACGCGTCTCCGGATGGGACGACCCCCGCATGCCTACTGTCCGCGGCTTCCGACGCCGGGGATACACGCCCTCCAGCATCCGCAATTTCGTGGCGGCGGTGGGCATCACCAAGTTCAATGGCGTCACTGACATGGGCGTTCTGGAGAACACCATCCGCGAGGAGCTCAACCACGATGCGCCCCGCTACATGGCGGTGTTGCATCCCCTGAAGGTGACTCTGACCAACTACCCCGAGGGTCAGATCGAGTGGCTGGAGGCCGTCAACAACCCCGAGCAGCCCGAGGCCGGCACCCGGAAGATCCCCTTCGGTCGCCATCTGTTCATCGAACAGGACGACTTCCAGGAGAATCCGCCGCCGAAGTATTTCCGTTTGGCGCCCGGACGCGAGGTGCGTCTGCGCTGGGGATACTTCATCCGTTGCCAGGAGGTGGTGAAGGACGCGCAGGGCAATGTGGTGGAGTTGCTGTGCACCTACGATCCCGAGACTCGCGGCGGCAATGCCCCCGATGGGCGCAAGGTGAAGGGCACCATCCACTGGGTGGAGGAGACGAACTCTGTGCCCGCCACCGTCCGGGAATACGACCGGCTCTTCCTGACTCCCGAGCCCGATGCCGTGGAGGAGGGACACGATTTCATGGAGAACCTGAATCCGGATTCCCTGAAGGTGCTCACCGAGTGCCGCCTGGAGCCCGGGTTGGCGGCGCTGCCCCCGGAGACCCGTGTGCAGTTCGAGCGACTGGGATACTTCGTCACCGACTGGCGCGAGCATCGTCCCGAGGCGCCGGTTTTCAACAAGACGGTGTCCCTGAAGGATTCCTGGGCGAAGATTGTGAAGAAGGGCTAGTCTCCCGAGGGAGGGAGCGGCCTTGTAGCCAGAGGAGGAGACCGCAGTGTCCACGAACCAGGAGAATTCCGGTGCCTTCCGGGATCGCGTCGCCATTGTCACGGGGGGCACCCGCGGCATTGGCGCCGCAGTGAGTCGCGCACTCCTTGCGGAGGGTGCACGGGTGCTGGCAGTCTATGGCGGGAATGTCGCCGCCGCGGAGGCATTCCGCTCGGCGCTCCCCGAGGAACAGCGCGGGCGTTGCAAGATCGCGGCCTGCGATGTGTCCGATGCCGCCGCCGTGGAGGCGCTCTTCCAGGAGTTCGACCAGGAACACAGCGCACTGGATATCCTGGTGAATTGCGCCGGCGTGCGGATGGATGGCGTGACCGCCATGCTCCCCGAGGAGTCCTGGCACCGCGTGCTCTCCGTGAATCTGGATGGCGCCTTCCATCTGGCGAAGCAGGCGATTCTGCGGATGCTGCCCCAGCGGTGGGGCAGGGTGGTCTTTCTGACCTCCCCCATGGGGAAGCTTGGCTGGCAGGGACAGGCGAATTATGCGGCCTCCAAGGCGGGGCTGGTGGGACTCTGCCGCTCTCTGGCAAAAGAGACCGCCGCCCGCGGCATCACCTGCAATTGTGTCTCGCCTGGATTTATTGATACGGATTTCATTGGCAATTTATCGGAAGAACAGAAGAAGGAATACACTCGTATGGTCCCCTGCCGGCGCTTCGGCCGTCCGGAAGAGGTCGCTTGCGGCGTGCTCTACCTGCTGGGTCCCCAGGCCGGGTATGTGACCGGCACAGTCCTGGAGATCGCAGGCGGTCTCTAAAAAAACGTCCCGTCCCCGCTAGAAAAATGCGGGGAGGGCGCTTCCCTTCCTCTGCCGGGTGTTCCGGTATTCAACCCAACAACCCCCTCACTCAATCCTCCGTAATTACAATGATCAAGAACAGAATCTGTATCCTTTTGTCGCTGGTCCTCTGCGCCCTGGCACTCACCGGCTGCAAGCGCAAGCCCGTGCTCCACATCTATACCTGGTCCGACTACTTCTCACCCACACTCATCCAGCGCTTCGAGAAGGAGAACGACTGTGTGGTCATGATGGACATCTTCGATTCCAACGAAATGATGTTCGCCAAGCTCCAGGCAGGTGGCACCGGATACGACATCATCGTGCCCACACACTACTTCATCGGAAAGATGGTCAACGAGGGCATGATCCAGAAGCTGGACAAGTCCCGCCTCCCCAATCTGCAGTGGCTGGATCCCGAGATCGTCTCCATGATGAATCCCATGCTCCTGGACTACTGCGTGCCGTACTTCATGAGCTACACCGGCCTGGGCTACAACAAGCAGAAGCTCCCCAATTTCGAGCCCTCCTGGTCCGTCTTCGAAAATCCCGAGCTGGCCGGCCGCATGACGCTTCTGGATGACTACACCGAGGTCCTGGGCGCCCTGGGACGATACCTGGGCTACACCGCCGCCGAGCTGGATGACCCTGTGGAGGGCGATGCCCGCATGGAGAAGCTGGTGGAGCTGGGCCTCAAGTGGCGCAAGAATGTCATCAAGTTCGAGAACGAGCAATACAAGAATGGCCTCTCCGCCGGCGAATTCCTGGTGACCATGGGATACTTCAGCGATCTCTCCCAGGCGGTGGACGAACAGCCCGAGACCCTCGGTTTCGTCATGCCCAAGGAGGGCTGCCACATGAGCTGCGATACCCTCGTGGTCGCCGCAGATGCCCCCAATCCCGATCTGGCATATAAGCTCATCAACTTCCTCCACGAGCCCGAAAACGCCAAGACCAGCATCCTGGAAATCCATACCTACTGCCCCAACTACAAGGCAGTGGAACTTCTGGATCCCGAGGACGCCGCCAACGGCAATTACATCATCCCCAAGGAGGTCCTCCAGAACTCCGAGTTTATGCCTGAACTCTCCCCCGAGCAGGAGGCACGACACCTCAAATACTGGCATCGCATCAAGGCCGGACTGGAATAAAAGCCTAGCCAGAATATCTTAGATGCCTAAAACGGTGCCCCGGAAATCCCGGGACGCCGTTTTTGCGTGTGGGAGACCACTCCCACGGTGGGGACTTCTTGAAATCTTTATGAAGAGGTTGTTCCCGCTTTGGCGGAATCGTTGCAATATTTATGGTAGCCCGAGGCGGGATCGAACCGCCGACCACTTGCTTAGAAGGCAGTTTCGGAGGCGGTGTTTTTCCTAGGTAAATCCTAGGTAAAAACGCCGTGTTGGTTTTTGGGGTGTCTCCCTGCGTGGTGGAAAAACTTCCACTCGCAAAAGTCACCCCAAAAACCACCCCAAATTATTAGCCCTCGGCGTAGGGGTTTTTAATAGGTGCGGGCATCCACGGCGAGAGGCTCTGGAGGTACGCCTGGACGCTTTTGACGGGGATTAAGATTTTTCCACCGGTCGAGCTGTTGCTGGTCTTGTATGCTGGGAAGCAGCCCTTCCGGATGAGCTGGCGGATGCAGGGTTTGGTGCAACCTAGATGCTTCGCTAGGTCGCTAATGGAGAGGAAGGTGGGGACTTCTTTATCGCTCTCCTGGGCAGTGGAGAGCAGTGCGTCCAGCTTGTAGCCGTAAGGGCGGAGCAGGGCATCGACAGCGGTCTTAATCTCACTGGGGATCGGGGTAGTGGGGCGCTGGATCATGGGGTATCTCCTCTTTTTGGGAATGGGGGGGTATGCTTGGAATTCGGTCAGAGTTTGCGTTTTCTGTAGTCGCGGAGTTTCTTGCGGGCTTTTTCGGGGTTTAGCCAGTATTTACGCTTGTTCTTCTTGAGGATCTTCTCGCGGTTCTTGAGGTAGTATCTGTGGGCGGTATCCTGGGTGGCGTCATTGATCGTCGCCTGGCGGAGGGTTTCACCGCCGAGGATCAGTCCTGGAGAGAGGTCGCCGAGATCGTCTCTGGGAAGGACTTCCGCGCCATCGAGACCTACCAGCTGATCTCCGGCGGTTCCTTCCAGAAGGTCCCTGACGGCGGTGAGCTCAAGAACGGCAACCTCACCCACTCCGAGCGCGCCAACCAGGCCGACCTCTATGGCGAGATCCTCACTCTCACCCTGAAGGACATCATCAACGACGACCTTAACGCCTTCTCCCGTATCCCCTTCCTCCTGGGGCAGGACGCCGCCGTCGCCTTCAACGAGGTCTTCTGGAAGGAGTTCCTCGACAACGCCGGCTTCTTCACTGCCGAGAACGGCAACCTGGTCACCGGCGCCGCCTTCGGCGTTGATGGCATGGGCGCCGCTTTGGCTGCTTTCCGTTCCCTCCGTGACGAGGGCGGTCACCGCATCGGCGGTCAGCCCGTGAAGGTCCTGGTGCCCCCCGAACTGGAAGCCAAGGCCGCCAGCCTCTACCAGTCCACAGAGGTCCGCGAGACTGGCACCGCCTCCAAGGCATACGCCACCGCGAATCCCTTCGTCGGCAAGTTCAAGCCCGTCGTGGCGCCCTATCTCTCCGACAGCAACCTCGATGGCTACTCCGCCACTAGCTGGTATCTGCTGGGCGATCCTAGCCGCCGTGCTCCCATGCAGGCCGCTTTCCTCAACGGACAGCAGGCTCCCACCATCGAGCGCGGAGTGCCCGCCTTCTCCCAGTTGGGCATCTCCTTCCGCGCTTACCAGGCGTTCGGCTGCGTGAAGAACGTCAAGCAGGCCGGCGTCCGTTGCAACGCCTAACCAGTCAATCCACCCGCTCCGGGCTGAAATATGCTCGGGGCGCAACATAGGAAACAAATCATGAGCTTCACCTACATCAGCCAGGGCGCCGTCATTGACGTCAAAGTCACCGCTGACACTCCCGCCGGAACCCCCGTTAAGGTGGCTGCCGACTTCTACGGCATCGCCATTCGTGACATCCCCGCAAACGCCACCGGCGCCGTCTCCGTCGAGGGCGTCTTCTCCGCTCCCGCTGCCGATGCCATCACCGCCGGCGCCGCTGTCTATCTGGACAACGCCGGAAAGCTGACCGCCACCGCCTCCACCGGCGCGAAGGTTGGTATCGCCCTCACCGCCGCCACTGCCGCTGGCGACGTCGTTCAGGTGCACCTGAACAAGGGCTAGTCCACAACACGTGCCGGTCCGCCGGGGTGGGATTTGCTCCTCCCCTTGGGTCCCTGACGGCCGGCATCCTCTTCCCTCTCATGTCTCTCTTTGACCAGGCAAGAACGCTCCTCCACACCACCGCCCAGGCGGCAAGCGATCAGATCGCTTTTCTTCCGCGGGACGGGGAGCCCGTTAGCCTTTATGCCCGCATCGGGCAGAAGACCTTCCGCTCCTATGATGGCGATGTCGTTGTCTATGTCGCCGCGCGGCGTTTCCTGGTAGAGCTGGACGACTTGAGAGGGCGCTTCCCCGCCAATGGAGACCGCATCTCCTGGAAGGGCGCATACTACCGCCTCGGAAACCCCGATGGCGGTCCCCCGTGGCGCTGGCATGGCAATGACCGCAAGACCATCGCAGTCTATGCCACCGAGATCGTCCAGTCAACGGCGAAGGAGGAGTAAATGGCCACTACCACACCCGCATTGCGTGCCGCGAATGCCTTCGCCGCCGCCCTGGAAGAATCCGGCGCTTCTACCATCCCCGTCCGCGTCGCTCTTGTTCCGCGCGTCTGTGAGGCGCAGGGCGAGCTGGAGTCCGCCGTTTATGTGGTCCCCACCTCCCAACGAAGCGAGCGACTCTCCCGGGACGCTTGGCAGCGCGATGTCACCATCGCCGTCATTCTCCTGGCGCCCGCCGCCTCCGAAGATGCCGCCCAGGGACTCCTGGACGACTTCCAGAAGCTCCTGGATGCCGTCATGGCTGTCGGCTGCTCTTCTGGCGTCAAGTTCGTCTCCGCTTCCCAGGAGGAACTCTTCGACGCATCCCTTTTGGCGGATCAGGCAACCATTCGCAGTCAGGCCGACATTAGCTGCATACTGCTGGATAAGATTTCATGAAGGTTAAGGCTTACACATCTTCGGCCGATAGGATGCTGGCGCGCTTGAAGCGCGTCGCAGAGGCCAAGATGCAGTCCGCACCAATTCAGGCTGCCAAATACCTCCATAAGTCCGTTCGCCATTCCATCCGCATCAGCACACGCCCTGCGAAACCTGGTCGCCCCGTCCATACAAGAAAGCGCGCGGTCTTGAAGAACGCCATCTCCTCCCGCGTTCTCAAGGTCTCCCAGGGTTCCCAGGTGGAGGTCGGTCTTTCGGCTGCCATGGGGAGCAAGGCTTCCCTGGTTAACATCGCCGGACTTCACGAGCACGGCGGTTCCGTTCCGCGCTCCATGCCGAATCTAAAAATCGGCTCTCTTGTTCCGATCCGGAAAGATCCGTCCGCCGGAAAGCCCCCCGCGCGCTTTCATGAAATTGGTTCCGGATATGTCTTCGCACGTGCCAAGACCCCGCAACAGGTCCAGCGCGGCATCTCTCTCATGCGTCAGGCAATGCCATCCGGAAACGCCAATTACCCCGCGCGACCATACTTGGCACCCGCCCTGGCAAAGGCCATGAAGGCACCCGGTTTTCTTCGCATTTTTTCCATTAAATAGTCCCTCATACTTCACCCTACAACTACAGGATACACCATGGAACTGAAACTCGGTTACGAATGCAAGCTCTATGTCAGCGCCACCGCCTCTACTGCTCCTAGCGCCAACTCCTCTGAGATAGCCAATATCAAGGACGTGACGGTGACCCTCAACCGCACCGCCGTCGACGCCACTACCCGCGCGGCAGGCGCTTTCAAGACCTATGTCCCTGGACAGATCGATAGCGAGATCTCCTTCAAGATGCTGGCAGATGGCGACTCCTCCAGCAACACCCTCTGCACTGCGATCCGCAATGCCTGGATCAATGGCAGCGCACTGGCGATGAAGATCGAACTGGGCGACGGATACTACTTCATGGCTGACTTCATCGTCACCGACATGTCCAATGGCCAGTCCCTGGAGGACGTCGTCTCTTACGACATCAAGGTGAAGCCCACCCTGAAGGATTCTTCCTTCAAGCCCACCTTCGGACAGGAAGACTAGTCTGATTGCGTGAGATCATAGCGACGCGGGGAAATACCCGCGCCGCTTTTCTAAATCCCATAAAGAGGAGATACTTCGCAAATGTCGTCGTTTAAGGATACCGAAGGCCGGATCTGGACTCTCCGTCTTACTGTCGCTTCCATTCGCAGAATTAAGGACATCGCGGGCGTGGATCTTTCTGTGTCCGCTTTTTTTTCTGAAGGCTCTCCCCTGGCGGAACTTTCTAGTGATTGTCTCAAAATGGCGCGGGTTGTTTATGCAGCTGTTGCGCCAGAGGCAGAAAAGCGTGGAATCTCTGAAGAGGCTTTCCAGGATGCGCTTTCAGGGGATTGTATTGAGCAAATGTCTAACGCATTTTTAGAGGCACTTGCGGATTTTTTCCCGGGCCTTCAAGGAAATGTCCTGCGCAGAGTCTTGAAGGCGTCCGAGGAACAAAAGGAGAAGCTGGCAAGGCAGGCAGAGGAGGAGATCGAGAAGGCTCTCGAGACATTCTCGCCTTCTGCGATGAACTCGCTGGAATAGCTGGGGTCCTGCCGGATAATTTGTCGATGCGGCAACTTGTGGTAATGTCAACGGCAAGACAGAAGGATGAATGGTCTAGAACCGCTAGTGTTCTTTCTCTTATCTATAACATGAACCGAACCGCAAAATCTCCGAAGCTCTTGCCGGAGGATTTTACGCCATTTAAAGACCAAGAAGAAGCCTCCCCTGGTTTGATTGCAACGCCACAAGAAGCAGCGCAGGTTTTTCGTGCATTAGCCCAGAATTAGTTAAAATCGGTATGGCCCAAATGGGGTAATTA
>CAVGTF010000014.1:0-18032 GCA_963632245.1 Anaerovoracaceae bacterium
TAGGGAGTAGGGAGTAGGGAGTAGGGAGTAGGGAGTAGGGAGTAGGGAGTAGGTTTGTGCGGTCGCTGCGCGGCTCTTCCGCGGCGTGAAGGCCGCGGTACTGGTACCGCCGCCCCCAGCGGCGGAAGGGCGCCGCAGGCACCGCATAAACTAGCCACTAATCACTAATTGCTAGGTACTTACGGCGCTTTTACGCGCCGTTGGCGGAAGAGCGCCGCAGGCACCTTATAAACTAATCACTATCCGCTAATTGCTAAGTACTTACGCAAGTGCCGCACGGCAGGCGCTAGCGTCTCCGGCGCAGTGCGACGGCGACGCTAATGGCGGCGAGGATTGCGGGGGTCAGGAGGAGGTTATAGAGTGCGACCTTCCGCTGGACGGCGTCGAGTTTATGCCGGAGGGCGGTGAGGGCGGCGCGTTGCTTATTTTTGAGGGTCTCTTGTTGCGCGGCGTCCTCGGCTTCCAGGGCATCGAGGGCTTTTGCGATAGCGGGGTCGTTCTGGTCATGTCCCTGCAGGAGTGCGCGTCCGCGTGCGCGGAGATCCGCGTTATCCTGGTATGCCTGTGCTTCCAGCTGCTGGATCTCCTGTTCGGTTTCGCGGGCGAGTGCCTCCAGTTTCGTGAATCCGCGTTTACGGGCGCCGCGGGAGCGCAGTTGGAGGAGTGTGGCGTCGTCGCAGAGGAACTCCATGGCATTTGCCAGGAAGGTGGCGTTGTCGTTGAGGGGGAGTTCCAGCTCCTTGCCGGTGGCGTCAGTGGTCTGGTTGACGCAGAGTGAGTCGTGGAGCCAGTCCACATCGCCCATCAGGATTGCGGAGCCGGCGGTATTTGTGTCCTCTTCGGGCTGGATTTGGAGTGCGAGGACATGGGATTTGTTATCGGGGGTGAAATCGGTGAGGATTGCGGCGCCGTCGCGTTTTGCCTGGTAGGGCAGGAGGGTCTGTGCGTCAGTGGTGGTGGTGGCCAGGGGTGTGACACGGAAGGCGTGTGTGGGCGTGGTGGTGAATTCTCCGGGGCAGAAGAGGGTGAGGGAGAAGAGGTGTTGTGTGATGGGGGAATCCTGGGAGAGATTCTCCTGTTTCAGGGTGATGAGAGTGGGGAAGCTCTCCAGTCCCTTCCGGTTGTTGGTCATGGAGGAGGCCAGCTGGCGGTCCGCGACGACGCGCCCATCCTGGAAGGAGACTCCCCAGAGCTCGCCCAGGGACTGCGGGAGCTTCGAGGCCTTCGTGAGGCGCATGCGGCCATTCTGGCTGGCTTCCACATGGGAGAGTGGATCCAGGCACAGGAGGATTCCGCCGCCTTTCTGGTGGAATTGCAGGACGTCATTCCAGAAGGACTCGGGGGCGTCTTTGGGATGGAGCAGCAGGAGTGCATCCAGCTTTTCGGGGAGGGGCTTTGTGGGATCCAGGGTGATCAGCTGGAAGTCCTCCTGGAGTTTCTCGATGCTCCACCAAGTCGGCAGGAGTTTCTGGTTATCCTGGTCGAAGGTCTCCTGGACGATGAGGGAGGAGAAGAGTCCGATCTTCCGGGGCTCCTTTCGCTGGCTGGCGGAGAGCGCTCGCGCCAGCTGGTATTCCAGGGTGGCGGGCTCTTCGGGATCCAGCCAGGGGACCGTGACCGCCTTTCCCTGTGCGGGATCCTGCGGCGCAATGCGGACTCCCAGGAACCATAGGTCGCCCAGCGAGCCCACGTGGGGTGTGATGCCCAATTCTGCGGCGTGGTCCTGCTCCTGGTTGCTCTGGGGGAGGAATTCCTTCAGCACGATCATGCCGTTGCTCTTGCGGGCGAATTCATGGAGGAGCTCCTGTGTGCGGGCGGCGTGTCGCCGGACGGTCGCGGAGAGCTCAGGGTGGTGTTGGGAGTATACCAGCGTGACCTCCAGGGGTGTCTGGAGGGCATCTAGGATCTGTCGGCTGCCGGGATCCAGGGTATAGAGGTGGTCCTGCGTGCAGTCTAACCGCCAGGGGCATTTCTGGAGGAGTGCGGCGGCGGCGATCAGCAGGAATGCGGCTGCGAGGGTGGGGAGGAGCCGTCGGCGCTGTCTGGGACCGTGCCGGAGTCGGAGTGCCAGGCAGGTGAGGAGGAGGAAGAGGATGATTCCCGCCAGGAAGAATGCGACATCGCGGAGTGCCAGCCGTCCGCTGGAGAGTGCCTCGAAGTGTCCGGAGATCCCCCAGGCGGAGAGCAGATCCATGACCCCAGTGGGCATCCCCCACTTGATCAGGAGGAGATTGATGGGTCGGAAGCCGGCGAGCATCCCCAGGAGTCCCAGGAGGAAGGACGCCAGGAATCCCACGAATTGGCTGTTGGTCCAGACGCTGGTCCATTGTCCCAGGGACAGGAAGAGTCCGCCGGCCAAGAGGCATCCCAGGTATCCGGTGACGATGGGCCCCCAGTCGGGCTCGCCCAGGATGGCGCAGGTGATGGGGAAGGGCGCTGTGCAGGCTAGCGCGACGCAGAGAAGCGCGAGCTGCGAGGCGAATTTTGCTAGGACGAGTGCGCGTGGGGGTGCGGGGAGAGTGAGGAGGAGTTCTGCGGCGCCGGTGCGGTATTCTTCGGCCCAGGAGCCCATGGAGAGCGCGGAGCACAGGAAGAGGAAGAGCCAGGGCTGCCAGACGAAAAAGCCCTCCAGGGATGCGGAATTGCCGTCAATGAAGCCCCCCAGAGTCAAGGTCAGGATCCCGCTGATCACCAGATAGAAGATCAGCATGGCCGCCGCCAATGGCGTGGTTAGAAAACGCCAGCATTCACGGCGAAAATAGACTGCTGCAGTGCAAGTGGAAAACATTGAAAAAGGAGGAAGGAGCAAGGAGGAAGTTAGGCTAGGGTTTCGCATTGCTAATTCCTCATTCCTCATTTCTCGAGGGGCTTTTCTTCGCGGGCGAAGAAAAGCTTCTCGAGATCGCCGGGCACGGGTCCGTCATAGACGAGTCTTCCGTGTTGGAGCATGAGGACCCGGTCGCAGACGAGTGGTACCTCTTCCAGGAGGTGAGTAGATAGGAGCAGTGCGTGTTTTTTGCCGAGGGCTTTCAGGAGTTTCCGTGCGGAGTCTTTCTGGAGGGGGTCCAGTCCGTCGGTGGGCTCATCGAGCATGAGGAGTCCGGGGCGGTGGACCAGTGCCTGCGCCAGACCCAAACGCCGGCGGTATCCTTTTGAGAGCTGATCGCAGATGCGGGAGGCGACTTGTGTGAGGGAGCACTCCTCCAGGGCGGAGTCCACGGCGTCCTGTGCCGCCTTTCCGCGGAGACCCTGTGCTTCTGCGGCGAAATGGAGGACCTCGGAGACTCGGAATCCTGCATGGAAGGGCGCGCTTTCGGGGAGGTATCCCAGGTGGTGCCGGGCGGACTCGGGATTGCGGGCGAGATCGGTCCCCGCGATCTGGACGGTCCCGTCATCGGCGGGGAGGAATCCCGCCAGGATGCGCATGAGGGTGGATTTTCCGGCACCATTGGCTCCCAGGAGTGCGACGGCCTGTGGGTGTTCCAGGGTGAAGGAGATGCCGTCCAGGACGGTCGTGCCGGAGAATGCCTTCCGGACGTCCTGTACCCGCAGTAATGCCGGGGAAATAGTGTCTGTGGTGGTATTTTGGATGGCGGGGGTATCGGTCATAATGGGTGTTAGCCTTTGCCCTGTTTGGGGATTTCCAGGAGTCTCTGGAGATCAGCCATGAGATTATGACGGTAGAGGGAGGCCTGTTGGGCGCGCTCGCGAGCGGGTCCCTCGCCGCGGAAATCCTGTGCGGGGTTGGGATTTGGGAAGATGTGCTGGTCCTGGTCGTCGGGGGACTCGGGCATCTGTGGCGTGGGACGGACGCTTTCGGGGCGTTCCAGGGAGAGTGCGCCGCGGCACTGTTCTTCCCAGAGGAGATCGGGCATATTCTCCTGGGGGGGTAGCGTGCGGTTTGGCCGTGCGTAGTTCCAGACGATCTCTTCGGTGAGGGGCGTGGTGTCCACGCGGAGTGTGGCGGCGGGGTTTGTGCAGCGGCAGAGTGTGAGACGGAGGGCGTCCAGGAATCGCTGTTTATTCAGGGAGGGGAAGCACCCCAGTTCTTTGCCGAAGAGGAGGGCATCCAGGAGGCAGAAGGCTTCCTCGGGCATGGTCTGGCGACCATTCTCGAAGACTCCCCAGGCGCGCCGGAAGCCCTCCAGGGCATTTTCGCGGAAGTCTGGACTATGGAGCATCCATTTCCGGGCACGCAACTCGGCGCGCTCCAGCGCGTGTGCGACCTTTCGCAGGTGGGTCAGTCGTTCTTCGAGATTGGGGTTGCAGACTCGGGTGTCCTGGAGGAGGAGCATTCCGCAGGGAGTCAGTCCGCCGGCGCCATTGGGAGTGATGGGTGTCAGGCGAAGGGAGGCCTCTTGGGTTTTTTTCTCGAAGTCATCCAAGGCAGGGAGGGCATCCCAGATCCCCTTGAGGCCCTGTGTGCGGATGAGGGCAGGCAGATGGAGGGCGAGGGAGAGAGTGATGGCGCCGCCAAGCTGGTGGGGCATGGGATGGTAGTATCCCAGGAAAAGGGTCACGAAGAAGGGGATTCTTGTGCTGAGCCGTCTCAGGGTATCGCCGAGCGTGCGTATGAGTATGGGTGCCTCGTCCTCGGTGCCGCGGAGGAGGAGGGAGAATGCGCCGTCGGTGCGGGGGGCGACGGTGTCCTGGGTGCCGATATACGCCATGGCGCGGCCGTTGGCGGAGAAGAGCGCGGCGGTACGGTTTTCGCGGGCGCCGCCTTCGAAGAGCGGGTCCTTTGCCAGAAGGGTGGAGAGGGCGTTGCGGACCTCCGTGGCGCTCATGTTGGGGGACTGCAGGAAGTCCACTGCCGTCCGGTTCGCCTGGATCTGGAAGCCCTGGATGATCTGCGGGGTATCCAGGGCGTGCTGCGCGAGGCATCCGGCCAGGAAGAGGGATTCCGGGGGCAGCGCGGGGTAGGGCGGCAGTCCCTGGAAGGGCAAGAGACCCTTTCGGACGACGGCAACCGAGCCTACCGCGGGCAGCTGGCACATCTCCTCTTTCAGCATTTGCCGGATGCCCTGGATCTCGTCCTTCAGCATCTGCGCGGCATTGACACGCTTATTCAGGACGGCATCCAGATACCGGTCAAGGAGCTTTGATAGACGCCTTGTCTCTTTGTCGCTTTTTGTTTCGGCGGGCCGGGTTTTCTTGTTTTCTATTTTGGAAGAGGCGGAGGTGTTGTTTTTTTTCTTGTTTTGAACTACTTCATTAAGGAAGTCGCTTTCGCGGAAGCTCAAGCAGAAACCGCAGTGTTCCTCGTGATCCAAGTCCAGGCTCTGGCAGATGGGGCAACGGCCGACCTCGGGTTTGCCCAGGATGCCATTGAGATCTATGCCGTGGCGCTCAAAGTTCTGCCGGAGTTCCAGGTTGACATCTCGGTCCATATCCATTCTGTTCACCAGCTTGTCAAAGCATAGACGGAACCAGTCCTGGGCATTGTTTATGTTTTTGATAGACAACTCATCTGAGGCGTTATCGGGATTTTTCTGGCTATCTATGGGAGAGGGAGGAGTCTCTCCGCCATTTAGATGATCCATTCCATGAGGAAGCAGGTGCGGCAGGTCACGATAGATTTTCATGATCCCCTCAAGATATTCTTTGAGGTCGTCGGGGAGATCTTCCTGCTGGAGCTCCTTGATGGCACAGGGAATGCAGTAGTGCAGATCCCGCTGCCCCCCACAGTCATCCACAATGTGTATGTACACTGCGGCGACTTCCTTGTGGCATTTGTCGCAAATGGCGAAAGGCGGTCTGGAGTCGGAGTCGGTGTCGGAGTTCATGAATAGAGATCAGGGCGCCTCGCGCCCTGTAGGTAGTAGGGAGGAGGTAGTAGGGAGGAGGTTTATGCGGTGCCTGCGGCGCTCTTCCGCGGCTCTTGCCGCGGTGGTTTGTGTGTTCCTTGGGTGAGGGAGGGCTTCTGACCAGGCAGAGCCCAACCAAAGGACGGATGGCTGCCGCCCCCGTGCCCCTGCTACGGCGCAATTCCTCATTGGTGCAAGTTTTTCAAAAAGGCTTGTCAGCCTTTTTTGGAGAACTTGCATCCCGGGTATCCCGTGCAGCCGAGGAAGGTCCGTCCCCGATAAGCGATGCGTCGGAGAGGTTTTCCGCAGAGCGGGCAGGTTTCCTGGGTTGTGGTGGGAGCGGGGGTGCGGGGAGTAGCGGTGGCGTCGGCAGTGAGGCCGTCGAGGGCTCCGTCGGGGAGTTGTGCGGAGTATCGTGAGAGGGTCTTGAGCCAGGCGGAGGTCTGGCGTTCGGAGAGAGTGCCGCGGGTCTCCAGCTGTTTCAGGAGGGAATCCACGAACTTCTTGTCGTCGTAGACGCGGTTTCCGCGCTTGGAAGCGGGATTCCAGGTCTTGATTTGGGCAGTGAGACTGGCGAGTTTCTGGGCCAGCGCGTCATTCTCGGGGGAGGACGCCGCCGCTGTTTCCGTGTTGTCCTCTCCGACCGTGTTAGCGGGGGTGTCGTTCCCTGCGGCGGCGTTTCGGTCATCGGCGAGGGACCATCCGAGCTTTGCGGCGATTTCGGGGAGGGTCGGGAGTTTCTTTGCGTATTTGAGGGATAGTTTTCGGAGTGCCTCGCGCTGGGGGGCGGAGAGGACTCCAGAGACCGAGACCTGTCGTGCCAGGGAACGGTAGAACTTTCCGTCGTCGTAGACGCGTCTGCCGCGGGTGACGGGCTCCTCGAATTCCAGATGTTTCATGGCATCTAGGAGTTCCTTGAGCGCGGGTTCCGCGGGGGTCTTTTCGGGGGCATTCTGGCGGCGTTCTGCGGCGGCTGCGGCGGCGGTGGCGCAGGCCTGCAGCTGTTTTCCGAGGCCCAGTGCCTCCACGCTCTTCTGGAGTTCGGGCATCCGCTGGCAGTATTTTGCCACCAGGGAGAGGAAGGCGGCACACTGCCGTTCCGAGATCTTCGAGGGATCCTCGGCGAGGCGCTTCCGGAGATTTTCCACGAAAGCGGCGTCGTTGTAGATGCGTCGTGCGCCGGCGACGGGTGGATCGTAGGGGAAGTCCGCGGGGAAGAGTGCCAGGAGTCCCTGGAGCGTCTTTTCGGGGAGGGATCCCGTGGCGACGGTGGCGCCGCCCTGTGCCAGCCAGGTCTGGAATTTGTCGTAGAATTCGTGGAGCATGGCCACCCAGTTGAGCTTCCCTTCCTCAATCTGGTCCAGCTCGCCCTCCATGCGGGCGGTGAAGCCCACGTCGAAGAGATCGGGGAAGCGGTTGACCAGGTAGTCGTTGACGCGGAAGCCCAGGTCGGTGGGCTTCAGGGAGCTCTTCTCCTTCTCCACGTAGGCGCGATCCAGGATTGTCTTGACGATGGAGGCGAAAGTGGAGGGTCGTCCCACGCCATTGGCCTCCAGCGCCTTCACCAGGGAGGCCTCGGAGTATCGGCTGGGGGGCTGGGTGAAGCACTGCTCCTTCTTGAGCTCCAGAAGATCGCAGAGAGCGCCCTTGGGGAGTTGGGGTAGGGAGCCCTTCAGGTTGTCCATCTCGTCCTCCTGGCCCAGGTCGCGCATGGCATAGACCTTCAGGTATCCGGGGAAGAGGGTCTCGCGGGCGGCGGCGCGGAAGGTGCATTGGACTCCAGGGGCGGTGCCTGCGTAGGGGAGCTGGAGGCTCTGGAGGGGTCCGCCCTGGGAGAGGATCTCGATGGCGTGATCCACCTGCTTGGCATCGGCCATCTGGCTGGCTACGAAGCGGTTCCAGATGAGGGTATAGAGCTTCAGCTGGGGTGCGGTGAGATAGGGCGCCAGGGAGTCGGGAGTGCGCTCCACGCTGGTGGGACGAATGGCCTCGTGGGCCTCCTGGGCGCTCTTGCCAGAACGGTAGAAATTGGGCTTCGCGGGGACATAGGAGTCACCGTAGGCGCCCCGGATGAATTCCCGCGCGGCGTCCTGGGCTTCCTTGGCGATGTGTACGGAGTCGGTTCTCATGTAGGTGATGAGACCGGCGCTGGTGCCGCCCAGGTCCACGCCCTCGTAGAGCTGCTGTGCGATGGACATCGTCTGGCTGGTGCCGAAGCGCAGTGCGCCGCCGGCGGCCTGCTGGAGGGTGCTGGTGGTGAAGGGCGGTGCGGGGTGCTGGCTGCGGGGTGTGGAGGTGATGGCGGAGACCTGGTGGGTGGTGCGGGCATCCTGGAGGGCGTCGGCCAGCTTCTTTGCGCTCTCGCCATCGGGGATATTCGCCTTCTTGCCATTCAGCTTGGTCAGGCGCGTCTTCAGCTTCACGTCGCTGGCGCTCTGGGGAGCGAAGATCGCCTCCAGATTCCAGAATTCCACGGGCTGGAAGGCCTGGATCTCGCGCTCGCGGTCCACAATGAGCCGCAACGCCACGGATTGCACACGGCCGGCGCTGGTCTCCTTCTCCACATTGCGCCAGAGTAGCGGGCTCACCTGATAGCCCACCAGACGATCCAGGACGCGCCGCGCTTGCTGGGCATCCACCAGCGGCAATTCCACCTGTCCGGGATGGCGGAAGGCGTTCTCGATGGCGCTGCGGGTGATCTCGTGGTATGCGATGCGGTGGAAGGCGCCCTTGGTGGCGCCCTTCAGCAGCGCCTGCAGGTGCCAGGCGATGGCTTCGCCTTCGCGGTCAGGGTCGGTCGCCAGGTAGATCTGGGTGCAGTCCTTCGCCGCGTCCTTCAGGCCCTTCATGACCTTCCGACCATTGGCGGTCAGGACGTATTCCGGGCGGAAGTCGTTTGCCACATCCACGCCTAAATCACGGGGCGGCAGATCCCGCACATGACCCATGGACGCCAGGACCTTCGTCCCCGATCCCAGCAACTTCCCAATGGTCCGCGCCTTCGCCGGGGACTCCACGATCATCAATGTCTTCTCTTTTGTCATCGCTCTAAAAATGCTATGTGTCTGTCGAGTTCAATTATCGGGGGGGGGCACACAAAAATGGGCCGCTTCCTCACGCATACGCGTAAGAATATACCCCGGCGGAAAAGGGCCCGGCCTTGTGGATCGGGGACTGCAGTTGGCAGGACGTTTTTTATTCTGGCTTGGCTCGTGGACCGGGAATGCGTCGGACCATTTTTCCGGGGAGTTGCCGGACGAGCTGTTTCACCTCCAGGTTCAGGAGTGCGGCGAGGACCGTGGGGACGGGTGCCTGGCATTGTTCCACCAGGGCGTCCAGGGAGATCTGTTCCTCGCCGATGGCGACCCAGATGCGGTATTCCAGGGGCGGCAGAGCGACCTCCCGTGCAGCGAGGACCTCCTCTTTTTCTCGGCTCTCCCGCTGCAATACACAGTCCCGCATTCCCGGCAGGAGTGAGAACTCCTCCTGGATGTCCTTCATGGACTCCACCAGCCGTGCGCCATCCTTCAGGAGCGCATGGCAGCCCCGGGCGGAGAGGGAGTCGGCCTGTCCGGGAACTGCGAAGACGATGCGTCCTTGTTCCGTGGCTTGCATGGCGGTGATAAGGCTTCCGGATTGGAGGGATGCCTCCACCACGAGCGTGCCCCGGGAGAGTCCGGAGATAATCCGGTTTCGCATAGGGAAGTGGTGTTTTTCGGGTCGTGTTCCCAGGGGGAATTCCGAAATGAGTGCGCCGCCCCTTTCGGCGATATTCCGCGCCAGCTGGAGGTTTTCCGCGGGGTAGATCAGATCCAGTCCACTTCCCAAGACGGCGATGGTCTTTCCGCCGGCATCCAGAGTGGCCTGATGGCAAATGGTGTCGATGCCGCGGGCGAGTCCCGAGACCACGGTCCATCCGGCGCGTGCCGCCTGGGTGGCCAGCGTGTGCGCCATCCGTCGACCGTAGGCAGTCGCAAGGCGGGTGCCCACCATGGCGAGGGCGTTTGCGCTCTGTTGCAACGTCAGCATGTCCCCCCGTAGATACAGGCAGATGGGCGGATCCGCGATTTCCTTTAGTTGCGTTGGGTAGGAGAGGTCCTCCCAGGTCACCAAGGAGACTCCCGCTTGCTGCAAATGACGCAATTCCGCCGAGATATCGCAGTGCTCTTCCCACTTGTGAAGCACTTCCATGCAGGGACGGCCCAGCCCCGGAACCCGGTAGAGGCGCTCCAACGGCGCACCCAGGCATTCCTGGGGCTCTGGAAAACACTGCAACAAAATTCGCATCTTCGCTGGACCAATCTCCGGCAGAAGACTCCAAGCTAAAAAGGCTTCACGGCGTGTCATTATAGGGGAAGTAGGGAAGAAGAGGGGCACACGGTTTCGCCACGCGACTTCAGACGCGATGTGTGGGACATGGGACGGGCGTGAAGAAACAATACTGCTATCCAGGACGGCACCGGCGAAAGTCCCGCAGGATTCCCATAAGTCTTGCGCCCGCCCGGATTTTTGGGGAAAGCTAGGCGGTTACAGGCGGGGGAGCGAGGGGCTGTGGCGCTGTGATGCGCCGTAAGTATTTAGCAATTAGTGGATAGCGGCTAGCTATAAGGCCGCTCCGCAGGAATTCCGCCGAGGTTTCGGCGGTACAGGTGCTGCCAGTAAGTGGAAGGGCGTAAGCGGGGGTGCGGGGGGCTGGCTATGGTGGCATAGGCGGGAGAGCGGGGGCAGAAAGTCCCCGTCCCTTCGATTTTCCCCCATTAGGGAAGGGCCGGTTTCTGACTGGGCGACAATCCAACCAAAGGAGGTCTGGCTGCCGCCCCCGTGCCCGCCGATATGGCGCTGGAAAGCGCGCCGTAAGTATTTAGCAATTAGTGGATAGCGGCTAGCTATAAGGTGCCTGCGGCGCTTTTTTTTGCCGCAGGAATGCGGCGGTACGGTACCGGCATTTTGGCCGCAATTACCCATAGGTGTGTGTTGTGTTGGGAAAATCCTGTGAGAATATGGTTAGAGTGGGATTTCCGTACTATTTTATGCATATTTCCGGCATTCTGCCCTAATGGGTGGATTGTGCCCTGGTGGCGGAGGCGGTTTTGAATCGTCGGAGCCCCGGTCTGCCGGGTGAATTTCGCATAGAGAATCGTCGTATCATCAATCATACCAACCCTAGACCCATCTGCATAGGAGAACAACGCATGAAAAAGCGCACTCATCAGTGGTTCACAACGGTCCTGGCAGGCTTGTTCCTGCTGGGTGGAAGTTCAGTTTTGTCTGCCGAGGAGGTAGTCCTCGAGGTGCAGCCCGCCGAGGCCGCGCCCGCCGTGGAGGAGGCACCCGCTGCCGCTGCTGAGCCCGCCACCGTATCCATTGTGGTGGAGCCCGTGGAAGAGGCGCCCGCTGCCCCCGCAGTTGAGGCTCCTGCCGCTGAAGTTGAGGTTGTTGCCGAGGCGCCTGTTGCCGAGGCGCCCGCCGAGGAGCCCGCCACCGTATCCATCGTGGTGGAGCCCGTCGCCGAGGCTCCCGCCGCTGAGTCCGCTCCTGTCGTCGCCGAGGCTCCCGCCGCTGTTGCCGAGCCTGAGAAAGTCGTGGAGCCTTTGACGGCGCCCTGGAGTCGGAAGACTGCGGTTGCGGATGAGCGGAACCATGCCCGGACGGCTGCCGAGCGGATCAACGTGGACAATGTGGAGCGTGAGAAGCTGTCGGTGGATGCGGGCAGCTACCGTTTCTATGTGCCCATGGTGACTGGCGACCGTGACAAGGTGGAGAAGCTTCAGCTCTGGAAGGACTGGGCGGAGTACATCACCTTCAACGAGGTCTCCGCCGACGAGATTTCCGCCTTCCGGGAGGCATTGCTGAAGGCGTTGCAGGAGGCCGGATATGTCTTCGCCTCCGTGGAATTCCCCACCGCGCCCTGGCAACAAGGATTCTTCGTGGCACTGGTGGACTGCGGTCCCTTGGGTGACATCACCGTCCGCAATAGCGGCCGTCACTACACCCAGCGCCAGATCATCAACAAGCTCTCCAACCGTGACAACCGCTTCAACTACGCCGATGTGCGCAATCGTCTGGCGGATCTGAACAATGGCGGTGACATCCGTCTGGACACTACCCTGAAGCCCGTCAAGCGCAATGGCCGCATCTATGTGGATGCCGAGGTGGAGTATGAGGACTCCCTGCCCATCCACGGCGCCCTGGAGCTGACCAACACCACCAGCCGCGAGGCCGAATCCGATGTCCGCGTCCGCGCCACCCTGCAGCACACCAACCTGACCAAGCACGACGATGTGCTGACCCTGGGTTACATCACTGACGGCGATCTCTTCGATACCACCAATGCGGTCTTCGGCAGCTACCAGCTGCCCCTGGATGACAAGTGGTCGGTGGGCGTCTTCGGCAGCTGGACCGACTCCGATTACGACAACGTGATCCCCGACACCGATATCTCCGGTCGCGGATACACCCTGGGCTTCCAGGTGGAGCGCGAGCTTTACGCCGATGCCTTTAAGCGCTGGACCGCCACCGCCGGCTGGAAGCTGGCCCGCACCAAGAACCGCCTGGCTCTCCAGGGACTGAATCTGGATCTGACCACCGCCGTGGTCTCCATGCCCTACCTGACCCTGGGCTACAGCGATATGGTCTACGACCGCTTCAACGGCCGGAACTTCGCTACGCTTACCATCACCGGTAATCGCGCTGACAAATTCGGTTCCTCCAGCGAACGAACCTTCACCGAGGAGAGCTGGAGCGCCGACGGCACCTTCTTCCAGGCGCGCTTCATGGGCGCCCGTGTGCAGCGGCTCTTCGAGGGCGAGGACCATCCTGGACGCTGGACTCTCTTCGCTCGCGCCAGCGCCGTCTACAGCGACGACACCCTGCCCAACTCCTGCCGCGAATACCTGGGCGGCTTCGACTCCGTCCGCGGCTACAACGAATCCGAGCTCTCCGGCGATACCTCCATCAACGCCACCCTGGAGCTGCGCACGCCGCTGCTGGAGAACTTCCTGCCCGGCCTGAAGCAGGACAAGGAGCAGCTGGCGGATGACGCCAACAACTGGAAGCTCCATCGTCTGCAGGGCGTGATCTTCACCGACTACGGATACATCTCCAGCAACAACTACGACAACGACGGAAGCAATGGCCGCAACGACAGCCAGAGCCTCCTCTCCGTGGGTGTGGGAATCCGCCTGGGCATCAGCAAATATGCGCAGGCCGCCGCCGACTACGGCCTGGCGCTCATCAAGCACGCCTCCGAGGATACTCCCAACCGGGGACGCTTCCACCTCTCCCTCCAGCTCCAGTTCTAATCCCAGCATAAATAATAGAGGATAAAAGAGAACCCAGGAGCCTCCTGCCGCGGGATGCGGAGGAATGGCCGCCGGAGGGGCAGCATCCCTCCGAAAAGCCATCTCCCCCCCGCGGACGGAATCCCCGGAGAAGACATTTTCCTAATTGAAATCCAAACTCAAAGGGACAACCACCATGAGAAATACTAGCCAGTTCAAAAACCGGAATTTCCGGCTCTCCGCGCCGCTGAGAGCCATCTCCGCCCTGATGGCCGCAATCATGTTCTTCTGGCCCGTCACCCCCGTGCTGGCACGGGATCTGCCTACTGGTGCCAATGTGGTGAAGGGACAGGTCTCCATTACCATCAACGGCAAGACCATGACCATTGACCAGGCTACCGCGAAGGCCATCGTCAACTGGGAGTCCTTCGACGTGGGCAAGGGCTACACCGTCGACATCAGCCAGATCTCCAAGAATGCGGCCATGCTGGCACGCGTGGTCGGCAAGACCTCCTCTGAGATCTACGGCGCCCTGAAGGCCACCGGCGGTCTCTATCTGGTGAACCCCAACGGAATCCTCTTTGGTTCCGGCGCGGTCATCGATGTGAATAAGCTCATCGCCTCTACCTACGACATCAGCGACGATGACTTCTGGGGCGGAAATCTCCGCTTCCAGGGCGATTCCACCGCCAGCGTCATCAACAACGCCGTCATCAACGCCGAGTCCGCTGCGCTGATCGCCAAGAATGTGGAGAACCACGGCGTGATCAATGCCGCAAATGGCCAGGCCGCCCTCATCGGCACCACCGCCAAGACCATCCAGCTGGATAACTTCGGCAACGGCGGAAAGCTCTCCATCGATCTCTCCGGACTCCTGGTGTCCTCCACCGACGCCACCGTCGTCAATGACGGCACCATCAACGCCCAGGGCGGCGATGTGGTCCTCACCGCCGACGCCGGACGCGGCGTGGTCGATGCCGAAAATGGCGCCGTCACCGCCAAGACCGCCGAGTTCTCCGGACGGAACTCCGCCCTGGGACACCTGGGTGCCCTCGATGTCGAAAGCGTCCTCCTGGATCCCGTCGCCTACCTCGAAATCGGAAATGGCTCCGCCAACGGGAGCGAGGGAGAGGTGAAGTATAACAATGAGGAAACATCCGTCAATGCCTCGACGACCATTCGCGTGCTGGTGAGTGAATTTAATAAGGACGAGGATACGAACGAAAAATTCACTCCCGAAAAAGATGAGTCCGGAAACGAAAAATACAGCTACACTGTCTGCGATGCGGACGGCAATGGCTGGACCTTTACGAATTCTGAGGCTGAGAAAGATAAGGATAACAATATCGTTGCCTACATCTTCAGCGATCCTGTCCTGACCTACTACAACGCCTCCAACATCACCGCCGAGTTGCAGACCCACGATTTGGGACTCACCTACGAGTCTAGTGGCGTTGACAGTAAGACTGGCTGGACGGAGGGCAGCATCAGTCTGCTGAACGAAGTCACCTTCGGCGGCACCTACGACCTGAGCCTGAAGTCCCTGACTGACTACATCGTCCTGAATGGCTCTGCCGAATTCCAGAATCCCGGTACCCTGACTTTGGATGGCGCCAAGGGCCTGAAGCTCAATAATAGCACTGGCTTGAATGCCCTGGGCGATGTCGTCATCAAGGGCACCCAGAATGGCGCCGTGGTGGGCAACAGCCTGGGCATTATCGCCGTGGGCAACATTGATATCGACCTGACCACTGACGAAACCAACTCCTTGGGCGGCCTCTCCCTGACCTCCAGCAATGGCTACGTGGTTGTGGAGCAGGCGCTCTACGCCGGCGATGTCAATGTCACTGCCACCACTGGCAATGTGATTCTTAACGACGTGACTTCTGATGGCGATGTCAGCATCGCCGCTGTTGCTGGCGATGTGGATGCCCAGGGCATTGCAGCCACTGGCAAAGTGGATGTGGGCGCCCAGGAGGGCGATCTGACGGTCGAGGGCGCGGTCTCTACCACCGGCGCCAACGAGCTGTCTCTCTATGCAGGCCGTGATCTGAAGGCCACCGGCGACATCACTGCCGAGAAAGACGGCGCCACGGTGACTGTGGTTGGCAAGAACAACGCCACTGTCACTGGAAATGTCTCCAGCAACGGAAATATCACTGTGAGCGCAACCGAGGGTGATGTGACCCTTGGTACCAATGCTACCGAAACAACGGTCGCCTCCACCAAGGGCGTCGTGCAGGTCACTGCCGGCCAGAATGTGAACACCCTGTCCGGAAGCACCATCACCGCCGGTGGTGGAATCAACCACGGTTTCAAGCAGACGGGCGTGATTGTCACCGCCGCCAACAAGGCGAATCTGGCTGGTGACATCAAGGCGACGCAAGGCGTTGTCCTGACTAGTAGCGTGGGCAGCATGACTGTCTCCGGCGATGTGGAGTCCGAGAAAGGCGAGGTCAATATGAGTGTTGGCCGTATCGCCACTGTCAGCGGAAAGGTGAATGCGGCGGGCACCGCCACCATTTACGCCAAGGACAATATCACCATCTCCAATGACATCACCGCTGGCGCCGTTATGGCGAATACCCTCAGCGGCAATCTGACCGTCTCCGGCGCGACTACCACCATCACGGCGAATGGCACGAACAATGGCCAGGATATCATCTTGGGCGCCGACGACGGCGATGTCACGGTTGAGGGCGCGCTTAAGGCAGATGACAATAACCGTATCTCCGTTTTGGCTAAGAACAACGCCATCATCGGCGGCACTGTCAGTGCCGGATATGTCTCCCTGGTTGCCGAGTCCGGCGATCTGACGGTGTCGAAGGATGTGACCGCCAAGAGCGATTCTCTGGCGCTGGAGGGCGGTCAGGACGTGACGGTCGATGGCGTGCTGCACTCTGAAAAGGAGGTGGAGATCAGCGCCGGACACAATGTGACTCTCAATAAGGACGTCACTGCTCTGCAGGTGGAGGTCACCGCCACTCACGGCAGCATCACGACTGCACAGCCTACGGAGGAAGATCCCACTCTTCCTCTCGTCAATATCACAGCCGAAGACGGTAGCGTCGTCCTCAGCGCGGGCGAGGATATCACCCTCGGAAATGTCTCTGCCGCTGTCTTGACTGAAGCTGAAGCGGCACATACCGATGTGACTAAGGGCGATGTGGAGATCAGCGCTGGAAACAACGTCAATATTTCTGGCAAGGTGACCGCCCACGACGGCATCCTGAATCAGGGCGGCCATGCGCAGATCTACGCGCAGAATAACGCGACCATCAGCGGCGAAGTGAATGCGGACACCGTGGCGGTTTCCGCAATCGCTGGCGACGCGACTCTGGGGGAAAATGTGTACGCGAAGAATGCCATCACTGTCAACGCCGGCGAAAATGTCTATGCCTCCAGCGGCTTGAAGTCCACTGATGGCGATGTGATTGTCAATGCCACAAACGACGCCGTTCTGGAAGCCGTCAGCGGCAAGTCCGTTACTCTGACCGCTACCAATGGCGATCTCTCCAACATTGGCGTTGTGGAGGCCACCGGCAAGGCCGAGGACTTCCAGGGCGACGTCACGCTGACCGCCGGCAAGAATATCACTACCAATAGCGCTGTCACGGCCTCTGAAAACGTCACGCTGACCGCCGGTCAGAACATCACCACCAATAGCGATGTCACGGCATCTGAAAACGTCACGCTGACTGCCAATGACAACGCCATCATCGGCGGCAGTGTCCAGGGTGCCACCGTGGTTGTCGATGCCCTCCAGGGCGATATCGCGGTGGATGGCGTCGCAGGATCCATCGAGGCCACCGGCGAGATGGGCATCACTCTGACCGCCGACCAGGATGTCATCTACTCCACCACCACTGCCACCAAGGGCGCAGTCACCATCACCGCCGGACGGAATGTCCAGGGTGCCGACCGCGCCACTCCCGCGATCTCCGGCGACGCCGGCGTCACCGTGAACGCCAACAATGGCAGCGCAGTTCTCTACGATGTCACTGCCACGAATGGCGCGATTCAGGTCAATGCCCTGGAGAATGTTGCCCTGAATGGCGATGCCACAGGTGCCAATGTCTTCGTCGATGCCTTCCAGGGTGATCTGACTGCCAATGGTACCATCGATGCCACTGCGGGTACCGTCGAACTGACTGCCGGCCGTGACGCCAATATCACTGACGAGGTCACCGCCGTCGAGACCGCCACGATTGCCGCCAAGAACAACGCCACTGTCGGCGCTGTCGAGGGCGCGGGTGTGACCATCGCTGCCACTGAGGGCAATCTGATTGCCAATGGTGACATCACGGCCACCAATGGTAACGCAATGCTGACCGCCGGCCAGGATGCCGAGGTCACTGGCGCGGTCACGGCCGAGATGGGCGTCGCCGAGATCACTGCCAACGACAACCTCGCCGTCAACGGCGATATCAACGCCATCTCCGCCACTCTGACTGCCATCGAGGGCGATGTCCAGACTCTGGGCGAGATCACTGTCACGGGTGAGGATGGTCTCAAGGTCGAGGCGGGCGAGGATGCCGCTATTGGTCTCGGAGTGTCTGCCGAGAATGGCGAGGTCTCCGTTATTGCCCGGAACGACGTGTCCATCGATGACGCCGTCATCGCCAAGAACGTCTCCCTCACTGCCACTGATGGCAGCGTCAAGGTCAGTGATTTGGGAAGTGTTGATGCCGCCGAGGATGCCACTCTGACTGCCGGCAAGGATGCCGTGATCGAGGGGGCGGTTGGCGCTACTGCCGCCGTCAGCATCACCGCTCGCGAGAACGCCTCTGTTTTGGCGGAGGTGGGCGGCCAGAGTGTGGAGATCGAGGCTACTGATGGCGACCTGTTCTACAATGCCGACATCAAAGGCACCGACAGCATTGAGCTGACCGCCGGCAATGATGTCATCGGCGAGGCCGCGGGCAACATCGCCGCCGGATTTGGT
>CAVGTF010000014.1:18042-25032 GCA_963632245.1 Anaerovoracaceae bacterium
GGATTTGGTGGCGTGACCATCGAGGCCGGCCGCGATGTGACCAACGAGGCTGGCACCGCCATCACCGCCGCTGGCACTGGCATCAAGGTCGAGGCCGGACGCGACATCGAGATGAATGCCGTCCAGTTCGCTGGCGACGAGAGTTCCATTGAGAACCTCGCCAAGAACAACCTGACGGTCAATGGCGCAATCGCCGCCGGCAATGGCGTGAAGCTGACCGCCGAAGAGGGCAATGTGGTTGTGGATGCCAGCCAGACCTCCGAGGCTGTCGAGACCGTCGAGGCGGGCGTCAAGGCCACCACTGGTAATATCGAGGTCTCTGCTGGCAAGGACGCGCAGCTCGCTGGCGCTCTCACCGCCGTGGATGGCGATGTCATCGCCGAGGCCGCGGAGAATCTGGAGGTGCTGGCCGCCATCAATGCCTCCAACAATGTCGATCTGACCGCCACCGCAGGCGATGCACTGGTCTATGCCGACGTGACTGCCGCCGATGGTGACATCGATGTCTTCGGTGGAAAGGATGTCATCACCACTGGCATTCAGACTGCTGAGAATGGCGTGGTCACCGACTGGGCTGTGAACAACCTGGATGTCCAGGGCGAGATCCAGGCCACTGATGTGACTCTGACTGCCACCGAGGGCAACGCCACCATCTCCGCTGACGTCACCGCCTCCGAGAAGGATGTGGTCGTGACCGCCGGAAAGGACGCCTCCATCGATGCCGCTCTCGCTGCTGAACAGGGCGCCATCGAGGTTACCGCCAAGAACAACGCCGAGGTCGGTGAAATCACCGCCAAGAATGTGACTGTCGAGGCCACCGAGGGCGATCTGACCGCCGAGGGCGCCATCACCGCCACCGAGGGCGATGCCAAGCTGACCGCCGGTCAGGATGCCGAGATCGCTGGCGCGGTCACTGCCACCGGAGTCGCCGAGATCACCGCCGGCCGCGATGTCGAGATCGCTGGCGCGGTCGCCGCTGAGAATGGTTCCGTCAAGGTCACTGCCAAGAACAACCTCGATGTCAAGGAAGACATCACGGCCACCGATGTGACCCTGACCGCCGCCGAGGGCGATCTGACCACCTCCGAGGAGGCCGTCATCACCGCCACCGAGGGCAATGCCACTCTGACCGCTGGCAATGATGCCGAGATCAAGGCCGCTGTCACTGCCACCACAGGCTCCGCCATCATCACCGCCGGCAAGGATGCCGATGTGGATGGCGCTATCACCGCCGCCGAGGATGCCGCGGTCACTGCCAAGAACAACGCCACCGTTGGCGAAATCACCGCCAAGAATGTGACTGTCACTGCCACCGAGGGCGATCTGGCTACCGAGGGCACCATCACCGCCAACGAGGGCTATGTCGAGCTGACCGCCGGCAAGGATGCCGAGGTCGCAGGCGCCGTCAAGGCCGAGAATGACTATGTCCTTGTCACCGCCAAGAACAACCTGGATGTGAAGAACACCATCGATGCCAAGGTCATCAGCCTCGAGGCCACCGAGGGCGATCTGACCACCTCCGCCGATGCGGATCTCACCGCCAAGTACTACACCATGGTCATGGCTGGCAACAGCGCCACCCTCCAGGGCGACATGACCGCAGGTTCCAGCGTGGAGGCGTATACGCAGAATGGCGACCTGAATGTCTACGGCAACACCACCGTTACCAATGGCGCTGTGGTCTTCTCCGCCGGCCGCGACATGACGAACGCCGGTACCATCGATGCCGGAATCGTGCAGCTCTTCGCTGAGCGCGATGCGACCAGCGCAGGCGACATCACCGCCGATGAGGACTTCGGCACGGTCCAGGTCCAGGGCAAGAACAACGCCACCGTCACTGGCAGCATCCTCAGCCATCTGGATGTCACGGTGACTGCCACCGAGGGCGATGCGACCGTGCAGAACACGATCACTTCCGAGGCCGGTTACGTGACGGTCTCCGCCGGAAAGGATGCCTCTATCGAGGCCGCCATCTCCGCCGAGAAGGGCACTGCTGGCGTCTACGCCCAGAACAACGTGACTGTTGAGGACACCATCGACGCCAAGAACGTCGTCCTGAACGCCACCGAGGGTGATCTGACCACCTCCGAGAATGCGGTCATCACCGCCGCCAAGAACGCCAAGCTGACCGCCGGACAGGATGCCACCATCGGCGCTGCTGTCACCGCCAGCGACGGAAATCTCATCGTCAATGCCGGCCGCAACGCCGAGCTGGATGGCGCTCTCTCCGCCGAGAAGGGCACCGTCAAGGTCACCGCTGCGAACAACGCCGAGGCCAATGCCGCCATCACTGGCGAGACCGTGATCATCACCGCCACCGAGGGCGATCTGACCACCTCCGAGGAGGCCGTCATCACCGCCACGACCGGCGACGCCACTCTGACCGCCGGCAATGATGCCGAGATCAAGGCCGCTGTCACTGCCACCACAGGCTCCGCCATCATCACCGCCGGCAAGGATGCCGATGTGGATGGCGCTATCACCGCCGCCGAGGATGCCGCGGTCACTGCCAAGAACAACGCCACCGTTGGCGAAATCACCGCCAAGAATGTGACTGTCACTGCCACCGAGGGCGATCTGGCTACCGAGGGCACCATCACCGCCAACGAGGGCTATGTCGAGCTGACCGCCGGCAAGGATGCCGAGGTCGCAGGCGCCGTCAAGGCCGAGAATGACTATGTCCTTGTCACCGCCAAGAACAACCTGGATGTGAAGAACACCATCGATGCCAAGGTCATCAGCCTCGAGGCCACCGAGGGCGATCTGACCACCTCCGCCGATGCGGATCTCACCGCCAAGTACTACACCATGGTCATGGCTGGCAACAGCGCCACCCTCCAGGGCGACATGACCGCAGGTTCCAGCGTGGAGGCGTATACGCAGAATGGCGACCTGAATGTCTACGGCAACACCACCGTTACCAATGGCGCTGTGGTCTTCTCCGCCGGCCGCGACATGACGAACGCCGGTACCATCGATGCCGGAATCGTGCAGCTCTTCGCTGAGCGCGATGCGACCAGCGCAGGCGACATCACCGCCGATGAGGACTTCGGCACGGTCCAGGTCCAGGGCAAGAACAACGCCACCGTCACTGGCAGCATCCTCAGCCATCTGGATGTCACGGTGACTGCCACCGAGGGCGATGCGACCGTGCAGAACACGATCACTTCCGAGGCCGGTTACGTGACGGTCTCCGCCGGAAAGGATGCCTCTATCGAGGCCGCCATCTCCGCCGAGAAGGGCACTGCTGGCGTCTACGCCCAGAACAACGTGACTGTTGAGGACACCATCGACGCCAAGAACGTCGTCCTGAACGCCACCGAGGGTGATCTGACCACCTCCGAGAATGCGGTCATCACCGCCGCCAAGAACGCCAAGCTGACCGCCGGACAGGATGCCACCATCGGCGCTGCTGTCACCGCCAGCGACGGAAATCTCATCGTCAATGCCGGCCGCAACGCCGAGCTGGATGGCGCTCTCTCCGCCGAGAAGGGCACCGTCAAGGTCACCGCTGCGAACAACGCCGAGGCCAATGCCGCCATCACTGGCGAGACCGTGATCATCACCGCCACCGAGGGCGATCTGACCACCTCCGAGGAGGCCGTCATCACCGCCACGACCGGCGATGCCACTCTGACCGCCGGCAATGATGCCGAGATCAAAGCCGCTGTCACTGCCACCACTGGTTCCGCCACCATCACCGCCGGCCGCGATGCCGATGTGGATGGCGATGTCACCGCTGGCGAGACCGCTACCATCGCCGCCAAGAACAACGCGACGATCACCGGCAAGGTCACTGGCAAGGTCGTCGACATCGACGCCGCCGAGGGCGATCTGGCTGTGGAGAACGACGTCGAGGCCACCGAGGGCAGTGTGACCATGGATGCCGGCAAGGATGCCGAGGTCCTGGGTAATGTCAAGGCCGCCACCAGCGCCGAGATCACCGCCAAGGACAACGTCACCACCCAGGGCACCGTTGATGGCAAGAGCGTGAGCATCGAGGCCACCGAGGGCGATCTGCTGGTCAATGGCGCGGTCACCGCCACCGAGGGCAATGCCGCTCTGGTCGCCGGCAAGAACGCACAGGTCAATGCGGCGGTCGCCGCCGAGAATGGCCTGGTTGATGTCTACGCCAACGACAACGCGACGATCAATGCCACCCTCACCGGTGCAGATGTGACCGTCGAGGCCGTCGAGGGCGACCTGACTACCACCGAGGGCGCAGTCATCACCGCCAAGACTGGCGATGCCACTCTGACCGCGGGCAATGACGCCACCATCGGTGCCGATGTCATCGCCGAGCAGGGCAACATCACTGTCAACGCCGGCCGCGATGCCGAGGTCGCTGGCGCTCTGACTGCCGAGAATGGCACCGTCGAGGTCACCGCCAAGAACAACGCCGAGGTCTCCGAGGATGTCACCGCTCAGGATGTGGCGATCGAGGCCACCGAGGGCGATCTGGAGGTCACCGGCGCCGTGAAGGCCACCGATGGCGATGCCGTCCTGACTGCTGGACAGGATGCTAAGGTCACGGGTGATGTTACCGCTGAGAATGGCGATGCTACCATCACCGCCAAGAACAACGCCACCGTGGAGAACACCACCACCGCTAAGGAGGTGACCATCACTGCCACTGAGGGCGACCTGGATGTGGATGGCACTGTGAAGGCCACCGATGGCAATGCCGTCCTGATTGCTGGCGACGACGCCTCGGTCGTGGGCACTGTCACTGCCGAGAATGGCGATGCCATCATCACCGCCAAGGACAACGCGGAGGTCTCCGCGGATGTCACCGCCAAGAATGTGACGGTCACCACCACCGAGGGCGATCTGACCTCCTCTGGCGCCATCGAAGCCACCGAGGGCAATGCCACTCTGAACTCCGGTGCCGAGATGGAGCTCTCCGGAACCATCACCGCTCAGGAGAATGTGGATCTCGATGCCGCTGACGGCCTGGAGACCTCCGCTACCATCCTGGCCAAGAAGGGCGATGTGACCGCCGACGCCGGCGAGTCCTTCCAGAGCACCGGCGCCATCGAGGCTACCGAAGGCTCCGTGAAGATCACCGCTCAAGATGACGCCGCCATTGCCGCCACCGTGAAGGCCGGCGAGGATATCGACGTCACCGCCGTCACTGGCGATCTGGCCACCACCGCCGAGGGCGATCTCACCGCCGAGAATGGCGACATCGAGCTCACTTCCGAGCGTGGCGAGGTCAGCCTCTCCGGCGACGCCAAGGCCGAGAATGGCGATGTGACTGTGGAGGCCGAGAAGAACGCCACGGTTGCCGAGACCTCCGAGGTCCTGGCGCAGAATGTGACGGTCGACTCCGCCTCCGGCGACATCGTCAACGAGGGCACCATCGAGGCGCAGGGCACCGAGGACTCCAAGGTCACTCTCGACGCCGGCAAGAACGTCCTCAACGAGGGCGAGATCCAGGCCGACAAGTCCGTCGAGATCGCCTCCGGCGAAGACACCGTGAACACCGGTTCCATCCAGGCCGGCACTGAGGCCACCGAGCCCTTCACCGAGGGCAGCGTCATCGACTTCAAGGCCGGCGGCGATGTGACCTCCGAGGGCACCCTGGCCGCCGAGACCATCAATGGCCTCGCCAACGGCGATATCACCATCTCCGGCGATGTGGATACCGATAACCTCGATCTCCATACCCTGGATGGCGACGGCGATATCGATGTCACCGTGGATTCCGATATCGACAACGTGACTCTGGCCACCGATGGCGACGAGTCCGACATCTCCTACGTCGGCAAGAATGTCGATAAGCTGAACGCCGAGGCAAATGGTCAGGATTCCGATATCGCCATCACCGGTGAGGATCTGAATGTGGAGACCGCCATTGCCCACGACGGCAATGTGGATATCACTGGCAATGACCTGAATCTGGGTGAGGTCGGTGCTTACGAGATCGACAAGGTCACTGGTCTGGCCGGCGTCGCCCACTACGCCAACATCAAGGCCTCTGGCGATGTCAACATCGAGAAGAGCGTCACTGCCGATGCCTATGTGGTCATCGACGCCGAGGGCGCTATCACCGATAGCGACAACGCCGTCATCACCAGCGGCGACGACACCACCCTGGTCTCCGGCGACCACATCGGCGATGTTACCAACAACAACCCCATCCAGGTTGAGGTCGGCGGCAAACTCACCGTCAACGCACAGCCCGGCACTCCCGAAACCACCCACTTCGCCTTCATCGAGGGCAATACCGGTGATAACGAGATCCATACCGACAACGACAAGCTGCCCGGCGCAGTCATCTTCAACTCCGTGCCCTGGATGGGAACCGAGAAGCAGATGGGCCGACTGGATCGCAGCTACTCCGAGAAGTTCGCTTCTCTCAACGCACTGCTGGGAATCTTCAATCTCTCCAACCCCATCAGCAGCACTCTGCGCTACTTCCCCCACACCGCTCTGGCCACCGAGGGATACACCAACGCACCTGCTAAGGGCATCGAGATGATCCGCATGACCGGCGAAAAGGGCGGAACCATCCAGGGACTGCCCGAGGGACTCACGCCCAACACCATCTCCAGCATCTCCGAGTTCGAGGAGTCCTTCTTCTGGCCCTTGCTGGATGATGAGGCCGAATCCGAAGAGGAAGCGCCCGTCGAGGCTCCCGCCGAGACCCCCGCACCCGCCGCTGAAGAGACCGTCGGCGAACTCTAAGGAGTAGACACATAAAAAAGGGCCCCATGCGCAAACCAGCGCATGGGGCCCTTTTTTTGTAATGAGGAATGAGGAGTGAGGAGTTGTGGCCACTCTGCAGTGGGCCTTGCCGCCCGTTTCAGGGCGGCAAACCGCCGGCGGCGCTAGAGGGCGCCGCAATTGCAAATTAGGAGTTTATGCCTACGAAGGCGCAGTGTGCAATGTGCGGTACCGCCGGTAAGCGGAAGGGCATAGGCGGGGGCATTGGGGGCGTGGCGCCTACGGCAGCAATGTGCAATGTGCAATGGGCAATGGGTGGTT
>CAVGTF010000015.1:0-24967 GCA_963632245.1 Anaerovoracaceae bacterium
TCCTGTGGGAGGGTATCGCGGGGGTCTGCCGGAGGCGGGGTCTGGGGCTCTTTCCGGGGATCTTCGGGGGTATTGTTGGAGCTCATGAAAGTCGTATCGGGTCGGGGTCGGGCGGATAGTCGCGCTTGCACTAAGCGCGTCAGTCGCTTGCGCGTACGGGCGTGCCCGTCGTGTGCGCGGGGGCGCGCGCGAAAAAAATTCTTCCGCGGAGGGAGGGAAAGGAGATCCCTCTCCTTCGCGGGCGTTTTTCGGGCGCGTCGGTGGATTGGCGCAGTCCCTCCTGGGGGGAGGTGGCGTGTGCCGCGGTCGTGTGATGGGTGGCTTGTGTGGGGGAGGGGGGAGGAGCGGAGGCGCCATTATCCCTGCCGCGCGGGAGGAATAGGGGTTTCCTGCGGCGGGCGTCTAGCGCATCCGGAGACGATTCTTCTTCCCGGGATTTTCCAGAAAAAAGAATGCCTCCCCCGCGGAAATCCGGCGGGAGAGGCTCATGATTCGCCCGGCGCCGGCCGGCGAATCCCTAGGACCGGTGCCTGCGTGGCCCGGTTCCCCTGCTTCAATCCCCCGCTGGAAGAAAGGGCGATGGTGGCTTATTTGAAGATGACGACGCCCAGCAGCACCAGCACCAGGATGGCCAGGAGGATCACGATGATATTCATGATCTTTCCGTGCTTCTGGTTGGGGCGGAGGGTGGTGCCACGCTTGCTGCCCAGGCGGCTGCCCAGGTTGCGCATGGTGGTCTTGTTGATCTCGCCGGTGTCCACATCATCCAGGTCGATGACGGAGACGGTGCGGCTCTCTTCGCGGGCGCCCTCGATGTCGTCGAAGAGGATCTCCACGTTGCCGATCTGGAAGATGTCGCCATTCTTCAGCTTGACGGCATTTCCGGGCTCCAGGAGCTGGTCATTGACCTTGGAGCCGTTGGTGGAACCCAGGTCCTCGATGGCGTAGCTGCCGTCGTCGAGCTTGACGAGAGTGCAGTGGTGTCCGGAGACAGTGGGAGCGGAGATGCAGATGTCGCAGTCATCGGCACGGCCGACGGTGTACTTTTCCTGGCTGAGGGAGAAGGAGGCGCCACGCATCTGGTCAGACAGGATGAAAAGCTTCGGAGTACCCATATTCCTTTTGTTTCGGAGTGAAGGTGGGATGCGCGAAGCGGGGGATTCTCCTGGTCGGCTGTGCCGCCGAGAGCGCCCCGCCACGCGCGGGTATGGAATTCAAGTGTAGGATGATATGAGGCAAACTTTAACCCGTTTCTCTTCTTTTGCTAGAGAAACGCGAAAAAAAACTCCCGGTCTTGGGCAGAGTGCGGGGTTGCTACTGAAAGAGGAGGGTGCCGAAGTATTCCGGCTGGTGGAAATTCAGGGTGGGGACGCCCTGCCAGGCCTGCCAGAACGGGTGTTCCAGGTGGTCGCCGCAACTGTAGAAGTTCGCCGTCCACTTCTGCCCGGAGAGCTCGCCGAGGTCGCCTACGTAGGCGGCGGGGACTGCGGGGGGGATCTGGAAGGCCATGGTCCAGGTGCAATCGCCCTTCCGCTCCTCGGGGACCAGTCCTAGGGTGCCCAGGGTGGGCATCAGGGTGCCCATCTCCTCGGGAAGCTGCACGTATTCCTTGAAGCCGTCTTCGGTGCGGACCCAGTTGGTGATGTAGGAGCTCAATTTGGCGCCGCCGGCGCTCATCTCCAGATTCAGGTATCCCTTGTCGGGACGGGGACGGAAGAAGAATTCCACGCAGGAGTCGACGCAGACGCACTCGTTGAAGTGGCGTGCGCGTGCCAGGACGGCCTTGGCGTCCACGTGGAAGATTCCGTAGAGGATTCGTCCGTCGTGGAGGAGTTTCGCCTGCACCTTGGGCTGCAGCGGCGATTTTTCGCCCCACTGCCAGTCCAGGGAGACGATATCCGCTGCTTTCCAGGCGGGGGAGTCCCACCCGTCTGCCAAAGCGGGGATGGCGTCGGGGGCGACGCGTTTGACCAGATAGCTATCCATGGCTTCGAGGAGATTCTTTTATGGGGAAGGGGGTGTCTAGTCGATCTTCCGGAGGTCCAGGTTCGCCTCTTCCCAGAAGAGGGTGTCTTCCACCAGCTTGTTGTCCAATTCCCAGAAGTGGTTCATGGTGTCTTCCTTGCTGGGGCCCTTCTTCTTGACCTCTTCCAGATAGGCGCGGAAGGCGGCGGGCTCGATGGAGCAATTCGTCTCGGCCAGGAGCGGCAGATTCGTCAGCAGTGCGGCGGAGAAGTTCCGGATCACGCAGTCCTCGGCGGGGGCGTCCAGGGAGAGATTCAGGGTGCAGACCACCAGGGTGCCCTTGCCTACCTTCACGGAGAAGAGGTGGCTGAAGTTGCGCAGGGTATCGCCGTCAATGAAGGTCTTCACGTTGAAGACCAGGCCCTTCATGCGGTCGCGCACCGGCTTGTCCACGCCCCAGATCCACTCGGTGACCTTTCCGGGGAAGGTATCCAGGTTGATTTTGTAGGCATCGTGGAGGAGGCTCTCCATGCGCAGATCGAAGAATTCGCAGCCGCCCAGCGCCTCGCGGATGGGCGCGCTCTCGATGACGCCGCCCAGGTCGCTGCCGCGGTCCCAGATGCAGGGCTTGCAGTGTTCCCGTGCGCCGGGGAAGAAGAAGTCTGCCTGGCCCTTGACGGGCGCCTTGGGGAGCGTGAGCAGCACGGTCTTTCCCTCGTCCAGCGCCTGGAGGAGTGCCTCGTTGAAGGATCCGGTGACCAGGGTATTAGCGGGGAGTGCGGGAAGTTCGGGCTTGGGGAAGCCCCAGAGGGACCACTCGTTCTTCAGCTCCAGTCCCTCGGGCGTCTGGAAGGAAGCAGTCAGGGTCAGTGCCTTTGCGGGGCCGTCGGGGAAGGCGACCTGGAGTTCCGCCAGCTGCTGGAGTCCGCCCACCAGGGAGAATTTCTCGCCGTGGAAGATGGTCTCTTTGGTGCCGTCGGGGTAGGTCAGCGTGACCGTCAGGTTGCCTACTTGCTGGGGCTCGGGGAGGAAGTCGGAGACATGGAGCGTGGCCTTCAGGCCCTCGCTCCAGTAGAAGGCGGTCTTCTCCGCCTGCAACAGCAATGCCGCATTGCCATTGAACTGCCGCATCCACTCGGCGGGAATGAACTTGTCGTCATCGAAGCAGTCCACGATGCCATTTTTGTTTTCGTATTTGAGGCAATCGGCGAACTGGAGCATTTCGAAGCCGCAGAGTTCGGAGAAGCGGCAGGACTCCAGATACTGCTTGAGGCACGCCATCTTGAAGTATTCGGAGGCCTTCACCATGCGGGGGAAGCGGGGCAACAGCCCCTTCCGCTCAATGAGCTCCGGCAATTCGTCCAGGAAGCGCGGGCGCTGGATGCCATTGGCCTCCAGATACTCGGGTCCCACGCGCTTGCAGAAGTCCTCGAACTTTTTGCGGAGGGCGTAGTAGTCGGGGACCTCGATGTAGTGGACGGCCTCGTGTGCCAGGGTGGGGCGCACGGGGGTCACATTCCGGTGGACGGTCGCCTGGCAGCGGTCGCTCTTGGTGACGGTATCGAAGGGCACCTGGTAGGTGGAGCCGTTGATGAGCCAGGGATCCTCGACGTGGAACATGTTCTTGTGGACGCCGTAGGGGAAGAAATACGCGATATGCTGGGAGAAGATATCGGCGCTGGTGCGGTCGTATTCGCCCCATCCGGAGTTGTCGATGATGAGCTTTCCGGGTGCCAGGCGGCGGCCCTCTTCGTAGAGGGCATGGACCTGCGGGACGCGACCGGAGTTGTGCATCTCGTTGCCGATGCAGAAGATGGCCATGGAGGGGCAGTTCCGGTATTTCTTCAGGGTCTCAGTCCAGGTGCTCTGGTCCATGGACAACCCCACCTTTTCGCCCTTCTCGTTGCGGTCGTAGGCGAAGCCGATCTCCGCATGGATCAGGATGCCCTCCTGGTCGGCGGCATCCACGAATTCCGGCCAGGGGATTGTGGAGTGGAAGCGCACCAGGTTGAAGCCGTATTTCTTGGCCTGCCGGATGTATTTGACGGCGGCATCGAAGAGGCTCCCGCCTGTCATGTTCGGGTGGTCGTGGGCTACAATGCCGCGGATTACGCCGCGGAAATACATGGGCGCGCCATTGAAGAGCACCGCCTTGTTCTGGAAACCCGCGATCTCGCAGTATCCGAAGCGCTGGTCAATGCCGCCGTCGGCGACAAAGCGATAGAGGACGGGGGTGTCGGGGGACCAGCAGTAGAGCTGCGAGGCATCCAGGCGCAGGCGCCAGAGGCCGTCCTCCAGGGTCTCGCGGGAGAGGACGGGGGCGGCGACTTCTTCGCCTTCCAGGGTGAGGATGCGGGGATTTTCCAGGGGCGCGGGCGCCTCGGCTAACAGGATTCCGCTGTCAATCTGGCAGTGGAGGTAGAGTTCTTTGATGTCCATGAAGATACTTGTCTTGAAGGGGGAATGTGGGGAAAGGGTGTGTGTTTCTTTTTTATCGCAGCCAGGTGCCGATGGCGGAGTTCGCCTTCACCAGGGTCTCGATGCCCTGTGCGCTCTGTTCCAGGATATCCTGATCGAAGCGGACTCGTCCGGGAGAGAAGACGAGAATGACGGTGGAGCCGCCGAAGGCGAAGAATCCCGCCTGGACGCCCCGGAAGAACTCCATGTCCTTCTCGTCAGCGTAGTCATTGATGGAGGCCACGCCGAAGGCGCCCACGGCGAACATTGCGGTGCGGCCGCCGTGCTTCAGGTCCAGAATGCGGCAGGTGCGGTAGTTCTCCGTGAAGACCTTGATTCCCTGCTCCAGGGCGATGGGGTTCACGGAGTGATATTTCCCGAAGGTGGTCCAGTAGTCCTCCTGGATGCCGTCGTCGGGGAAGTGATATCGGTGGTAGTCGGCGGGGCAGAGCCGGCAGAGCGCCAGTGCGCCGCCATCGAAGGACCGCGCATATTGGCTTCCCTGGGGACCCAGGAGCTCCTCCACGGAATACGGCGTGCCCTTCACAGGCACCACCATGCCTGCCGGCAATTCGGGAAATACGGTGAGTCGGCAGTCGGCGGGGGAGGGCACCCGCATGGGGTCCTCGGGGAGCGGCCGGGCGCCGGCCTTGAGCTCCCGACTGAAGAAGTCATTGAAGCACCGGAAGCCGCCCTGGGGGACCTCCGCTTCGCTGAGGTCGATGCCGAGCTCCTTGACGGTGGGCTCGATGCGGCTGGCGGAGCAGGGCTGGTCTAGATACCATCCCATGAGCCGGGACGTCAGTGCGCAGGAGAAGAGCGGCCATTGTAGCGCCCCGCGGATGGGGGACTCGTAGGCCAGGCGGAGCCACCGGTCGCCCAGGACCGTCTCCGTCTCAAGACGGCCCGTGGCGCGGTCGTAATACCGGATCTGCTGGGACATGGGATTCTCCGTGGCGCTAGAGGCTGACGCCGTGGCGGTAGAAGCAGTATCCGTCGTTCCAGGGAGCGGCATTTCCGATGGTGAAGGGGCCGCCGGCGGTCTTGAAGAAGTGCCAGGGTCCCACGGCATGGGGATCGCCCTCCTCCAGGTGGTGGGGTCCCAGCATATTGCGCAACGAGGTGACCAACTTGATCTTCAGGTGGTTCTCGCCGACCTTCAGCCATTCCGCCGGGATCTCCGCGCGGTAGTCGGGACGGGTGAGCACAGCCAGGGGCTTGCCATTCCACTCCAGATCCAGTACGCTGCCGTAGAGCTGCCGGAATTCCACAGCGCGGGGCTTGGTGGTCTCCTCTGCCGTGAGCACCACGGTCTGCTCCAGGGTGATCTCGCCTGCAAAGAAGGGCAGACCCTGCTCCTGCAGACGGTCGCCGGGCACATTCTCGCGGTCCAATTTGCCGAGGATGAAGGATCCATGGTAGCGGCAGGAGTCATCGGTGAGCTCCTGCCAGGCGCCGTCGGTGTGGACGCCGAAGGCACCGGCGATGTAGATGGACTCCACTTCGCTGTCTGGGGAGAACTTGTTGCGTTCGGACTCGAAGATCTTTGCGGCTCGGAGGCATTCGAAGGTCTCGGGGAACTGGTGGAAGGTGCTCTCCAGGCGCACCACATTGCGGCCCTTCTTCACGAGGCCGGCAATGGAGATGCGCTCGAAGGCGGGATCCGCGAAGTATCCCTGGGACTTGGAGGAGACCTCCTTGCCATTGACGTAGATCCGCTTCTGCTCGGGAGTCTCCACCAGCAGGTCCATCGGCAGGGCCAGGTCGTAGTCGTCGCCAATCTCGAAGTCGTATTCCAGCGCCAACTCCTGATTCACCTTTTCGCGCGCCAGCAATGCGTCCTGGATGGTGAGGACGTATTCCTTGGCGAAGAGTTCCTGCCCGTCCACTGTGCAGCGGCAGTGGTCCAGCGTGAGGAGATTCTCGGTGATCTTGCTGATCTCCCAGTTGTTGGAGAGCGTCAGGGGCTGTGCAGGGGCAGTCGCCGCGGGGGCGGCGGGCACCGCGTAGGAGCGTGAGAGGAGCATCAGGTCGCCGGCGGCGGTGAAGCGGTGCCGCACCAGGCAGGTCTTTCCGTCCGTGGCGTAGGAAACCGGTCGGATTTCGCCGTTGTGGGTGTCGTATTCCTCCACGCCCGCGCCCGGCACGGAGACCAATGCCTCCACTGCCTGGAAACGCTCGTTGTTCACGAAGTAGTGCAGATTCGCTTCCTTGCCGTCGAAGTCATCGAAGTGCCGCACGGTGCAGTTGATCTGGGCTGCATCCTGACCCTGGTCGTCTAGCACGCGGACGGGCCGCAGGGCATCGGGGATCGCCTGGACCAGTTCGTCCATGGTGTCGAACCAGTGGACCAGTTTTTGGAATTCCTGCGCCTTCTCGCCGGGCTCGCCGTCCAGGCAGAAGGGGAGCGCCTCCAGGTCGTTGCGAAGGCCCAGGAGTGTCCCGCCCTGCTGGACGAATTGCGTCAAGAGATCGGCCTGGAAGGTAGTGAGGGTATTGAGCTTGGGCAGGATCACCAGGTCGTAGGACTGCTCGCCGATGACCAGATGTCCATTCTCCACCTTTGCGTGGCGCTCCATGAGGATCTCGTCACCGTAGTGGTGGTTCACATGGTGGGCTTCCAGGCTATCGGTGACCTTCTTGAATTCCTGCTCGTAGAGGGAGAGTGCGCCGTTGGTGCCGTCGTTGAAGCACATCTGCGCGGTGGACTGGGGATGCATGACGAGCACGTGGTAGTGCACATCGCCGGCGGCCATGAGGGTGCCCACGCGGGAGATGTAGTCATTGAAGGGCTTGTAGTAGGGCCACCAGGGCTGGTGCCGGAAGAGGCTGGCGGGGTAGTCGCGCTTGCGCAGTCCGCGGAGGCTGTATCCCTCCAGGTGCTGGCAGATCAGATTGACGCCATGGACCATCTGCCACTGGACAAGCCACTGGAGGTCGGCGAAGGAGACCGCCCATCCGCAGAGGGCGAAGGTCTCGGAGAGGATCTGCCGCTTGCCGGTCTGGGAGGCGACGCTGAAGAGCTGCAGGGGCAGGGTGACCCAGGTGAGATCCCGGCAGAGGATGTCCATTCCGGGAATGTGGAAATACTCGTAGTGGGGCATGCAGGCGCCGTTGGAGGTGAGCTGGTAGAGCAGCGTCTCCTCCAGCACCAAGTGACCGGTCAGCTCCCACTTGTGATCCTCGCACCAGTCGTGGATCTGCTTCATGAAATTCTTGGAGAAGAGCTCGGTGACTGTGCGCCAGAAGCGGTAGCGGGTGCGCCGGTAGTCCTTTCCCCACTCGCGGAAGAGCTGTGGCAGGCGGGGGCGCAGGTCCTCGTGGAAGCGCGTGCGGTATTCCTCCTCCAGGATCAGGGACCAGGGGGTGCCGTTGCGGGAGATCTGGGGCTCGTCGGTGAAGAATCCCCGCATGGTGGCGCGCTCCTCGGGAGAGAGGGCATCGAAGTATTTCTGGTGGGTGCTGCGCAGGAATTCGGCGATGACGCGTCCATCCAGGGTATCCACGTAGTAGGGATTGATCTCGTAGTAGCAGACCAGGAAGGCGGTCTTGGCGGGGAGCGTGGCGCCCTCGGGGAACATGTGGCCCTCTTCGTCATAGACCGCAATGCGGTTCTCCACCGCATCCGCCTCGGCGGCGCTGTAGACCATCTTGATGCGCAGGTATTTCTGCTGGTAGAAGACGCCCATGCCATTCACCTGCCCGCCGCCAAAGCCACTGGGCCAGCCATTCTCGTCGTAGGCCCACGCATTCATGCCGCGCTTCTTCGCTTCGTCAATGCAGGCCTTCGTGATCTGGAACCAGTCCTGGGAGAGGTACTCGGTGTGCAGGCCGCCGCGGGCGTGCATGAAGAATCCGCCGATGCCCTGCTCGTTCATGAGGCCGATTTGCTTGCGGCATTCCTGGTCCTCCAACTTGTCGTTCCAGCTCCAGAAGGGCGCGGGGCGCTGCCGGGAGGCGGGGTTCTTGGCTTGTTCGAAGATGGTCATGGAAAGAGGGGAAGGAAGGGGGGTGGATTTCAGGGAAAAAGGACGCGCCGCATAATGTATTTCCTCCTGCGTGGGCCAAGGGCCCGGCGGGGGGATGGATTCTGCGGCGCTTCGGAAGGGGGGGCAATTTGGGATGTGTGGTGATGGCGCGCTACTCCAGCTCCTTCCAGGGGAGTGGGAAGGGCGCGCCATCCAAGGTCCAGAGCTCGGGACAGGTGTTTTCCAGCCAATCGGTGGGGACCGCCTGGAGGTTCCCTAGGGACGCGCTGTAGAACTCCTTTGCGAGGGCATGGAGGGTATTTGCGGTCAGGACGGGATTCTCCGGCGCCACGAAGAACGCGGAGCCGACGTGGGAGAAGAGCTGTGCGGTTGTGGAGCGATGGCGCCAGGATGCCTCGGTGGAGATCTCCAGGGGATTGGGCGCCAGAGTGAAGTAGTTTCCGTGCTGGCAGAGCCGGAAGGAGAGGGCGTTGATCTCCCGGCGGATGCCGTCGGAGGGCTCGCCGCCCTCGGGCATGGGTGCGGTCTGGGCGATATGCACCAATCCGGCGGCCAGATGACCCACCAGATCCTGTCCGTAGAGCAGGAGATCGCCCATGTCCTGGCGAAGCAGCGAATGGAAGGCGGTCAGGATCTCCGCGTTGGTGACGCCGCCATCCTGGAAGCCCCAGGGCGCCGGGAGGCTCTGCGCATAGTGGAGGATATCCGAGGCCGGATTCCGGATACCCAGCATGTCGAAGCCCCAGTCACGGGCGAGATGCACCTGTTTCTCCAGGTATTCCTGGGTCTCGGGACAGGTGGGATCCAGGCTCTCGGGGAAGGCCTGCTGACGGCAGGCGCCAGAGAGGAGCTCCTCCGTGGGCGCAGCCAGGAGCCGTCGATTCAGGGCGGGACGGATGCCGCGCTCCCGGAGGGCCTCCGCCAAAGCGGGGAGCTCCTCTGCGTCGGCGGTACAGGGGACTCGCCGGTGGTCCAGCAGCAGGAAGGGCCGGTTGGTGAGGCCATTGGCGGCCAAGGCGAGGGTGTCCGCGAACGATAGGATTTCTTCCCGCTCCGGGTGGTCTTTCGGTGTGGTGAAGCCGTATACGGGGAGATTGGGGAGGATGGGCTCCGGGGAGAGCAGTGCGCAGAAGCGCCGTGCGGCGGCCATGGGGGTGCGCTCGTAGCGGCAATGCAGGACTGTGGCGGCCTCCAGGACTCGTCCGTCCAGCGCCACGCCGCGGTTTCCGTTGCGCAGATCCAGATCCAGGATGATGGCGCGGGGGGTGATGCTCCAGACGGCGAAGGCGGCGCAGGGCGTGGTGACGCCCAGCGCGGTGGTCTCTTCGCTGCCCCGCATGAGGACATACCAGGGGAATTTCCGGCAGGGATCCATGGTTCGCCACTGCAGGGGCTCCTTTGCGGTGCCCCACTGGTCCCCCAGGAAGCGCAAATGGGGTTCCACGGGATGATTCCACTGGAGGCGCAGGGAGACCAGGCGGCTCTTCTCCGCCATGACCAGGATCTTCAGGGAGGAGTGACCCTCCTCGTCGCGGTGCACCTGCATCTCCACCGCCATGTCACGGAGGGAGAGCTGGGGTTCGACTCGCGTGAAGAGGTGGCTTCCGCCTTCGTAGTCCAGGCGGACTTGTTCGGGAAGGAGGGATTGGGGAAGAAACTGTGCGGTCATGGCTCTTGGCGTTCGGGGGTGGCTAGCACCATTTCGGCGACGGCTTCGGCGTAGGGGAACTCCTGGTCCTGGAGGCGGGTATTGCCGTATTGTCTCTGGGTATCCAGGAAGAGACGAGTCCGCGCGGGCATCTCTAGGGAGAGGACGCACTCCCGGGAAATCTGTGCAGAGAAATCCAGGCGGAGCCACCAGGCATCCCGCTCGTGGACCCACCGCGCTTGCGCAGAGAACTCCTCGCCATTCCAGCGGATCGTGCGGTTAGGCAGCGGCGCACGGGTTTCCAGGAGGCTGAAGGGCAAGACCCGTAGCAGGATACTCACGGGGACCGCGTTGGCGGTCTGCCAGGCCTCGGGGGGTCGGAAGGTCTTTTCCAGGCGTAGCGGCGCGCCTAGGGGCTCTTCGTAGAGGATGCTCCCGCCAAAGCCCAGGGGGCCGTGGTCGTAGAGGACCTTCTCTGTGGGGAACTCCAGCGACAGTCCATTGGGTCGCAAGGCGCGGAAGACTCCGGGCATGGCGTAGGAGGCGTAGGTGTCGTGGGCGAAGTTGACCAGATAGAATGCCACGAGGAAGAGGAAGCCCATGCGGACTAGTCCCCGCTTCATTGCCGGAGTGACGACCGACAGCCGACGCACCAGTACCCACACGCGGAAGGTGAAGCCGGCCGCCAGCACCGCCAGGATGGGCAGTGCCGCCACCCGGAAGCGCGCCAGCAGATAGAAGGCGCTGGTGGCCCCCCAGAAGGCCACCGCCATCCATAGCACGCCCCACTGGGCACGGCGGCGGGGCCGCAGTGTCCGGAGGAGTTCCGCCAGCGCCAAAGACGCCAGGAAGGACCACGGGAGCAACAGCGGGCACCTTAGGAGCGCGCTCTTCTGGCCGTCGATCTCCAGGGACACATTGTTGGGGATCTCCACGTGGTCCCAGAAGAGCAATAGCGCGCGGAATTTCAGCTCCAGGAAGGCCAGCGGCTCCTCCACTGCCCAGGAGAGGATCTGCCGCGGAACGCTGATGCCCTCTTCCGCTTCCTGGCGCGCCCATTCGTGGTAGGTCCGGGGATACTCCAGACCGCCCGCGGGGGCCTCGGGGGAATTTCCCAAGGAAAGCACCTTCCCGCCTGCCACCGAGGCGCCGCAGAGATGCCCTGTGGCGCGGCTGTTGTGGATGGCATAGGGCAAAATGGGCAACAAGAAGGCGATCAGCAGCGCCCCCAGCGGCGCCAAGCACTTCCGGGGCTCCTTCCGGCAACGCACACACAACAAAATCAGGATTCCCGGGAGCCATAAAAGCGCATTGCCGCGCGTCAATAATGCCCCCGCTACCGCGAGGCCCGTCAGCGCCCCGCGCTGCCAGGTAGGCTTCTCCAGCAGAAGGATCACTGCGTAGAGCGCCAGTGCGGTCCAGAAGCTGAAGAGGACCTCCAGCAACAGGAAGGGCGTGTAGAAGATATGGTAGCGCGCCAGCGCCAGGAAGAGCGCCGCCAGGATTCCCGCGCGGCGTCCATAGAGCCGTGCGGCAGCGAGCCCCGCCAGGAGGCATGCGGCGGTTCCCAGCAGTGCCTGGAGGATCATGGAACCCCAGGGGGAGTCGGGGGAGAGCAGAAGCGCGATGGGGAGCAGTACGGTGTAATAGAGTGGCTGGTAGTCGAAGACCTCCGGCCAATTTCCCTGGAGGATCTCCGACGCCAGGCGCCGGTAGGTATCCATGTCCGTCACATCCAGCGGATGGACCACGGCGGGGGTCTCGGCGAGCTCCCCGCAGACCCACAGCCGCAAGCCCAGCGCCAAAAACGCCACCAGGATCAGCCCCACGAGGAGCCGCCGATGACCGCCTCCGGAACGACGCGTCGCGGCGGCCTCCGGCTTCCGGTCGGCCACATTCTTGCCCATATCAGTCGATTTCCAGAGGGGGCATGTCCGAGGCGGTGGTCAGCACCGACTGCCAGATGTGCTCCAGCATGCGGTCGCGGGAGACCTTCATGATCAGGTAGAGACCCACCGGCTCCATGGCGGCGTAGTGGTAGGTTACCTCATAGCCATTCTCCACGAAGTCCTTTCGGTTGAAATAGTTGTTCTTGCCCGATTTGAAGATGTCCTGGAAGATGATGTCGACGGCCGGCGGAATGTGTTCCTGGGGCTCCTTGAGGATGCTGTCCTCGCGGGTGAGCTTGCTGAAGACTTTGTGGTAGATCTTCTCGCCATTGCGGCCTAACACCCACTGCTCCAGCATGTAGTCCGCGGGATTGTCGTTCTGCAACAGCTGCTCGAAGGAGGAGACGCGCATCTTCATGGCCACGGTTCCCAGGAACTTCCGCTCGGTGTCCAAAATGGGGAGCGTGCAGTCCAGCACCAGCAGTCCCGTGGACTCATCCTTGTAGGGCAGCGACCAGATGGGCTGGAAGTGGCTGAAGTTGCCCTCCTTCCAGGCATCCCGGAAACTCCCGTGGATGTGGCTGACACGGTCGTCAAAGCGTCGCGCGTGTCCGGGGTAGCAGAATTGCAGTTCGGAGTCCTTGATGCGCAGAGAGACCTGCAGGATAGGTGAGCCGGTCTCGGCGCAGACCTTCTTGAGCTCGTTGATGTCCTCGGACTCGTGGTGCGCGGAGTGGTTGTGTCCTGAGCAGAGGACCAGCTCCGACATCAGCGGCGTCAGCGACGCCAGGCGCATCGCCTGGTCTCTTGCCTTCTCCGGCGGGGTCTCGGGAGGCGCCAGGTAGGTGCAGAAGTCCAGGCCGATCTTTCGGTCTAGGCAGGGAGAGAAGACCGCCTTTTCCTCCGGGAAGTCGTCCATGCTATAGACCTCCAGACAGTTTGCGGGGCGGCTCTGGGGGGCGTCGCCCTGCAAGAGCAGCATCGCCTGGATGCCCAGCTCGTGCATCTGGTTGGCGTAATTCTGCAGCTGGTCCGAGAGACGCAGCGCCTCGCGGCAGTTTTCGCTGGTGATGGCGTCGTGGGTCTCCTGGATGGCGCGGTGGTTGATTTCTTGGTCCAGACGATGCTGGATGCTCTCCGAACGGAGGATGGATTCCTCCGCCGTGCGCTCGCGCTTCTGCACGGAACGCATGGAGACCAGCAGCGCACTCGCCCAGCCGATGAGTGCCAGCACCACCACGATGGACATATGATGGCGGATGTAGCGGCCCAGGAAGCGCGGGTAGCTGTCGGGCAGCGCGTCGGTCTCGTCGTCATTGAGGTAACGCATCAGGTCCTGGCTGAATTCGTCCACGGTCTGATAGCGGTCCACGGGGTCGTAGGCGCATGCCTTCTCCACGATGGCCTCCAGGTCCTTTCGGATGCGGAAGCCATAGCGGTGCTGCACGGGCTCGCGGTCGTTGGTTCGCACCTGCCGGACGATCTCCTTGACGGAGTTCCCGTTGTAGGCGGGGCGCAGGGTGATGATTTCGTAGAGGATGAGTCCCAATGCGAAGATATCGGCGCGCTCGTCGCGGGGGACGCCGGCGTATGCCTCGGGGGGGATGAAGCGCGGGGTGCCGTCCAGCTTGATTTTGCCACTGGGAGTGGTGTTCTTTTCCTCATCGGACTTGACCACGCGCGCCAGTCCCCAGTCCATGACATAGACCTCACCATGGTGACCCAGCATGATATTGTCGGGCTTCAGGTCGCAGTGGATGATGTGGCGGCTGTGGGCGTAGCTGATGGCCTCGCAGACCTTCAGGAAGTTGTTGATGTCGTTCTGGATGCGGGCGGAGAATCCCTGCTGGGTGCCGCCCTTCTTAAGGAAGTCCGCCTCCACCTGGTTCAAGTGTTCGTGGAGGGTCTTTCCCTGGAGCAGCTTCATGCTCAGGTGCAGGCCATTTTCGTCGTCCCGCATCAGGGAGTGGATAGGGATGATGGAGGGGTGGTCCAGCTGGGCGGTGATCAGCGCCTCCTGGATGAACTTCTCGCGGATCGCCTCGCGGTCCAATAGCTCACGGCGCAGGGACTTGACCGCCACCGTTCGACGCAACACCTTGTCCTTCGCCTTGGAAATGATGCCCTGGCCGCCCTTCGCAATCTTGCACAACAGGTCGAATTTGTCTTCGACGTGTGGCAGGTTCTCGGGATATTGGGGCGAGAGGGTGAGCTCGGGAGGATCGGTGGAGACCTCTTTCGCCTTCAGGGAGATCTCCTTGTCGGTCGTGGAATCCTTGTCGCCCGTCAGGCTGTTCTGCGCAAAGAGAATGACGGTGTGCAGGCGGTGCTGCAGGGAGTTCCGCTCCAACGGAATCCGCGTCTTGTCCAGCGATCCCGGAATGCCCTCCAAGGTAATGCGGCGGGTCTCGTTGGGATTCTGCGCACGCTCGGCCTTCCGACGCTCCATCTCCTCCAGCTGCGAGGGACTCAAGGCGGCGGTGACATCCTGGGTGTTCGGGCGGAGATTCTGGCGGGAGTCGGAATCAGGGAGGTCCTCCGGACGGACGGCGGCGCGCTTGGCGCCCTTCACCGGCGTGGTGGCCGCAGGCGCGGCCGTGGGCAGAGTGGTGGAATCCGCGCCAGCGGGCATGGTGGTGGTGGCGTCCGCGCCAGCGGAAATGGCGGTGGCGTCTGCGCCAGCGGGCATGGTGGCGGTGGCGTCTGCGCCAGCGGAAATGGCGGTGGCGTCTGCGCCAGCGGACATAGTGGCGGTGGCATTGACATCGTTCGTCACTGTGGAGGTGTCGTAGCCATTGGAGACCTGCACACGGGTCGTGGCGTTCATGTCCAGTTCGACGGCGTGGCTGGTCTTCGGAATTCTCCGCTTGGACTTCTGCGCGTCGTCGCTGTTGTCGTCCGGTACGCTGAAATGTTCGGTTTTTTCCTGCTCCATGGGGGAGTTGTTCGCGATATAATGTCCGAGAATTTAGATTCGGCGTGTCGGTGCGGGGTTAGCCGCGCAGAAGGACTGCGGTCTCGAAGTGTGCGGTTCGTGGGAACATATCGAAGAGACCGATCTTCTGGATCTGGTAGGAGCCGTCCTTGAGGAGGGTCTTCAGGTCCCGGGAGAGTGTGGAGGGGTTGCAGGAGACGTAGAGGATCCAGGCGGGTCGGCCCTCCTTGAGGCACTGCAGGACTCTCGCCTGGCATCCGGCGCGGGGCGGATCCAAAACCACTAGGGTCTCCGCCGGATTGTATTTCGGCAACCGCTTGGGGAGCGCCTTTTCGGTGGCTTCGGTCAAGATCTGGCAGCCCTTCATGAGCTGCTGGAGGTTGTATTGCGCGGCCTCGGTGGCGGCGGCGTCATTCTCCATGAGGAGGCGCTCTTTGTAGGAACGGCTCAGGGCGCAAGAGAAGGTCCCTGCGCCGCAGTAGGCATCCACCAGCGTCTCGGCAGGCAGGTCCTTCACCCAGCCATCCACGGTCTCCAGAAGGGCGGAGGCCATCTTCGGATTCACCTGCCAGAAGGAGCCCGCGGGCACCCGGAAGGGCACGCCGGCTAACTCCTCCTTGAACCACCCTAGGCACCTCGGCGCAAAGCCGAAGTAGAATTTGATCTCGCCTGTGGTGTCGATGCGCAGGGTGAGGGGCGCGGGCTGCAGGGGCTTCCTGCGGCGGGCATTCGCCTTGCCCCAGTCGCTCTTCAGGGCGGTGGGGATGGCCTTGTTCAGACGGGGATCGGCCAGGCGGCAGCCATTGATGCGCAGGAAGGTCTGGTTGTCTAACGCGTAGTAACCGTAGTCCACCTGCGGCGGTTCGCCCTGCGCCACGGGGAGCTTCTTCGCCTCAAGACGCAATTTATTCCGATATCCGTAAATTTCCGGAGCGGGGATGGCGCAATCCAGCCCGGGGGCCTGGGAAAGTCCGCCAATTCGCTGCAACAGATCCCGCAGCTGCTTCTGCTTTGCCTGGAATTCGGCCTGGTAATCCAGATGCTGGTATTGGCAACCGCCGCATTTCCCGTAGTGCGGGCAGGCGGGCTCGGTGCGGTCGGGGGAGGGCCGGAGGATCTCCTGGATGCGCCCGCGGGCAAAATTCCGGTGGAGCTCGGTGATCTCCACTACCAACTGGTCGCCGACTGCGGCGAAAGGCACGAAGACCACGCAGGACTCCGTGCGACCCACGCCGTCACCGCCGAAGGCCAGGTCCTGGATGTCTAAAGTGATGCGAGAACCGATTTCCATGAGAATGCATTTTCCTCGCGGGGAAGAAAGGGTATTGAGGGGGTGGGGATCAGGGGCGCCCGGAGGAGTCCTAGGGAAGGTGTTTTGCCAGGGATTCCTCGGGGGTGAGCTGTGGCGCGGGGAGTCCCAGGAGCCGGGGCGGAATGGGGTAGATCCGATGGCAGAGATGCGCACCGTATTCGGGGTGTTCCCGGAGGACCTGTGCAACGGAGAGCTCCGGGAATTCCGCCTCCCGGGAGAGCCTTGATGCCGCCAGCAGGCAGAGCCGGCGGTATTCCAGGCGGACTGGTCCCGCCACATCCAGCGCCACGCCATGGGAGGCCGCGCAGCCGGGCAACGCCAGCAGCAACGGCAGCAGGTCTTCCAGTGAAAGCGGCTGCACCAGCCAGTGCCCGCCGCCAATCAGGGGAAAGGAGGCGGCTTTTGCGGCGGTGTTGGGAAACTCCGCGAAGGGCGGAAAGATGCCCAGCGGGTATTTCGGGGTAAGGAGGAGTGTGGGGCGCAGGATGGTCCAGGGGGCATTTTCCTGTCCGCGGGAGACATCCAGTAGGAAGACGTCCTCCGCTTGGCGCAGAAGTCCCGCCTCGCCGGGGGCATCGGGGGAAACGCGCGCGTCATCCTGGTCCTGGAGCAGCGGGAATTCCCGCTTTTCGGGATCGTAGACCAGATCGCTGGAGAGGAATGCCAAGTGGCATCCCAGAAGATCGGCGAGTTCCAGATCCTGCTGGGCGTGCTCCAGAGTGGGCTCGTCGCAGTCCACTGCCAGCACGGGGGACTCCTTGCGGAGATGCTCCGATAATGCGGCAACCCAGTCGACGCGCTTGCGGTCCAGGATTACAGAGCGGACGCCAGGGGGAAGGGCGCGTGGCGCGGAGAGGACCACGATGGCGGCGTGTCCGCATTCCAGCGCCAGGGGTGCCAGCTCGTCTGCGAGACCGGGGGTGTCGCGTCCCAGGAGGAGCAGTGGTGCGCCTGCGGGGGCATCGGGAAGGGGCTCGCGAGCGGGCAGGGTGCGGGGATCCAAGATGGCGTCAGCCGTGGGGGAGCCCCCCAGCACCTTTGGAACGGCGCACTCCAGGGAGGAGTCCAGGCGTCTGTCTTGGATCGGCGAGAGGCTCATTTCTCCGGATCGGCGGGGTCGTCCAGGAAGAGGTTGTCGATGAGGCGGGTCTTGCCGATGTACGCCGCGATGGCCAGCAGGGTGTGCCCCTTGGCGGTTTGGGCGGGGCGAAGGGTGTTGCGGTCCATCAGGTCCACGTAGTCGATGGGATCGGCGCCTGCCTTCACGAGCTCGCCGCGAACCAGGCCCTTCAGGACCTCGGGATCCCGCTGACCAGCATCGAAGGCGTCTTTTGCCAGAGAGAGCCCCCGGGAGAGGGACAGCGCGCGGACGCGTTCGTCAGCGGAGAGATACTTGTTGCGGGAGGAGCGGGCAAGGCCATCGGCCTCGCGGACCAGTGGCGCGGGGATGATTCGGATGGGCACATTCAGATCCCGGACCATCCGCTGGATCACCAGCAGCTGCTGGGCGTCCTTGCGGCCGAAGACCGCCACGTCTGCCAGAGCGATATGGAAGAGCTTCAGGCAGACGGTGCACACGCCGCGGAAGTGGATGGGGCGGAAGGCACCGCAGAGGGTCTTGGAGAGGCTCTCTTCCTGGACCCAGCAGGAGAAGTCGGGATCGTACATCTTCGCGGGCTCCGGATGGAAGATGGCGTCCACGCCCTCCTTTTCGCAGAGCTCGGCGTCACGCTGGAAGTCCCGGGGATACTTGTCCAGGTCCTCCGTGGGACCGAATTGCGTGGGATTGACGAAGATGCTGACCACCACGCGGTCGCCATTCTGGCGTGCCAGTCGGATAAGGGAGAGGTGTCCCTCGTGGAGGTAGCCCATGGTGGGCACGAGCGCGATGGTCTGGCCCGCCTTCTTCCAGGCGGCGCACTGTTCCTGCAACAGGGCAGGGGAATCGAAGATCTCCATGACGAAATTCTACAGTTTTTGGGGAAACGAAAGACGAAAGGGAAGACGCGCGGGGAAGACCCGTTTTATTTCGCGGCCTTCGGGGGAAGCTTTGCGGAGACGGAGTGCGCGTCGTCGGGGAAGACGCCCTCCTGGACCTCGGAGACGTATTGGCGGATGGCCTCCACCGCCACATCATGCACATTGGCGTAGCGCTTGGCGTGTCGCGGCAAAAAGCCATCGCCCGCATAGCCCAGAAGATCCGCCAGCACTTGCACCTGGCCGTCCGTGCCGGCGCCCGCGCCAATGCCGATGGTCACCGCATTGGTCTGCGCAGTGATTTCCGCCGCCAATTCCCGGGGGACGCCCTCCAGCACCAGCGCAAAGACGCCCGCTTTGTCCAATGCCGCGGCGTCCTCCAGCAATGCCTGGCGCTCGGCTTCGGCGCGGCCATGGATGCGGTAGCCGCCGTCTTTCAGGACGGATTGCGGAAGCAGTCCGATGTGTCCCACCACGGGGATGCCCACATCCACCAGCCGCTGGATCAGGGGCAGCATGACGCGTCCGCCCTCCAGCTTCACGGCATCCGCGCCGCACTCCTTCAGGTATCGTCCGGCATTGCGGACGGCCTCGTGGATCTCCAGCTGGTAGCTCATGAAGGGCATGTCGCCCACCACCAGGCATTTGTCGGAGCCGCGTCGGACGGCGGCGGTGTGTGCCAGGGATTCCTCCAGGGTGACGGGCAGGGTGTTGGGGTATCCCAGCACGGTGTTGCCCATGGAGTCACCCACCAGGAGCATGTGGACGCCCGCCTCTTGGGCCCAGCGGGCGGTGGCGGCATCGAAGGCGGTGAGCATGATGGCCTTCTGCCCCTTTGCCTTCATTTCCCGGAGGGTGCGGATGGTGATCTTCTGGTCCATGTCAAAAAAATGCTGAATGGGAATGCGGTCGTGGAAAGAGGGAAAATTAGAACTCCTTTCCGAAGTAGAGCTTGTAGAGTTGTGCGGCGTCCTGGTCGCCCTTGAGGCATTCGCCCTCCAGAATGCGACGGCCATGCTCGCGGTCCTGGTGCTGGCCGCCATCGCCAGTGAGGTAGCATACCGCTACCTGCAACAGCGCCGCGGCATCCTGGGAGGTCTCTGCCTTGCGGAGCCACTCCCGTGCGGCGGTGGGATCCGCCTCGTGGTTCGGGGTGCCGTGGGAGAGGAGGATCCCCAGCCGCGCCTGTGCCAGCGGCAGACCGCTGTCGGCTGCCTTCAGGAGCCACTCCAACGCTCGATCGGCATCCACACGGACCCCCTCGCCATTGAGCAACGCCATGGAGAGTTCGTATTGCGCCAGGGCGTCGCCGGCATCGGCGGCGATCTGGTAGTGTTCGAAGGCGGACAGCGCATTCTTCGCTGTGCCAATGCCGTCCTTGTAGCAGTTCCCCAGGAGGTATTCGGCGGTGGGGTATTTCGCCTCGGCGCTGATGGTGAACCAATGGAAGGCCAGGTTCTCGTTAGGAGGCGTGCCGATGCCCTCCAGGTAGCAGGTGCCCAGCTTCGCCTGCGCCTCGGGATCGCCGTCGTGGGCCGCCAGGGTCAGCCAATGGAAGACCTCCCGGAAGTCCCGCGCGGTCCCCACGCCCTGCTGATAGCAGTCCGCCAGGCGCACCTGCGCGCGCACATGTCCGCCCTCGGAGGCCTTGATCAGATACTCCACCGCCGCTTTGGGATCGGTCTCGGCGCCATACCCATTCAAATACTGCAGGGCTACCTGGAATTGGCATGCGGGATCACCGGAATCCGCCAGCATCTTGTAGTATCGGAAGGCCATCTCCGGCTTGCCCTGGGCCTCCGCAAAGACCGCGGTCTTCAGCTGCGCTTCCGGGACACCGTGGTCCGCGGCATACCGATACCACTCCAGCGCGCGCTCGCCATTCGCTTTCGCGACGCCAAAACCGCCGTCGTAGCAGATCGCCACATTGTACATCGCCTCCGGATTGCCATTCTTGGCCGCCTCGGCGAACCACTTGAAGGCCTTCTTGTAGTCCTGCTTCTCGCCTGCACTGCCATCGAAGTAGATCTTCCCCAGCGTCAACTGTGCATTGGCATTGCCGCGCTTGGCCAATTCCAGCACCTTCTTTACGGAGACGGCGTCCTTGTCGTCCTCTTTCTTCTTGGGATAGATCTTCTTGGAGCTGTCGCCATCGGTGGGGATGTACTTTCCGTGGAGGGGCTCCTCTGGCGGAATCGGCTTGTATTTCTTTTTCCCGAAGGGCCACCACCAGGAAGCCGGCAATGCCGCAGGCGCCAGCAGAATGCTGGCCAGCAACAAGAAAGAGAGATATTTGCGAAGAGAATTTGTCATTTGTTCAATGTCTTGCACCGTAGAGAGATGTAGAAGACACACGGGATTCTTCCCGCACTTCAGCGCTTTCGTGGAAGGATGTGGAGGGTTAATGTAGCCGCAATACGCCCTCCTTCACGGGGCTTTTTTTACCACAATACTCGCGGTAAATGCAGGGGGCGCTTATTTCCCCCTGTGTAAACTATGCGGGGGTGCGGGGGCGGCCGAACTATACTCTGATGTGGGCTACTGTGTAATTATGCGGGGGTGCGGGGGCGGCTCTATGTGGATTACTTCAAGAAGGAAAAAACTGTGTAACTATGCGCGGGGGTGCGGGGGCGGCAGCCCCAGTCCTTTGGATATCCCTGCCTTCCCAATTTCTTCCGCCTACCGGCGGTGCTAGCGCGCCAATATGGGCGCGCTATGGTGCAATCGCCGGGTCTTCCCGGCGATGGGTTTTGCCTTGGGCGAAACCCTGGCCTAACTTCCTCCTTCCTCCTTCCTCCTTCCTCCTTTTTTTGCTATCTCAGTGTCCTATCGAAATTAAAGAGGAAGAGCGTTTTTTCCGGGGCGGGTGGTGTGGCGGTATTTGTGGGCAGTCCGGTCAGATCCAGTTCCAGGTGTGCGGCGCGGATGACGGGATCCCGGAGTGCGAGCCAGTCCATGGGTGTGCGTGCCCTCAGGAGAGTGAGCTGTCCCTGCTTGCGGGGGACGAGGCGGCACTTCCGGGCATCCAGGAGGGTCTCGCCTTCCGGAAATTCCGTCGGAAGGATGGCGCGGGTGGTCATGAGTGCCGGGTAGCTGAAGAGCGTGAGCGACAGCGGCACCGCGCAGGCGGCGGTGAGCTCCCGGATCTGCCGGCGGTCCATCTCCCAGGAGAGGGCGCACCACTGCGCGCCCAGGCGCGAGAGTGTCTGCGCCGCCAGGCTGTTGAGGACCGCCATGCCCTGTCCGGTGGCGAAGGGGATTTCGGCCTGTCGGCAGAGCCAGAGGGTATCCCAGGAATTCGCCTCCGCCAGGAGCCCCCGGCTCTTCGCCCAATGCAGCAGCGCAGAGAGTCCCTCCAGGTCCTCTTCGTAGCAGACGGCGGGGAGCGCCAGGATGGCCTCCTCCGATTGCCTCTTGGGAAGACTCTCGAGGGCTTTCTCTAGTGCCTCCGGGGTGTGCTGTGAGGTGACTGCGATGAGGAGCCGTGGGAGGGGATTGGGTTGATGCCGGGGGAGGGCGGAAAGCTGTTCTGGCGTCAGTCGCAGGAAATCCGCGGGGGCGCCCAGGGGGAGGCGATTCGGCGAGTCCTTCGGTGCACTCTGGTTCAGCAGCGACTGCAGATTCTTGGGGAGGGGGATGCGGACCACGCCGTCGTCCTCCCGGGAGGCCTTTCGGAGGAAGTCCTGGAGATTCTGGAGGATGGTATCCTGGAAGCGCCGGGGCAGCAGGAGCTCCTTCAGCTCCTCGTGGAGATCGATCTGTGCGCCGGATTCGGGGAGGGCGTCGGCGGCATCGCGGACCATCTGGGAGAGCGGCAGGGCGCGGCGGGGATTGGGAATCCGCTGGGGCGGAATCCGGAAGTCCTCCCGCACGCCGTTGAACCGGCAACAGAAAAGCACGCCGCCCTGCTCGTCACGCGTAATCGCCACCGAGAGACCCTCCGGCTCCTCGGAGGAAGAACAGCCCGTGGCGCCCGATACCGTCGCGTACGAGGGACTGTTCGCCGCTGCGGTGCCCTTGGTGCGTCCCTGGATCTGGTCGGTCAGATTTTCGCGATGACCCTCGTAGTATCCCTGTGTCAGGGTTCTTCCGGTGTATCCGCCCAGGGCGTCCGCCTCCTGGCGGAGCTCCTTCAGCGGGCGTTTGGCATCCAGGGCCTGTCGATAGAGAGTTACTGCCTGGGAGACCCATGGCGCGCCCTTGAGACGACCCTCGATCTTCAGGGAGTCCACGCCCATTTCCTGCAGCTCGGGGATTTTTCCCAGGAGGCAGAGGTCTTTGGTGGAGAGTGGGTGTCGTTCGGGGGCATCGGGGAGATCCCTTTTCCATCCCACGCGGCAGGGCGAGGCGCAGGCGCCGCGGTTGCCGCTTCGTCCGCCCACCCAGCTGGAGAGGAGGCACCGCCCGGAGGCACAGAAACAGAGCGCGCCTTGCACAAAGACCTCCAGCTCCATCTCTGGGACCGCGGCACAGACGGAAATCTCCTCGCGGGAGAGCTCCCGCGCCAGCACCACACGGTGACAACCCAGCTCCTTCGCCATGCGGACACCGGCGCTGCTGGAGACGCCCGCCTGGGTGCTTACATGGAACTGCAGCTCCGGAAAATCCGCCGACAGCGGCAACAGCGCGGGATCCCGCAGGATCACGGCATCCACTTTGCATTGCCGCGCCAGTTCCAGAGTCCGCAATGCCAGTCCCAATTCACGCTGAGTCAGATCGATATTCAGCGTCAAATGCGCCTTCGCGCCCCTACTGTGGATCTTCTCCACCACCGCCGAGAGCTCCTCCGGAGAGAAATTCATGGCGCCGCGGCGCGCATTGAGCCGTCGCAGTCCGAAATAGACGGCGTCGGCGCCGGCGTCCAGGGCGGCATCCAGGGTATTGGCGTTGACGGGTGCGAGGAGTTCCATGGAAGGGGAGGGCAGGGGTGCTAGGAGAGGAAATGGGGCGGGATACAAAGAACCCCCGCGTCTGCCGTGGCGTAGCGAGAGGGTCTGTCTCGCTGCGGGGAAGGCGCGGGGGCGTCTTGGGGTGTTATGCGCGGGAGCGCGTGGGGGTTACTTCCACTTGAAGACCATCTTCGCGAAGTAACTGGTCTCTAGGCGGCGCGCGTCGTCCACGACCTGGCTGTTGTATTCGTTGGAGATACCCACGCGGAGGCTCATGGGATACTGGAAGAGCACGGGGATGTCCAGGGAGGACTCGTGGAGGATACGGTAGTCGTGGATGTCATCGAGGGAGGGCTGGTAGGTCAGGTCGGTGACGAGCTTGCCCCACTCCTGGATGTTGCGCTCGTAGTGGGCGGAGAACTGTCCACCCATGGCGTCGGAGTGGCTGCCGTCGGTGTATTTGCGGCTCTTGGCGGAGAGACCGGCGCGGACCCGCAGGCTGCTGACGGGATTCTCGAAGATGTAGTAACCGAAACCGGCGCCAACCTCTTCGCGGAGGCGCAAGCCGCTGGTGGTCTGCTGCTCAATTTCGCCGTTGGCATACCAGGTATAGGGGCTCTCGCAGATCTTGCGCTCGTAGTCAGTGCCCGCCAGGTATTTCTTGGTGTTGGTGTTGTGGTTCTCGCGGCCATACTGGGCGTTGGCGTAGAGCTTCCATTTGTCAATGGGACCAGAGAGGGTGGCTACCGTGCCGACGCCACCATTGAACTTCTCGGTATTGCCCGTCTTGCCGGCGATGTCAACCGAGAACTCGCCCTCCCAGGCACGCTTGGGAGGCAAGGTGGGATCCGCCATGCCGTCCAGCCACAAGTGCTCCACACTGCCCAAGGTCAGGGACAAAGGACCCTTCGCCGGAGCAGCCTCCGCAACCGGCGCTTCGGCAGGAGCGACGGCAGTCTCGGTGGTGACGGGGGTGGCTTCACGGGTGGTGATGCGGCCATCCACGCGCTGGCCATCCTTGGTGACCATGTGGACGGCGCCCTGGGTGTTCAGCTTCACAATGCGGTCGGCGGGAATCTTCAGGGTGCCCGCGAAATCGGTCTCCACGGTGGCGGTGCCGCCGGAGATGGTCTTCAGGGTGCCGTTGAGGACGGAGCCGTCATTGAGGACGATGCGGTCCGCCAGCAGGGGCAGCGCCAGGACAGAGATTGCGAGGAGAGACAGGAGTTTCTTCATGCTTGTGGGACCCGCTCTGGAAGGATCGGGCGTATTTTTGGGGGGCTATCAACAAAGGGGCCTCCCCGCCTGGGGGAGGCCATTTCGGAAAAGGGAGGTCTCGCGCTACTGCTGGAAGACGGCTTCCATTACGGTGATGCCATTCTCCTCGGCGTAGGAGATGTATTGCGACTGATGGAAGGAGAATGCGATGGTGAGGAGGAGCACCGCCATGGGCAGGACCAGCCGCTCCCAGGGGAAGCCGGTCTTGCGCTTGGAACACCAGAGCGCCGCCAGCGGAATGCCCAAGATCAGCGAGGTGCTCCAGATCATGGAGGCGCCTACGGCAATGATGCAACACAAAGAACAACCGATCATCCACCAGAGCCAGCGCTGGGAGTCGATGCGCGTGGCGCACAGGAGCGTCGCGTAGAGGAAGAGCGATGCGGCGATGATCCCCCGCATCTGCGGTTGGATCACCGATTCGATGCGGCTGGGCCAGATGGCGGAGAGCAAGGCGATCAAAAGGCAGATGTTCGCCGGCACCCGCAAGGTCCGCAGCAACAGCCAAAGCAGGGTGATCCTGCACAGGTGGCCAATTAGGCTGTGATAGCGGTAGAAGACCGGCTTCCTGTAGCCCAGCACGAAATAGTCAATGGTCAGTGACGCATTGATGGTGGGTGTGTAGGGC
>CAVGTF010000016.1:0-24655 GCA_963632245.1 Anaerovoracaceae bacterium
CTAGGGCTGCCGGAAGCGGTAGAAAAACAACGGTGCACCCGCGCTTCCCGCGCGCTCCTGTACGCGCGCGAAGACGGTTCTTCACACCAAAGGGAAGGAATTCCGGCCGCCTCAAAACGACGGCCACTACGCTTGCGTAAAAGGGAAGAGGGCGTACGCGTCAAATGCAATCCGCATGGACGATTCCCGCACGCCAATGGTTCCCGCCTCGTGTATCACGGAGGAGATTTCCCGTACCCTCCGCAGAATGCGCCCCGGGGGAAATACCCTCCGGGACGCCATACGCCGACTCGCTCGTCGAATCCCCTATAGCAGGGGGATGTTGTGCTCCCGGCAGAGACGAATCATCTCTTCCGGCCAGATGCTGCTCTGGATTTCGCCAATGTGCGCCTTCTGCAACAGTAGCATGCACAGACGGCTCTGGCCAATACCGCCTCCCATGGTCAGGGGCAATTCACCAGCCATCAGCTTCTTGTGGAAGGAGAGCTCCAGACGGGCCTCCTGACCACGCAACGACAACTGCCGCAACAACGACTCCTGGTCCACACGGATGCCCATGGAGGAGACCTCAAAGGACCGCCCCAACACGGGATTCCAAACCAGGATATCGCCATTCAGCCCACGGTGACCCGGGGTGCTGGGCGTAATCCAGTCGTCGTAGTCCGGCGCACGGCCATCGTGGGGCTTGCCGCTCAAAGGCAACTCGCCGCCGATGCCAATCAAGAAGACCGCGCCATCCCGCTTGCAAACCGCGTCCTCCCGCTCTTTGGGAGTGGCATTGGGCATGGCGGCCTCAAGGTCCTCGGTGAAATGGAAGTGGATCTCCTCGGGCAGGAAGGGCTTCAGCGCCGGATAATCCCGGCAAATCATGTCCTCCGTGCGACGCAACGCATAGTAGATCCTCCGGACGGTCCCCTGGAGGGTCTCCAAATTCCGCTCCTCACGGGTGACGACCTTCTCCCAATCCCACTGGTCCACATACAGCGAATGCAAATTGTCCAGATCCTCGTCCGGACGAATCGCATTCATGTCCGTGTAGATTCCGCGGCCCGCCGGCATCCGCATGGACCCCAGCTTCATCCGCTTCCACTTGGCCAGAGAATGGACGATCTCGGCGCGGCAACCGCCCACCGCCTGGATGGTGAAGGACACCGGCTTCTCCACGCCATTCAAATCGTCGTTGATACCCGTGCCAGACTGCACAAAAAGCGGCGCCGTGACACGCTGCAAATGAAGCTCAAAGGCCAGGTTGTTCTGGAAGGACTCCTTGATCTTCCGGATGGCCACCTCCGTGGCCAACTCGTCCAGAAGGGGACGATACCCCTCCGGCAAAAGAAGCGGCAGTGACATTGTCTCTATACCTCGCTGCAAAAAATGGCTTGCTCACCGGGAGAACTTGCCTCGCCGGCACTCGGGCAGAAAAAGAAGCACAAAAAACGCGCCTCCCCTGCCTGGAAAATGATAGTTCCATGATTCCACGGAAATCGCCCGTTAATATGACTCCCACAACACGCCTTTCCCCTCCACACACACGGTTTTTTGGCCGCAAGCGGCAAAAAAAAGGAGGAAGGAGGAAGGAGAAAGGAGGAAGTTAGGCCAGGGTTTCGCACGGCAAAACCCCGCACCGGAATCTACCGGCGCGTGCGCCAAGCGCGCCCATATTGGCGCGCTAGTACCGTACCGCCGGTAGGCGGAAGAGCGCCTGCTGCACCTTATAGGCTAACCACTAGCCGCTAACCTGCTAGGTACTAAAACAGGGGGCACGGGGGGCGCAAGCCCCGACCTCCTTTGGTTATGCCCTCCCCTATCACATACACTGCGGCTTCCCTAACGCTACAGCCCCGAGAAATTGTCATATTTTGTCACCTCTATTGTAACCTTGCTCAAACCCATTATAGTACGCCCAACATGCGAAATCTGACGTACAGCTATCGATTTTACTGGTTTTGGGAGTTTACCCCCCAGAGCCCGTCGATGCGTGCCCGTTAGACAAGCGGATTTTTAGAGCAAGGCGGACCAGGAGCAAGCCAAGAGTGCCAACCGGTCCGCCTTTTCCTTTTCCACACCATACGAACGCATCCGGGATTCTTCCCTCGGATGCGTTTTTTGTTTTCATAGACCTACAGGAGAAAGACAATGTTGCAGGAAATTGACTTGAAGTCTCCGGACGAGCTCCGCGCGGAGCTCCCGTTGACGGAGAACATGCGGCGGAACATCCAGGAGATGCGCACCCAGGTGCGGGACATCCTGGAGGGTCGTGACAACCGGCTCCTCATGCTGGTGGGCCCCTGTTCCATCCACGACCTGGATGCCGCCCGCGAATACGCCGCCAAGCTCCATGAGCTGGCGAAGAAGGTCTCCCAGGACATCCTGGTCGTCATGCGCGCATACTTCGAGAAGCCCCGCACCACCCTGGGTTGGAAGGGCCTGATGTACGACCCGGATCTGAATGGCGAATGCAACATCGCCAAGGGCGTCCGCATGGCGCGCACGCTCCTCATGGACCTGGCCGAAATGGGCCTCCCCGCCGCCACCGAACTCCTGGATCCCGCCACCGCCGGATACATCACCGACCTCATCTGCTATGCAGGCATCGGCGCACGCACCACCGAATCCCAGCCACACCGGCAGATGGCCAGCGCCCTCGATATCCCCGTCGGCTTCAAAAATGGCACCGATGGATCCATACAGGTCGCCATCGACGCCATCTGCACCGCCGCCTCCCCCCATAGCTACCTCGGTATGCTCAGCAATGGCCACAGCGGAATCCTCCGCACTGCCGGCAATCCCGACGGACACCTGGTCCTCCGAGGCGGCGCCAAGGGCGAGAACTACTACGCCGGAACCATCCAGGAGGCACTGATGAAACTCCAGGAGGCGCACCTGCGCCCCCAGGTGATCGTGGACTGCAGCCACGGGAATTCCCGCCGCGACTACACCCGGCAGCATATCGTCATGGAGAATGTCCTGGAACAGCGCCTGACCGGCAATACCGCCATCCTGGGAATGATGCTGGAAAGCAATCTCCAGGAGGGCCGACAGCTCATCGTCGCCGGACAACGCCCCGATCCCACAATCTCCGTCACCGATGCCTGCATCGGATTCCCCGAAACCGAGGCGCTCCTCCTCGATGCCGCAAGCCGACTGCGCTCGCTGGCAAAAATCCAGGAGGCGAAGAAAATCCTCAAGGTCGCATACCTCGGTCCCGCCGCCACCTTCACTCATATCGCCGCAACCCGAAAATTCGGCGATCGACCCGAATACCGCTCCTGCAATAGCATCGGCGGAGTCATGTACGCCGTGGAAAATGGCCAGTGCGACTTCGGCATCGTCCCCGTGGAAAACTCCACCGAGGGACTGGTCAACGGCACCATGGACGCCCTGGCTACCTCGCCCCTCAAAATCTACGACGAGGTCGCGATCTCCGTCCACCAGTGCCTCCTCTCCAACTACAAGAAGGAGGACATCCGCGTGATCTACAGCCACTCGCAGTCCCTGGGACAGTGCCGGCACTATCTGGAACAGCACTTCCCCGACGTGGAGACCATCGCCACCCCCAGCAATGCCCGCGCCGCCGAATTGGCCGCACACTCCGCCGGCGCCGCCGTCATCGCCAGCGCCGAGGCCGGACACCTCTACGGCATCAATGCCCTCGAGGAAAATATCGAGGACAACCCCGATAACGTCACACGGTTCTTCATCCTCTCCCAAAAGGAAAACCGCCAGACCGAACACGACCGCTGCTGCCTCTGCTTCGATGCCCGCGACAAGGTCGGCGCTCTCTACGACGCACTGCTCCCCTTCAAGACCGCCGGTCTCTCACTCTCCATGATTGAAAGCCGACCCTCTGGACACGGCAGATGGCGATACCGATTCTTCGTGGAACTCGACTGCGGACTCCAAGACCCCAGAATGCCCGATGTCCTCAAGGAACTCGGCCAACAAGCCGACGAAGTCAAGGTCATCGGCTCCTTCAAGGCCGCCAAAGACCTGCTCTAGCACTACACCCCCAAAATGGAGAGTAGGGAGTAGGGAGTAGGGAGTAGGGATAGGGAGTAGGGAGTAGGGAGTAGGGATAGGGAGTAGGGAGTAGGGAGTAGGCTTAAGCGGTGCCGCGGCGCTCTTCCGCCGCCGCCCCCTGCGGCCTCTTCCGCCGCCGCCCCCTGCGGCGGTACAGTACCGCGCCCCCGCTTTAGTACCTAGCCGATTAGTGGCTAGCGGCTAGTCTGTAAGGTGCCTGCGTCGCTCTTCCGCCGCCCCCCGCGGCGGTACAGTACCGCGCCCCCAACCGCGAAAGAGCCGCACAGCATCCAAACAAACCCACTACCTACACCCTTCTACCTGCGCTGCAACGAATTGCGGCACAACTCCTAATTCACAACTGCGGGCGCACCCTAGCGTCCGCTGGCGGTTTGGCGGTGCGTAGCTCCGACAAGGCCCACTGCAGAGTAGCCACAACTCCTCATTCCTCATTCCTCATTTTTTTGCGAGCGCACTTTGGCGCACACTTTTTGCACGCGCCGGTAAATTCCGGCGCGGGGTTTCGCCTGCGAAACCCTGGCCTAACCTCCTCCTTCCTCCCTCCTCCTTCCTCCTTTTTTCATGTATTCCCTCTCCCCTTCCGGCTGGCTCCTCGCAATCCTCTGCGGCTTCGTCGTCGGCATGGCCAAAAGCGGCATTCCCGGACTGGGCTCCTTGGCGGTCCCCATGCTCGCCAGCGTCCTGCCCGCACGGACCGCCACTGGCGCACTCCTGCCACTCCTCGTCACCGGCGACGCCATCGGCGCAGCATATTTCCGCCGTAGCTGCAATCTGCGGCTCCTCCGAAGACTCCTCCCAATCTCCATTTGCGGAATCATCCTGGGGTGGTGGCTGTTGGGATTTTCCTGGATGGACGACCTGGCGATCCGCTACGTCACCGCCGTCATCATCCTGGTGTTGCTGATTCTCAACCAGTGCAAGGGCGCCCTCCAGCGAATGGTCGCCGAGGGCTGTGGACATCCCTGGTGCGTCTGGGTCATGGTGATCTTCTTCGGACTGCTCACCGGAGTCACCACCATGCTCGCAAACGCCGCCGGCCCCGTGGCACTCATCTACCTCCTCGCCATGGGACTCCCCAAGGACGAATTCATCGGCACAAACGCGTGGTTCTTCCTCGTCCTCAACTGGATCAAAGTGCCCTTCATGGTCGGACGCGGAATGATCAATGCCGAGAGCCTCCTCTTTAACCTCAAACTCGTCCCCGCACTCCTCCTGGGCGCCGCCGCCGGAATCCTCCTCTCCCGAAAACTCACCAACCAAGCATTCCGGAGATACATCACCGTCCTCACCGCGATCGCCGCCGCACTCCTCTTCCTCCCCCCAGGAAAACTCACCGAACTCCTCCGTCTCCTCCTGGAAACCGGAAACTAACACGCCCACACGCCCCGCCCCCGCTTCCCCACGAATACTCTTCCGCCTAAACGGCGGCACAGTACCGCGGCATCCATGCCGCGGAATAGCCGCGCAACGTCCATACAACTAGCCACTAACCACTCTCCTGCTAAATACTATTCCTCTTCCCCGGCTTTGCGGCGCGCATTAAATTTTGCCATCCGCCGAAATTTTCCCTTTTCCCCTGCGCGGTTGATAAAGACCGCGCGTTTTCTGTCCTCCGAATTCTTGCGTTTTTGCCGTCATCATGCTTCATCCCCTCATTGAAAATGCATACAAGGTCCTGGAGGGCCGTGAGCTGACCCGCCAGGAGGCCATCGCCCTCGCCGAGCAGATCCATGGCGAGGACCTCCTGGACCTCATCTCCCTGGCGAACAAGGTGCGACTGCGCTTCGCGCCGCCCATGCACAAGTGCTCCATCATCAACGCAAAATCCGGCCGTTGCGGGGAGAATTGCCGTTTCTGCGCACAGAGCGGTCACCACAATTGTCCGCAAGTGGACACCTACCCGGTCCTGGATCCCCAGGAGGTCCTGAAGGCGGCGAAGCATGTCTATGACGAGGGCGTGCGGGTCTTCGGATATGTCACCAGCGGACGCGGCTGGCAGAAGCCCGACGACGATTTCCGAAAGATCCTGGAGACCGTGGATCTGCTGCACCGCGAGCTCCCGGAAATGAAGATCTGCGTCTCCCTGGGAATCCTCTCCGAGGAGTGCGTGAAGCTGCTGGCCGACCACCATGTGTGGCGCTACAACATGAATATCCAGACCAGTCCCAAGCGCTACGCACAGCTCATCGCCACCACACACACCATCGAGGAGAAGCTGGAGACGATCCGACTCATGAAGAAATACGGGATCACCAACTGCACCGGCGGAATCCTGGGGCTCGGCGAATCCTGGGAGGACCGCGTGGATATGGCGTTCGCCATCCGCGAAATCGATGTGGAAGCCAGCCCCCTCAATGTCCTGCTGCCAATCCCCGGCACGCCCCTCGAAAAGACCCCCGTCATGAAACCCGCCGACGTGGCGAAGTCCTTCGCACTCTTCCGACTCATTAATCCCACTAAGACCCTCCGCTTCTGCGCCGGACGCGAAACCGTCATGAAAGACTTCCAGGGACTCCTCATGCTCTCCGGACTCAATGCCCTCATGACCGGCGGCTACCTCACTACACGCGGACGCGAAATCTCCGATGACGAACACTTCGCCTACGCACTGAACGATTTCGGCGCTTAGCGCGTCGAAATCGTAAGTACTTGGCAATTAGTGACTAGCGGCTAGTTATAAGGACACTCCGCAGGAAATTCTGCCGCTCAGGCGGCGGTTCTAATACCGCGGCAAGAGCCGCGAAAAAGCCGCTCAGCGACCACTGCATTGCACATTGCACTTCGCACATTGCACATTCATTCATCAGGCATTTCACCATGGGAAGAGTTTATTTTGTCAGCGGCATTGACACCAGTGTCGGCAAGACTATAGCCACGGGCATGATGGCCCGGTATCTCCACCAGAAGGGCGTCCATGTCGCCACGGTAAAGGTGGTGCAGACGGGCTGCCACGACTTTTCCGAGGACCTGGATATGCACCGTCAGCTCATGGGAGTCCCCACCCTCCCCGAGGACGCCCAGAAGCTCACCTTCCCCCAGACCTTCGATTTCCCCTCCTCGCCACTCCTGGCAGCCACCCTGGAACACCGCGTCGTCGATACCCAGAAGATCACCGACGCCGTCAATGCCGTCGCGGCGAACTACGAAATCACCTTCGCCGAGGGCGCCGGCGGACTCATGGTCCCCCTCACCGAGAGCCTCCTCACCGTCGACCTGGCCGCACAAAACCACTGGCCATGCATCCTCGTCTGCAACGGAAAGCTCGGTAGCCTCAACCACGCGCTGCTCTCCCTGGAGGCACTCGAAAACCGACACATCCCCCTCGCCGGTGTGGTCTATAACTACTACCACGACGCCGATCCCCTCATCGACAACGATACCCCCGCCATGATCCAGAAGCACCTCGACACACACTTCCCGGGATCCCGCGTCGTCCGTCTCGGGAAAGTCGATCCCACCACCCCCGAAAAGACTCCCCTCCCCGATTTCGCCCCAATCTTCCGATAGCCCCTAAATCAGTAGCTAGCTAGATATTGGAAAAATAACGATTGGACGGGGACTGCCGCCCCCGCTCCCCCGCCGACGGCGTTGCCTCGCCGTAAGCACCTAACAATTAGCAGCTAGTTACAAAGACGTTCCGCAGGAATGCCGCGGCGAAAAACGCCGCGGCATTGGCGCAATCGCCGGGTCTTCCCGGCGATGGGTTTCGCCAGACGCGAAACCCTGGCCTAACTTCCTCCTTCCTCCTTCCTCCTTCCTCCTTTTTCGCATTTTATGAACGCTTCCCTCGATCGCGACAACCTCTGGCACCCCTATACCTCCCTCTCCCATCCGCGTCCCGTGGACCCCGTGGCGGGCACCCAGGGAAACCGGATCTACCTGGAGGACGGCACGCCACTGATTGACGGCATCTCCTCCTGGTGGTGCGCCGCGCACGGCTATTGCCGACCCGAGATCGTGGAGGCCATCCAGAAGCAGGCTGCGAAGATGCCGCATGTCATGTTCGGCGGACTCACCCACCAGCCCGCCATCGACCTGGCTGACCGGCTCCTCAAAATCCTGCCCCCCGGACTGGAGAAGATCTTCTATGCCGACTCCGGCTCCATCGCCGTGGAGGTCGCCCTAAAGATCGCCATCCAATACCAGCAGGCGCTGGGTCGCACCAAGCGCACCAAGGTCGCCGCGCTCCTGGGGGGATACCACGGCGATACCATCGGCGCCATGTCCGTCAGTGATCCCGAGGAAATGCACAGCATCTTCAAGGGCATTCTGCCGCAGCAGTATTTCGTCCCCAGCCCACAATGCCCCTTCCACCAGCCCTGGAAGCCCGAGGCATTCGAGCCCATGGAGACCCTCCTCAATACCCACGACGATATCGCCGCCGTCATCCTGGAACCCATCTTCCAGGGCGCAAACGCAATGTGGTTCTACCACCCGGAATACCTCCGAAAACTCCGCGCGCTCTGCGATAAACACGATATCGTCCTCATCTTCGACGAAATCGCCACCGGCTTCGGACGCACCGGCGAACGCTTCGCATGCTATCACGCCGGAGTCACCCCCGATGTCATGTGCATCGGAAAGGCCCTCACCGCAGGCGCAATCACCATGGCGTGCGCCATCACTACCCAGCGCATCGCAGATCCCATCCCCGTCCTGCTACACGGCCCTACCTACATGGGAAACCCCATGGCCTGCGCCGTCGCCTGCGCATCCATGGACCTCTTCGAGACCTATGACTGGAAAGGACACGCCAAGCGCATCGAAAAGCGACTCCAGGAAAAACTCCCGCAATTCAAGGACCTCCCCAATGTCCAGGACGTCCGCGCCCTCGGAGCCGTCGGCGTCCTCGATGTCAAGAAAATCCCCGACGAGGAGGCCGTCCGGAAGGTCGTCCTAGAAACCGGCGTCTGGCTCCGCCCCGAAAGCCATTTCATCTATACCATGCCACCCTTCATCACACCCGATGAAGACCTCGATCGCATCATCGACGCCATGGGCAAAATGGCCGCACTGCCCGTCTAGATTCCGAAAAAGGAGGAGGGAGGAAGGAGGAGGGAGGAAGTTCGGCCAGGGTTTGGGGTGTCCCAAACCCATCGCCGGGAAGACCCGGCGATTGCGCCAAGCGCGCCCATTATTGGCGCGCAAATGCCGCCGGTAGGCGGAATGGCGCCTGCTACGCCGTTCTACCCTCCGCCCCACCATCTGCGGGCGCACACCGCACCCACCATCTTCCGCACACAAAAAACGCCCGAGCGATTGTGGAAAAATCCACATCCCGCCCGGGCGTTTTTGCGTCTACCACTGCTCTAAATCAGAGCAACATTCTGCCACAAAGTCATCATACTGCTTAAGCTTTTGAACAACTTCATCCCTATGCAGGAGCCTCGCCTCCCCCGCTGGATTCTTCCGCCACTACAGCGACATACGTTGCGAGCCATTCCTTGACCGCTAACATAATCCTAACAAACCGATTACAGGTCTCACACAGAGATTTTATACAGTAGGATTGAAGCCCGAGGAATAGGCCTTGCGGCTTTCAAACAAGGAGAAACCATGAAATCGTTTTTCGTCACCCTTTCTGCCTTCTGTGCTGTGATCGCGACCAGTATGGTGTTGCTGAGCGTCTTTGCCTCCCGCGAGGTAGAGGCCGCCTCGAAGAAAGCCCTAGTCTTGAATGGTGCGGGTGCCAGTTTTCCTGCGCCGGTGTATCAGAACTGGACGAACTCCTACAGTCAGAAGCGTGGTGTTGTGAAGATCAACTACCAGAGCATTGGTTCTGGCGCTGGCGTGAACCAGCTCAAGGAGAACACAGTGGACTTCGCGGGCACGGACAACCCCTTGACTGCCGAGCAGCAGGAAGCCGCGGGCATGGAGCAGTTCCCCATGGTCACGGGCGGCGTGGTGGTCATCTACAACCTGCCCACCCTGAAGGGTACGACCCTGAAGCTGAGCCGCCAGGTCCTCGCCGAGATGTATCTGGGCAAGATCACCAAGTGGAATGACGCGAAGATCGCGGCGTGCAACCCCGGCGTCGCGCTGCCCGACACCCCCGTCACCGTGGTGCGCCGTGCGGATTCCAGCGGCACCAGCTTCCTCTTCACCGACTATCTGGCGAAGTGCTCTCCCGAATGGAAGGAGCAGGTGGGCGCGGGCAGCTCCGTGAAGTGGCCCGTGGGCATTGGCGGACAGAAGAACCCGGGCGTCTGCAACAACGTGGCCAAGATCGTGGGCGCCATCGGCTACACCGAATACACCTACGCCGTTGAGGCCAATCTGAGCATGGCCGCCCTGGAGAACAAGGCCGGAAACTACGTGGAGGCCTCCCCCGCCAACTTCGCCGCCAGTAGCGCCAGCGTCGACTGGAAGAACGCAGCCGGCTTCTACGTGGTGCTCACTGACGGCGAGGGCGACCAGTCCTGGCCCATCACCGGCGTGACCTACATCCTGGTCCGCAAGGACCTGGCCCCCGAGAAGCGCGCCGCCCTGAAGGAATACTTCCAGTGGTGCTTCACCGAAGGCGCCGCCGCTGCCGCCCGTCTGAACTACGTGCCCCTCGGACAGCCCGTCTACGAGGAGATCTTCTCCAAGGTCCTGAAGTAGTCCAGAAACTTCACATCCACGGCGCCTGACGACACGCCACACGCCCCCCGACACGGTCCACACAACGACCGCGACGGGGGGCCACTTCGCAGGTGCCCACGATATCCCCAAACACCTATCCACTCCTCTCTCTTCCTTCTTCAAGGAAACATGAGCCGAATTGACCGAATCTTCAAGGGCTGCTGTTGCGGATGCGCCGCGCTTGCGGTGATCCTAATGGCCGCCTTCTTCCTGCAGATGGGGTTTGCAGGCAGCGAGGCCTGGGGCCGTTTTGGCCTGGGCTTCCTGGCGTCCTCCGAATGGGATCCCGGGAAAGGCGAATACGGCGCATTGGCGCCCTTGGCCGGCACCCTCGCCACCACCACCATCGCACTGCTCCTCGCCGTGCCGCCCGCATTCGCCGCCGCGCTCTTCCTCACCGAAGCACACCCGAAAGTCGGCGCCATCCTGGGAAATGCCATCGATCTGCTGGCCGCCATCCCCAGCGTCATCTACGGCATGTGGGGGCTCTTCGTGCTGGCACCCATCATGCAAACATACGTCCAGCCCTTCTGCAACAAATTCCTCTTCTTCGACAAAATACCCCTCCTGGGCGGCGCAAACACCGGCTTCGGAATCTTCACCGCCGGCGTCATCCTGGCAGTGATGGTCCTGCCCTTCATCTGCGCCATCATGCGCGATGTCCTCAAAATGACCCCGCCCGTCCTCAAGGAGGCCGCATACGGCCTGGGCTGCACCAAGCTGGAGGTCACCAAGGACGTGGTCATGCGATACGGCCTGCGCGGACTGTTGGGTGCCGTCTTCATCGGTATCGGCCGCGCGCTGGGCGAGACCATGGCAGTCCTCTTTGTCATCGGAAACCAGATGCAGGTACCGAAGGGCCTCTTCGACTCCGGAAGCACCATCGCCTCCACCCTGGCGAACAGCTTCGCCGAGGCCACCGGACTGGAGCGCAGCGCGCTCTTCGCCCTGGGGACCGTCCTGCTGGGCCTCAGCTTCGCCATACAGCTGCTGGCACACTGCTACCTCAATGCCGTCGGAAAGGTGAGAAAATAAGACCATGACTTCCCGCTCCCCCATCGGACGAAAGATATCCAACGCGATCCTGGAGGGATTCTCCTGGTTCGCGGTGGCCGCCGCCATCCTGGCCATGCTCTGCATCATCGGCACCGTGGTCCTCAAGGGCGGACACGCCATCTCCCTCGATTTCCTCCTCCACCGCTCCGCGCCCTACGGCGTCGACGACGGCGGAATCGCCAATGCCATCCTGGGAACCCTCGCCATCACCCTGGGCGCCAGCATCCTGGCAATTCCCACCGCAATCCTGGCGGGGATCTTCCTCACCGAATTCAATGTGGATTCCCGGATCCTGGCGGCGCTGCGCTTTGCGGCCAATGTGATGATGGGAATGCCCTCCGTGCTGGTGGGACTCTTCATCTACATGGCGCTGGTGGTGCCCACAGGACACTTCTCCGGCTTCGCCGGCTCCGTGGCGCTGGCGCTCCTGATGTTCCCCGTGATCCTCCGAACCACCGAGGACATCCTCAACATGGTCCCCAATACCCTCCGCGAAAGCGCCCTGGCCCTCGGCATGAGCCGCACCCGCGCCACTCTCTCCATCGTCTGCCGCAGCGCCAAGAATGGCCTGCTCACCGGAGTACTCCTCTCCGTGGCACGAGTCTCCGGAGAAACCGCACCACTGCTCTTCACCGCACTCTTCGCCGATAGCTGGATCAATTCCTATTTCACCGCGCCCACACCCTCACTGCCCGTGCTCATCACCGAATACACCACAAACTCGCCCTTCGCCGCCATGCATCTGCAGGGATGGGGCGCCGCACTGGTGGTCATGAGCCTGGTGCTCCTCCTGAATCTCTCCGCGCGATTCCTCTTCAAGGAGAAATAACTCACCATGACGACCAAGATCTCCACACGACACCTGAATTTCTACTACGGCAAGAACCAGGCACTCTTCGACAACAATCTGGACGTGGAGGCCAACCGCATCACCGCCGTCATCGGACCCTCCGGCTGCGGAAAATCCACACACCTGCGCATCTATAACCGGATCTTCGAGCTCTACCGCGACCAGCATGCGGAGGGCGAGGTGCTCATCGACGGACAGAATATCCTGGAACCCAAGGTGGATCTCCTGGAACTCCGCCGAAAGGTCGGAATGATCTTCCAGAAGCCCACGCCCTTCCCCATGAGCATCTTCGATAACGTGGCCTATCCCCTCCGGCTCCACTTCAAGCCCACTAAGGCCGAGGTACAGGAACGCGTGGAAAAGGCACTCCGCGGCGCATCCCTCTGGGACGACGTGAAAGACAAGCTCGGAGAAAGCGGCCTGGCACTCTCCGGCGGACAGCAGCAGCGGCTCTGCATCGCACGAGCCATCGCCGCAGAACCCGAAATCCTCCTCATGGACGAGCCTACCAGCGCCATCGATCCCGTCGCGACTCTCAAGATCGAGGAGCTCATGGACTCCCTCCGCAGCAAATACACCATCGTCATCGTCACCCATAACATGCAGCAGGCCGCCCGCATCTCCGACAACACCGCCTTCTTCTACAAGGGACGCATCGTCGAATCCGGACCCACCAAGCAAATCTTCACCAACCCCAAAGACAAGCTCACCGAAGAATACATCACCGGACGATTCTCCTGAGGCAATACGCGCCCATTTAGCACCTGGCCATTAGCGGCCCCACCTGGCGCGGTTTTCGCAGGAAGATCTCCAAAGGAGGTCGGGCTACCGCCCCCGAACCCCGCCTAATTTCTTCCGCCTACCGGCGGTGCCATTCTTCCTTCCCACACTGCACACTGCGCCGAAGGCGCCATCAACGCACGCGCCGGTAGATTCCGGCGCGGGGTTTCGCAAACGCGAAACCCTGGCCAAACTTCCTCCTTCCTCCCTCCTCTTTCCTCCTTTCTTTTGAATTATGCAGATCCATTTCGAACATGCCCTTTCCTCGCTGCAGACCCGTCTTTCCGCGCTAGCGGCCACCGTAGAGGGCGCGGTGAACACGGCGGTCTGCGCAGTCACCTCCTTCGATTGCGAGAGTGCCCGGAAGGTAGTCGCGGACGACGCGGCAGTGGACCGCGAGGAGATCCTCATTGAAGAGGAGTGCCTGAAGCTCCTGGCGCTCTACCAGCCCGTCGCCTCCGATCTCCGGCTGGTCATCACCGTCCTCAAGATCAATGGCGAGGTGGAGCGCGCCGGCGATCTGGCGGTGAATATCGCCGACCGCGTCCCCGATCTGGCGAAGCTCTCCAAGCAGAATTTCGAGCGCGTGGACTTCTCGCGCATGGCCGCCATGGCGCGAAAGATGTTCACCAGCGCCCTCGACAGCTTCGCCTACCACGATGTCAAGAGCGCCGAGGAGGTCCTCCGCCTGGACGACCAGCTTGACGAAATCCACCACGGACACTACGCGCAATTTCTCGGCCTCATGAAGCAATACCCGGAGGCCGGGCAGTATTATCTTGACTACCTGACCATCTCCCGCGCGCTGGAACGCCTGGGAGACCTGGCCACCAACATCGCCGAAGATGTAATCTACCTGGAAACCGGACGCATCGTGCGACACAAGCTCTCCGAAGAAACCAAGGACCAAAATGCCTAACTCACCGATTCTCATCGTCGACGACGAACCCGAAATCCGAGAGCTTCTCAAGATGGCGCTCACCTCCGCCGGGTATACCACCCTCTATGAGGCCGCCGACGGCGAAAGCGCCCTGGAACTGGCACGCCAAAAACACCCCGCACTCATCCTCCTCGATCTCATGCTCCCCGGCATCGATGGACTCGATGTCTGCCGACAGCTCAAGGACGACGAGAATACCCGCGCCATCCCCATCATCATGCTCACCGCAAAGTCCGAGGAGAGCGATATCGTCCTGGGACTGGAGCTGGGCGCCAGCGACTACGTCACCAAGCCCTTCAGCCGGAAGGTCCTCATCGCCCGCATCCGCACGCAGCTGCGGGATCTCTCCGCGGAGGCCAGCGCCGGCGAGCTCACCCGCGGCCCCCTCGCCCTGAGCACCGCACTCCATAAGGTCACGCTCTACGGCGTCCCCGTGGATCTCACCGCCAGCGAATTTGAATTGCTCCGGCTCTTCATGACGCATCCCGGACGCGTCCAGACCCGCCGCAGCATCATCAATCTCAAGGAAGGCAGCTACGCCGTCACCGAACGCGCCGTGGATGTCCAGATCGTCAGCCTCCGCAGAAAACTGGGCGCCTTCGGCGCAAAGCACATCGAAACCATCCGCGGAGTGGGATACCGCTTCGTTGTAGAGGATTAGCACCACAATGAAAGACCGCGATTTCATTCTCGTGGGAGGACCCGCGCTCCTCCTGCTGGCACTCCTCGTCTTCGGAATCACCCTCCATTGGCGCGCGACGCGCTTCGAGGCCGACTGCCGCAAGGAGGCCCTCGACAACGTGGCACAGGAAGCCCGCGTGGTCGCCGATGTGGTCAAGACCTACTTGGACCGCGGAGACCTAGATGGCGCACAAAAATACTGCGCGTCCTTCCGCGAGAATACGCTGCGCGTCACCCTCATCGATGCCCTCGGAAAGGTCTCCGTCGACTCCCGCGAAGACGCCACCTTCCTCGGAAACCACCTCAACCGCGAGGAGGTCCAGGACGCCCTCAATGGCCGACCCGCCAGCGTGGTCCGATACAGCGACAGCCTCGGCAAATGGATGATCTACTACGCCGTGCCCGTCCAGGGCCCTGCCGGTGACTACGTGCTGCGCACCGCGGTCTCCACCGACCGGCTCAACCGGACTCTCCGGGACTTCCGGATCGTCCTGGCGGGCTCCTTCACCCTGGCGCTTGTCGTGGCCGCCGCAATCATGGTATACATCCTGCGGAAGGTCCGTCGACCCCTGGTCCAGCTCCAGCAGAGCGTAGGACGCATCGCCGCCGGAAAGCTGGAGACCCCCATCGCCATCCCGCCCGATGGCGTCATCCGGGAATTGGCCGAAGGCGTGGATGCCATGACCGAACAGCTCCGCGAACGACTGGCGCAGGTCACTGCCGACCGCAACGAACGGGATATCCTCTTCGGTGCCATGAGCGAGTGCGTCATGCTCCTGGATGCCCAGGGCGCACTGGTCCGAGCAAATGCCTCCGCAGAGCGGTTCTTCCACTTCACCGCCACCCACTTCAACATCAATCGCTGCCAGATCCCCGCATTGGTGGAGCTGGTCAACGCCGCATTCCTCAACAACCGCCCCTTCGAGCAGGAACTGGATCTGCCCGCATCACAGGGCTCCAAGACCCTCCTGGCAAAAGGACAACTCCTCCAGCGCGAAAAGGAAACGCTCCTCCTCCTCACAATCTCCGATCTCTCCGCAATCCGGCAACTGGAGACCTTCCGCAGCGATTTCATCGCGAATGTTTCCCACGAAATCAAGACCCCGCTCACCTGCATCATCGGCGCCGCCGAGGCACTCGATGACTGCACCGACGACGAGGAACGCCATAAGCTCGCCGGCATGATGAAGCGCCACGCCGAACGCCTCAACCGGCTGGTCGCCGATATCCTCAATCTCTCCGCCATCGAAAAACTCCAGCGCGATTCCACCACCCGCGAATTCACACCCGTCCAACTCGATGCACTCCTCACGGATGTGGCGAATCTCTCCCTGGAACAGGCAAATGCCGCCGGAATGAACCTGGAACTCCAGGACGCCCAGAACCTCACCGTCGAAGGAGACTACAATCTCCTGGAACAGGCCGTCGTCAATCTCGTCGGAAACGCCATCAAATACAGCAACGGAAAGAATATCACTCTCTCCGCACAAAAACAGGGCGACTCCGCCATCATCAGCGTCCGCGATGACGGCATCGGAATCCCCCGCGAATACCACGACAGACTCTTCGAACGATTCTTCCGCGTCGACAAATCACGCTCCCGCGCCCTCGGAGGAACCGGCCTCGGACTGGCCATCGTCAAACACACCGCACAACTCCACGGCGGAAAAGCCGAAGTCGAAAGCACCCCCGGAAACGGCAGCATCTTCAAACTCATCCTGCCCCTCAGCAAGTAAATTCCAGCTCCCGCTCCAAAAGGCGAAAAACACAGGCGTCCCGCTCGCACTCCTCACGCGAACGGGACGCCCTTTTTTGTGCCCTAACACCACACCACCATGTCCAAAAGCCACAAGAGTTATAATCTTTATAACTTTGATTTGCAAGGGGTTGTTTCATATTTACGGGGTGTTATCTTCTCTAGCGTCGGACGGAAAATCCTTCTGTAATCCGAGACCTTTTTTCTTCTGCGTCTTCATCCCCTCACATCAACCTTCCAGGAGGTGCCATACATGCGTCTTTTCACTCTCTCCCTTTTCGCGACTCTTTGCCTTCTTGCGCTGCCGGCTGCTTTTGCTGACGAAGCGGGCGCGCTGCCCTCGGTGCGCTGCGAGCTGGAAGCCTCCTCGTTCCGTCCCGGTTCCCTGGTGAAGGTCACCCTCCTAGTGGAATATGCGGATGGTGCCACACCCATTCCCTGGATTCTCCAGGAGGCCTTCCCCTCGGACGGCAGTGTCACCACCGCCACCTGGAATGGAGAATACTACCCGCCCATCTTGCGGGAAGGAAAGGTCTGCTGGATCTTCGGCTATCCCGGCGAGACCTGGACTCCCGAGGCCGGCACTCTGGTCTATTACCTCCAGACACCGTCGACTCTCCCCGAGGGGGAATCGACTCAAAAGTGGCACCTGCAGGGAGAATACTGCACTTGGAGCGAGTCGGGGACCGTCTCCGGCGATCGCGTCTTCCTCCTGGATCCCGATGCCCCCGCATCCCAGTTCTCCGCACACCAGGTGACCCTCCATCCCGGCTGGAATCTCCTCTCCATCCCACAGGCCCTCCAGGCCGACGAGGCCGAACGACTGAGCGCCGAGCGAACCGTCTACCTCTGGAAAAAGCCCACCTCCGGAAAGAGCACTCCCCGCGATAGCATCTACTGCCAGGGCGAAATCCCCGAGACACCCGGAGAGCCCTTCTGGATCCACAACCCCGGAAACGACACCGTCGAACTCACGCTCAAGACACTGGACGGCGCTCCTGCCACCCTCGTCACTCCCGCAAAATCCCTGAACTCCGGATGGAATCTCGTGGGAGTCAGCGGCTCACAGGATTGCATCCTCGACGAAACCGCCGAGGTCTGGCGCTGGAAAGACGGCGTCTTCACTCTCGCCCCCGACAACACCCTCGCCCCCGGAGATGCCGCCTGGCTGAATCTACACTAGGGAAAAGATAGGCCGCCTCCCCCTTATAGAAGACTACCAAAGGACTGGGGCTGCCGCCCCCGGACCCCTACCTAATTTCTTCCGCCTGCCGGCGGTACCCTAGAGCTTCTAGGAGCACATCACTACCCTAAAGTGTTCTGGGGGCCCGGGGGGCAGAGCCCCTCCGTCCTTTGGAGATCTTCCCTCTACAGCATGCCTTTCCTAGGCCCGTTCTGCTTCTAGACACCCGGGAAAACACCCCCGGACCTCAGCCCTAAAGTAGCAGGAAGAAGGTAGTAGATGGTAGGTTCATTCGGCACCTACGGCGCTCTTCCGCCGAAGAGTTCGGCAGCACCATGCATTGCACATTGCACATTGCACATTGCACATCGCACATCGCACATCGCGCATTGCGCACTGTTTTTCTGCGTTAACGCAATGCTAACAATCGGCTTACAGGTCTGTATTACTTGTTCAATAGATTAGTTAGTGTTCCCAAAAGATGGGATGGCGTCTTGCCATCCGCGTTAGAACACCAACTGGAGAAACAATGAACAAGCACTTCTCGCAGATCCTCTCCCTTCTGTGCGCAACCGTCTTTCTCGGCGCCGGTGCCGCTTCCGCAGCGGAGCTCACCGGTGGCGTCGAGATCCGCGCCCGCTATGACGCGACCCACGAGCTGCCCAACGACAAGCGTGGCGAAAGCGCCGACAGTGACTACGAGCGCATCCGCACCCGTGTCTGGGGCAAGGTGAAGGAGGGCGACCTGACCTTCTTCCTGCGCCTGGCAAACGAATTCCGGGACTACCATCACCCCGCCTCCAACTCCAGCAAGCAGCGCTTCCCCGATGTCCTCTTCATCGACAACCTGTATGTGCAGTATGACGGCCTGATGGATGGCGATCTGAGCCTGAAGCTCGGTCGTCAGGACATGTCCTTCGGCGCCAAGCGGATCATCTCCGACGGCACGGGTGGCGATGGATCCCGCAGCACCTACTTCGATGCCCTGCGCCTGACCTGGAAGCCCGCCAAGGGGCAGTCCCTGGATGCCTTCGCCCTCTATACGCACCATGAGGACCTCCTGCCCACCGCCGGCAAGGAGCACGCCAACGGCAAGCGCCCCTCCGACTACGATACCACCGGCTACAACCAGAACGAATACGGCTTCGGTCTCTACTGGCAGGATCGCACCAACGAGTCCCTCGGCTGGGATGCCTACTACGTCTTCAAGGGCGAGCATCGCCGCGAGAGCTCCAAGTACTACGCCGAGGGCGAGAATGTAGAGACCCACACCGCCGGCTTCCGCGTGCTGCCCAAGTTCTCCGATCGCCTCAGTGGCGAGTTGGAAGCCGCCATGCAGGTCGGCGACAACAGCCTGGCCGCCCAGATGGCCTACGGTGGGCTGACCTTCGCTCCCCAGGCCGACGACAAGGTGAAGCTCACCGCCGCCTGCCTCTACCTCTCCGGTGACGAAGATGGCGCCCGCGGCAACAGCGCCTGGCACCAGGTCTTCAACCGCGACACCGGCGTCGGCGAGACCATCGCTCCCATGTTCACCAAGTACGCCTACAACAACCTGGTCTATCCCCACGTGGCCGCGGACCTCAAGTTCGGGAAGCCCGGAAAGCTCCACATGGAGGCCGGCCCCATGCTGACCGCCGTCAAGGAGGACGCCGCTGACGGACGCACCCGCGGATACTTCCTGCAGGCGAAATACTCCGTCGATCTCGGAAAGGCCTTCGACTCCAAGATCCTCAAGGGCGCCAGCGCCGCCTTCACCGGCGAACTGCTCCAGCGCGAGAACTACTTCAAGGAAGACGCCCGCGGCCTGGCCGCCTTCGGCAGAATCGAAGTGGCATATAAGTTCTAATTAGGACACTACCCTCCCCCCCAGAAGCGCGGTTGTGGCGAAAGTCGCAGCCGCGCTTTTTGCATACTCCTTCCTCCTTGTCCAAAGGCAAGCCCCGGTGTAGCTGAGCGTAGCGAACCGAAGCCGGGCGCACTCCTTCCTCCTTTTTCCCGCAAATAAGGTATGGAGGGGTTATATTTTAGGCCTGCGTTTTCCCGGTGGGGCGCGGATGTTTCCCGTGGTGGGGACTCCGCGCCCTTTTCGCCACGAAAGACAACACATAAAAGAGTCACGGAGTTATGAAGAAGTCTTTGATCGCGGCCCTGATGGCGGCCTTCTGCCTGTCGGTCATGTCGGCTGACGGCAACCCGAAGTATGTCCTGCTGTTCATTGGCGACGGCATGTCGATTCCCCAGCGCACCATCGCCGAGGAGTTCTCCAAGGAGAGTGGTCGTGGTCCGCTGATGATCAACTCCCTGCCGAAGCAGGCGCTGACCCGTACCTGCTCCGCGAACTCCCTGATCACCGACTCCGCGGCCGCCGCCACCGCCATCGCCTGCGGCGAAAAGACCAACAATGGCGTCCTGGGAATCTCCGCTGACGGCCAGCGCCGCCTGGAATCCTGCGCCGAGGTGGCCCACAAGGACGGCAAGAAGGTGGGCATCGTCACCTCCGTGACCATCAACCACGCCACCCCCGGCGGCTTCTACGCACACCAGCCCAGCCGCGGACTCATGTATCGCATCGGACTGGATCTGCTCGCCTCCAATTTCGAGTATTTCGGCGGCGGCGGATTCTCCGGCCAGAACAACAAGACCGACGACGAGCAGTACAAGGGCGATCTCTTTGATCTGGCGAAAGAAGCCGGCTACACCGTGGTCCGCACTCGCGAGGATCTCAATGCCCTGCCTGCCACCACCCCGAAGGCGCTGGCGCTCTACGGCGACTACAACCTCCCCTTCGCCGTGGAGGCCGGTCCCGAAGTCCCCACTCTGGCCGAATTCACTGCAAAGGGCCTCGAGATCCTGCAGAATGACGCCCCCAATGGCTTCTTCATGATGATTGAGGGCGGCGCCATCGACTACCGCGGCCACGCCAACGACGCCGGTGCCAACATCAAGGAGGTCCTGGCATTTGACGATGCCGTGAAGGTGGGCATGGCCTTCTATGAGCAGCATCCCGAAGAGACCCTCCTCCTGGTCACCGGCGACCACGAGACCGGCGGCATGACCATGGGCTTCGCCAACGCCGGATACGGCCTGAATCTCCTGCTGCTGGACAAGCAGAAGTGCACCCCCGAGACCCTGAACTACCTCGTGAAGGCCGCCCAGGACGCCAATCCCAACTACTCCTTCGAGGACGCAAAGGCACTCCTTACCGAAAAATTCGGCTTCGTCTTCGACGAGTCCCAGAAGGACGACAAGCTCTATGTCGCCGGCAAGGACCTGGAAGACCTGAAGGCCGCCTATGACAAGGGCGAGCTGGGCGGCGCCGCGCGACTGCTCCTGCAGAACCGCGCCGGCATCGGCTGGAGCAGCGGCAACCACACCGCACTCCCCGTGCTCACCACCTCCATCGGCGTGGCCTCCGAGCGCTTCACCGGTTTCCTGGAAAACACCGATCTGGCGAAACTCCTCAAGAGCCTCCTGTAAAAAAAAGAAACCCGAAAACGCGGCGCGCGCGAATTCCATGGTGGTCCTTCCCGAAAGCATGATCGCCTCCCGAAACTCCTGGCGGCACAACTGCTGGATCATGCTCTTCCTGGTGGCATTGACCGCGGGGCTCTTCCTGATTCCAGGACCCCCGCTGGTCAACCAGCCGCCCACCGGCGTAAAACTGCGCGCCCGCGTCCTGACCGTCAATGACTCCGGCTTGGAGAAGCACGGCTATGTGCTCTACGGCTCCCAGATGCTGACGGTGGAGATCCTGGAGGGCGAGTGGAAGGGGCAGGTCTTCGAGGCCTCGAACCAGCTGCGCGCCCAGATGGAGCTGGACAAGGTCTATGAGGTCGGCGACGTAGTAATGGCGGTCTCCCCCAAGACCACCCTGGAATCCGGCGATATCCTCACCGCACAGGACCACGACCGCAGCCGCTGGACCTCCGCACTCTTCCTGATCTTCTGCATCCTCTTGGTCGTCTTCGGACACCTGGTGGGTTGCAATGCGCTCCTCAGCTTCGTCTTCAGCTGCCTCCTGATCTGGAAGGCGCTGATCCCCCTCATCCTCCGCGGATGGCCCGCCAGCTGGACCATCCTGGGGGCCGTGGTGCTCCTCACCGCAGTCATCATGTATCTAGTCGCCGGCGTCACGCGCATCGGGATCTGCGCCTTCTGCGGCTCCATCGTGGGTATCCTGGTGGGACTGGTCACGGCGTTCTTCTTCACCCGCGTGCTCCATATCAACGGCGCAGTCCTGCCCTACGCGCAGGCGCTCCTCTTCTCCGGATACCCGAATCTGGATCTGCGCGACATCTTCTCCGGCGCCATGATCCTGGCCTCCTCCGGCGCCGTCATGGACCTGGGAATGGATATCTCCAGCGGGCAGTCCGAGGTCGCCCGGCATCATCCCGGCGTCTCCCGGCGGGAGCTCGTGCGCTCCGGCTTGCGCATGGGCCGTAATGTGGTAGGCACCATGACCACCACCCTGCTATTGGCATACTCCGGCGGATATATCACGCTCCTTATGATGTTCGCGGCGCAGGGCTCCTCTCCCTGGGATATCCTCAACAATCCCCTGGTGGCGGCCGAGGTCGTCAAGACCCTCATCGGAAGCTTCTCCCTGGTTTTGGTGGCGCCCGCCACCGCCTTCCTGGGCGGATGGTTCTTCCACCAGAAGCCCGCCGAACCGCCCGCCGCCGCGCCGAAGCCCCCTCAAACCCACTAGGAATCCCCGCCTTGCGCCTCCCCCTGGAACTCTTTTTGGCCCTGAGGTTCCTGCGCCCCCGCAGGAACTTCGTCTCTATTATCACCCTGCTCTCCCTGCTGGGGCCCCTCCTGGGCGTGGCAATCCTGCTGATCGTCAGCAGCGTCATGGCCGGCTTCGACCAGAATATCAAGCGGGGGATCATGGAGATGTCCGCACACATCACGGTGCTGCCAGACTCCCGCACCGGATTCTTCCAGGATCCCGATACCATCCTGGAACGCCTGACCGACTACGGCGGCAAGAAGTGGGGCCTGCGAGGCACGCCCGTCATCGAGGGCACCGCGCTACTGCAGCTGCGCCAGACCGTCTATCCCAAGCTCATCCGCGGAATCGTCCCCGAGACGGAGAGCCGTGTCACGAAGATCCAGCAGAACTTCTTCACCAACGGCGTGGAGCTCAAGGAAGGCGAGGCCGCCATCGGCCAGCGCATGGCGATGCAGCTGGGACTCCACACGGGGAGCTCCTTCCTCATCCACTCCCCCGCACGGCTCACCCAGAATATCTCCTGGAAGGAGGACGGCTCCGTGGACGTAAAGGAGCCCGACGAACTCTATCTGCCCGAGGAGTGCCGCGTGGTCACCTATTATTCCATGGGAGTCAGCGACTACGACGACAATGTGGTCGTCTTGCACCTGGACCAGGCCGCGGATCTCTTCGGGCTGGACTGGGGTAGCGCCACCTCCATCCAGATGGCCGTGGATGACCCCATGAATGTGGCCGCCATCACCCGCGAGCTGCGCATCGCATTCCCGAGCCTGGATTTCGTGAATTGGCAGGAGCAAAACCAGCTGCTCTTCAATACCCTCCAGAGCGAGAAGAATCTCATGACCTTCCTCATGGCATTCATCGTCCTGGTGGCATCCTTTGCGATTTCCGCCACCCTCATCACCGTGGTAGTCCAGAAGACCCGCGAGATCGGCGTGCTAAAGGCGGTGGGAGTCTCTTCCTGGGGCGTGGGGCGGATCTTCCTGCTGCAGGGATTCCTCATCGGCGCGGCGGGAACCCTCCTGGGCACCATCGCCGGACTCCTGATTCTCCACTACCGCGACGCCATCGCCCGGCTGCTCTCCCTGGTCATGGGCGTGGAGGTCTTCCCCGCGGAACTCTACCACCTGACCTCCATTCCCGCACTCACAACCCCCGACGACCTCTGCCGAACCGTCCTGCTGGCACTGGCGATCTCCGTGCTGGCCGCACTGATCCCCGCACTCTACGCCTCCGCCGCAAATCCCGCACAGTCCCTGAAGACCGACAACTGACGCCATGGAAAACTCCCTCTATCAGCTGAAGAAGGTCTGCCGGTCGTTCCCCTGGGTGGGCGGACGCCCCGTGGAGGTCCTCCGGGACCTGAATCTGGAAATCCCCGAGGGTGCCTGGTGCGCCCTAGTGGGAAAGAGCGGCTGCGGAAAGACCACGCTGCTGCAGCTACTTGGCGGACTGGATCGTCCCACCTCCGGCGAACTCCTCTTCCGCGAACGCGATATGGCGAAGATGTCCCAGCGGGAACTCACACTCCTCCGCCGAAAAGAGCTGGGATTCGTCTTCCAGAGCTACCATCTATTGCCGGAGCTCTCCGCCTGGGAAAACGCCGCGCTCCCCGCATTGGGGTGGTCCGAAGACCGCCAGAAGAGCTACGAGCGCGCAAAGGACCTCCTGGAGACCTTCGGACTGAAGGACCGACTCCACCACCGTCCACAGGAACTCTCCGGCGGCGAACAGCAGCGCGTCGCCATCGCACGCGCACTCATCCATGATCCGCCCGTCATCCTGGCGGACGAGCCCACCGGAAACCTGGATCCCGCTTCCGCAAAGGATGTGATACAGATCCTCCAGAAGCTCCACCAAGAAAAAAAGAAGACCATCGTCATGGTCACCCACGATATGACACTGGCACAACAGGCCGACTGCATCCACCGGTTATAGAGCGCCTTAACGGCGCAATGTGCAATGTGCAATGTGCAATGTGCAATGTGCAATGTGCAATGTGCAAT
>CAVGTF010000017.1:0-23616 GCA_963632245.1 Anaerovoracaceae bacterium
CTTTATAAGCACGGGTGCCGCATCATTCATAGCGACGGCGTCATCCTCGGCGGCAACAGCGGCGACTGCGGGCGTTTCCACAGAAAAGGGCGTCTCGGTAGCCACGGGGGCGACCGTGAGTGCCTTCGCCAGCTGCAGGGCAGGGGAGGCGGAGTCCTGTGCGCGATTATTAGCCCAGACCACGCCGAGATAGCATCCCAGGCAGAGGCAGGCGGCCAGGGAGGCCACGCGCCAGAAGCCAAAGCGCGGACGGCGCATCGTGATTGCCTCCGCTTCTCGGAGGAAGGCGTCCTCCTCGGCGGCCTCGTGGCACCGCGCCAGAATGCGCTGGGAGAGATCCTCCGGAGGCGCCATATACTGATCCAGCAACTGGTCCAAAAGCTGCTCCTCCCGGGAGGAGGCGTCCTCCTGGGCGGAGTCTTTCTTGTCCTGTGCGATAGTGTTTGCCATGGAGATGGAAAATTAGAGACAACAATGACCGTTCTTTTTCCGAAACAATGGAGAACGGGTCAACAAGAGGCGTTGCACGCGAGACGACGGGGGGGAGACAGGGCGGTTCTATCGATCTTCTTCCTTGAGGCCCAATGCCTTGCGGAGGAGCTCCCGTCCCCGGTTGATGCGGGACTTCACGGTGCCTACGGCGCAATTCAGCAGGGCGGCGATCTGGTCGTAGTCCAGCTGCTTCACATTGCGCAACAGCACCGCCTGCCGATAGACTTCAGGCAGGGTGGCCATGGCCTTCTCCACGCGATCCCGCAATTCCACGAAAGCCACCTCCCGGTCGGGACGCATGCTATCATCGGGGAGTTCCATGCGGGGCGGACCGTCTCCAGAGCCATTGTGCATCTGGACGGGCGCATCCACGCTCAGATTCTTTCCGGCACCACGGACCTTGTTCCAACGGTATTTGTTGTTGCAGAGGTTCGTGACAATGCGGTACATCCACGTGGTGAACTCCGCATCGCCCCGGAAGCGCGCAAGATGGCGATAGATCCGCACGAATGCATCCTGGACCACCTCCTCTGCGTCTTCCCGGTTGTTCAGGAAGCTATACGCAATTTGGTAGGCGTGGGAGGAGTGCCTGCGCACCAGTTCATCGAAGGCCTCCTGGTCTCGAGAATCCTGGAAGCGCCGCACCAGCTCTCTGTCGCTGGGGGGATTGCCATGTCCGGATTCTACGACCATATTCTCAGGAGGAAGTTCCTCGACTTGCCGTCTTTCCCCGAAATTTCCCCGGGGAGGGGATCTGAAATATTCTGCCTCTCCGAAAGAATTCGTCGGAAAGGAAAGGGATAGGTGGCGGCTTCCCCGCCTGCCGAAGCGCCTCGCCATCAAAAGAGTGAGGAAGGCGTCGTGGGGCAGGGCAGGGAGTCGCCGGATGCTCGTCCGAGAGGGGCGAGTTTAGAAGGCGGCCTTGATGAGGGCCATGAAGTCAGCGGCCTTGAGGGCGGCGCCGCCGATGAGACCACCGTCGATATCGGGCTGAGCGAGCAGTCCCTCGGCGTTGGCGGGCTTCATGGAGCCGCCGTAGAGGATGCGCATCTTGCTGGCGCAGACGGGGCAGAAGTGCTTCTGGATCAGTCCGCGGATGAAAGCATGGACCTCCTGGGCCTGCTCGTTGGTGGCGGTCTTGCCGGTGCCGATGGCCCAGACGGGCTCGTAGGCCAGGATCACGTTGTGGAGCTGCTCCATGGTGATGTCGGCCAGATCCCAGAGGACCTGCTTCTGGATGACGGCCTCAGTGACGCCCTTCTCACGCTCCTCGAGGGTTTCGCCAACGCAGAGAATGACCTTCAGACCCGCATTCAGAGCGGCCTTGACGCGCTGATTCACAGTCTCGTCGGTCTCGCCGAAGTACTGGCGGCGCTCGCTGTGGCCGATGATCACGTGGGTCACGCCCATCTCAACTAGCATCTTGGCGGAAATCTCGCCGGTGAAGGCGCCCTTCTCGGCCCAGTGGACATTCTGGGCGCCCACGATGATGGGAGTGCCCTTGGCGGCTTCCTGGACGGCAGCGATGGTGGTGAAGGGAGGGAAGACCATGACTTCGGGGGCGTTCTCGCAGCAGCACTTGCCGTCGCAGGCGGCCTTCAGGTCAGCGATGAGCTGGGCGCCCTCGCTGGCGGTCATGTTCATCTTCCAGTTTCCGGCGATGACCTTCTTACGATCCATGATGAATTTTCTCCTTTATGATTAGGAATTGTTTTAGGAAGGGGGGCTCTCCCCAACGACGGGAAGAATTGCTTTCGCAGTGTCGGGGAGGGCGTTTTTGCGACAGAAGTGACTACTCCTTGTCGTCCAGGGCGGCCACGCCGGGAAGGATCTTGCCTTCCAGATACTCCAGGGAGGCACCGCCGCCGGTGGAGATGTGGCTCATCTTGGGAGCCAAGCCGCTCTTGTTCACTGCGCTGACGGAGTCACCGCCGCCGATGACGGAGATGGCGCCATTCTTCTCGGTGGCCTCGGCAACTGCCTGGCAGACACCGAAGGTGCCCTTGGCGAAGTTGCTCATCTCGAAGCAGCCCATGGGGCCATTCCAGACGATGGTCTTGGCGTTCTTGATGATGCCGGCGTACTTCTCGATGGTCTTGGGACCGATGTCCAGAGCCATGAGATCGGCGGGGATGTCGTCGTCCACCACGGTGATGGCGGCGTCGTTGTCGAACTTGTCGGCGGCCAGGTTGTCCACGGGCAGCACGAAGTCGACATTGTTGGCCTTGGCGTCAGCCAGAGTGGCCTTGGCGGTCTCGATGAGGTCCTCCTCGACCAGGGACTTTCCGACCTGATGGCCCTGGGCCTTCAGGAAGGTGTAGGCCATGCCGCCGCCGATGAGGATGGCGTCGACCTTCTTCATCAGGTTCTGCAGGACCTCCAACTTTCCGGAGACCTTTGCGCCACCGATGATGGCCACGAAGGGATGCACGGCGTTCTCAACCGCGTTGCCCAGGAAGTTGATCTCCTTCTCCAGGAGGAAGCCGGCCACGCTGGGGCAGCCCTTCTTCTTCATGTACTTCGCGATGGAAGCGGTGGAGGCGTGGTCGCGATGGGCGGTGCCGAAGGCGTCGTTCACGTAGACATCACCATAGGTGGACAGCTTCTCGGCCATCTCCTGCTTCTTCGCCTTCATCTCGGCCTTCTTGGTGGCGTACTCCTCGTCGCTCATCTCGTCGGTCTTCTTCACCTTGCCTTCCTCGGCCTTGTAGAAACGGGTGTTCTCCAGCATGAGGATCTGGCCGGGCTTCAGAGCGGCCGCCTGGGCATCCGCATTCTGGCAGTCCTCGGCAAACTGGACCTCGACGCCGAGATCCTTAGCAAGATAGTCACGCACGGGCTTCAGGCTGAAGTCGGCCTCGTAGCCCTTGCCCTTCGGACGGCCGAGATGGCTCATCAGGATCAGGGCGGCACCCTGCTCCAGAACGTACTTGATCGTGGGCTCGGCGGCCTTGATGCGGGTGTCGTCGGTGATCTGGTGCTCTGCGTTCAGGGGGACGTTGAAGTCCACACGCATCACAACCTTCTTGCCCTTCAGGTCCACGTCGCGAACCGTTTTCTTGTTCATTTCGTCTGTCTCCAGGTCTTTGGGGTGTTTTGGGTCGAAGGGCCACCGAACGCAGAGAAAAACACGCTCGACGAACCCTGGTTTTGGAAAATCGGCATAATATACCCCCCCTGCCTCCGCCTGTATGCGCGTAGCGCGCACGGGAGGGAAAGTTGTTGATAAAAAAAAGACATCCAAAGGACTGGGGGCACGCCCCCGTCCCCCCCCAATTGCGCACTTTGGGGCAATTAGCGCATTTTCAGCGCGCTAGTCAGGGCATTTCCATCCAGGGAGTTATTTTCCAGGAAGGAGCCCTCGGAATAGTCATTCCAGCTGGAGAGCAACAGGATTTCTATAGGCGTTCCTCGGAGGGCCTTCAGCTGCTTAGCAAGGGTATTTCCGCGTTTTCGCGGGAGATTCCAGCGGAGATCCCCGGGGCCCGGCGCAATGCCGCCGCAGGCCCATTGATAGCGCAGGGTGGGATCCTGGGGCGACTGCGGGCGATACGCCGGGAGCTCCTTTCCAAACCGGAGGATGGCGATGGACTCCGGGGCCTCCGGTGTGGGATCTGCCAAGCCGAAGGACTCGTGGATCAGCACCACGGCTTTGCCGTCCTCCTGGAGGTAATAGGCGGGGATTTGGGGGAGGGCGAGGCGTCCCAGGAAATCCACCAGATTCTTCCGGTCCAGAGTCTGAGGGGACTCCGTCTGGGATTGTACCAGCGAAAGGAGGATCTTCAGCTGATATTCGTTGGCGAACTCCCCAAAACGACGCAACCGCGCCTGGAAGGACTCCAGGAGGAGCTCCTCCGGAGAGACCTCCACCATCACCGCCGAAATCTCCGCAAAGTAGATCCGCTGGAGATCCCGCTGCATCCGCAGATCCGTCCAGCCATTGTCCATAGGCACTGGACGCACTCCCAGGCGGAATTGCGCCTCCTGGTCGGTATGGGGGAGGTAGCGCACCCAGATCTTGTAGTCCGGCGCGGGCTCGGTGCGCTCCTCGCTACGGCTCGGCGCCACACAGGAGGAGAGCAGGGCACACGCCAGCAAAAGCGGTAGAAAAAAGGCGTTTAGCGTTTCTTGTAGTCTTTGCATATCTGCATGGGCTCCACATCCTTGCGATGCAGAAGACACCGATTCTGGTAGAGATTGAAGAGGGAGTGTACACAGGTGCGGCAGAAACGGGATTCCCCACGCTCCAGCGTCAGGACACCATCGCGTTCGTCTGAACTATCCCCCAAAAGGCCATCCAGGGCATCATGGGAAGAGGACGGCGCATCCCCACGCGAAGAACCGTTCTGCGCCTTTGGAGCGCTCTTCTCCATAGGCAGTTCCCGCCCACAAAAGGCACATACCCACACCCGACGGACCTCCCCGAAGAGGTCGTCACCCACAATTCGCTCCTCCTCACAGAAGGATAGACCACAGAAAGGACAACGCATTGCAAAAAAAAGAGGAGGGAGGAGGGAGGAAGTTAGACCAGGGTTTCACCTGCGTGAAACCCCGCACCGGAATTCCCCGGCGCGTGCGCTAAGCGCGCCAAGAAGCGCGCTAGTACCGCCGGTAGGCGGAAGAAACTAGGCGGGGGCACGGGGGCGGCAGCCCTCCGTCCTTTGGTTGGACTCCGGCTAGGAAGAAACGCTCCGGTGCTAGGCGCCGTTGCGAAGGCGGTACCGTACTGCATACACAAATCCAGCTACACAGCTGAAATGAAATTAAGATTTTTGTCTAGAACCACGCGCTAGGGCAGTCTTTCCTACTATAACCACCCACGAAAAGCCGAACAACCGCCCAAAAGCCCAGGGGAAATGGGGAATATGCCATGTCGCATAATATCGATTATGAGTTTTTCAGGGAGGTGCAATCCCGGGGATTTTCTGGGGAATTGTTGTTTTTGGGAGTGGTTGGGCATTTCTTGGGTGTTACATTTAGCGTGCTTTCCTGAAAAGGGAGAGACGGCTTTCTTTTGTGTTCCCGAGTTCTGCATCCCATCATCCCCATCCTTTCAGGCCCACGATGTACAAAGTTGCGATCATTGGTTGCGGTGGCATCAACCGTTATGCCCACACTCCCTATTATCTGACGGACGCTGCGAAGAAGCGCGTTGAGGTTGTCGCGTTGTGCGACATTCTTCCGGACCGTGTGAAGTCCTTCCGTGACGAGTTCCATCCCAAGGCGGACATCTACACAGACTACAAGGAAGTCCTGAAACGTGACGACATTGACTACGTGGACATCTGCACCCCGAACTACCTGCACTCTGAGATCGCGCTGGCGGCATTGCGTGCGGGCAAGAATGTCTTCTGCGAGAAGCCGGACGCCATCAATCCCGCGTTGGCGGAGGAGATGAAGGAGACTGCGGAGAAGACTGGCAAGACGCTGATGTTCATGCGGAACAACCGCTATGCCGACATCTCCAAGGTCGCGAAGAAGTTCATTGAGGAAGGCCGTGCGGGTGAGATCTACGCTGGCCGTGCCTGCTGGCAGCGTGTCCGTGGCATTCCCGGCAAGGGTGGCTGGTTCACCACCAAGGAGCAGTCTGGTGGCGGTCCCCTCATCGACCTGGGCGTCCACATGATTGACCTGGCCATTTGGCTGATGGGCAACCCTACCCCCGTGGCGGTCTCCGGAAACACCTTCTGCAAGTTCGCAGACAACGACTTAAGCACCTCCACCGAGTCCGTCTATGGCGACAAGAATGCCGACGGCACCTTCGATGTGGAAGACCTGGCCATGGGCATGATCCGCTTTGACAATGGCGCGATTCTCCAGATCGAGTTCAGCTGGGCATCCAACGTGCCCAAGGAGTCCCGTTTTGTGGAGTTGCGCGGCACCAAGGCGGGCCTCATCTGGACCGACGGCGCCAGCCTGGAGATCGTCGGCGAGGAATACGGCAAGATGAACGTCACCAAGTACGATGGCAACGTGGAAGAGAACATCCACGGTGCCAACCTGAACCACTACTTGGATGTCCTTGACGGAAAGGCCACCCCCGACTTCGTGCCCCAGCAGGGCGTGAATATGATCAAGATCCTCTCCGCAGTCTACGAATCCGCCCGCACCGGAAAGGAGGTGCAGCTGTAGAAGTCCCTACACGCTAGACACACAAAAAAGCCACGGTCCCCAAAAGGCCGTGGCTTTTTTTGTGCCTGCAAAAAATATCGAAAGGACGGGGGCTTGCCGCCCCCGCTCCCCCGCCTATGCTCTTCCGCCTTACCGGCGGTACTGCGCGCCAATTCGGGCGCGCTTATTGCAAGCCCACTGCAGAGTGGCCACACTTCCTCCTTCCTCCTACCTCCTTCCTCCTTTTTTAGGTGAATGGCCGCGCCATTCACCGATGGAACCGCTTTCCGATGCGCTGGACGGCCTGGAGGAATTCGCGGGGTTCGGGGCGTCCCAGGAGGGCGCAGAGAGCGAGATAGACGATTCCGAAGAGTGCGAGCGCCAGCAGCACGACCACTGCGGTTGCTGCGGTCCTGGGGAGGCGTTCCAGGAGGGAGAGCCTCTGGAGTCCCAGGAGGAGTCCCCAGGCAGCGGCGGAGGCGCCGGCGGATGCCAGAAGGAATCCGGCCAGGGATTTCAGGAAGGGTCCGAAGGTCCACTGGGGGAGATATTTTCGGTTCAGAAGGAGGAGGGTCACCACATTCGCCCAGGAGCAGAGGCTGGTGGCAAGCGCCAATCCGCCCTGCCGCAGGAACTGCATAAGGATCAGATTCAGGATCAGATTTGCCAGCAGGAGGAGCATCGAGATCCGCATAGGCGTCACGGTGTCCTTACGCGCGTGGAAGGGATTTGTAGCCACCTTCACGCAGCAGAATGCAGGGAGTCCTGCCAGATAGAAGAGAAGTGCGAAGGTCGTCTCGCGGATCGCCTCGTCTCCGAATGCGCCGCGTGCGAAGAGGAGCGTGATGGTCTCCTGTCCGCAGACCATCAGGAATGCGGTGCAGGGAATGGCAAGAAAGAGGACCGTCCGCAGCGCGAAATCCAGCCCCTCCCGGATGCCCTGTGCATCACCCTTGACCTGTGCGCGTGCCAAAGCGGGGAGAGCCACCTGCCCCATTGCCACGCCGAAGAGCCCCACGGGGAGGTAGACCAACCGGTGGGAGTAATTCAGGGCGCCCACGGCGGCGGCGCCCAGCCAGAGCCCCAGCCCCTTGTCCACCAGGCCATTCAACTGCGCCAGGCCATTGCCAACCAGCACGGGGACAATCCGGCGGCAGAGCGCACGGACCTCGCCGTCCTTCACATTCAGGTCCCAGCGATAGCGGAAACCGTATTTCCGGCAAGAGAGCACCAGCGTTGCCAGTTGCAGGAAGCCGCCCAGGAGCGTTGCGCCGCAGTAGAGCCAGAGTGCGGTCTCGTCCTGGTTGGTCCAGCCCAATCCCAAAAGGATCAGGGAGACCACCATGGTCATATTGAAGACCGCCTGTGCGGCAGTCGCCTGGAAAAATACATTCAGGCTATTGAGAATTGCGGCGAAGGCGGCCGCCGCGCAGATCAGAAGCGAGAACGGCATGAGGACCGGCAGGAGCCTCATGGTGACCCGCGTGGCGTCGTCCTGGATCCAATGGCTCCAGCCAAAGACTGCAGCCAGTGCCCCCAGCAATATCGTGGGAATCAACAGCACCAGGAACTGCAGTGTGATCGCGCGGCAGGCGAGCGTCCAGGCCTCCTGCTTCTTGTCCTCCTCCAAATAGCCCGCCAGCGCCGGCACAAATGCGCTGGAGATGGCGCCCTCCCCCAGGATCATCCGGAGACTATTGGGGACGGCGAAGGCGGTGTTATATGCCGCCTGTGCTACACCAGTGGCGCCCCAGAATGCAGCGGCGAAGATATCCCGGAGCAGTCCGGAGACTCGCGAGAGGAGGATTCCGCCCGTGGATCCCAGAAATCCCCGCCCCATGCCCGCCTTGCTACCCGAGGAAGACGCCTGAATAGTGCCGCTCCCGCCCTGCCCCGTCGCCATGGTGGCCATGGCGGCATTCTGGGAGGGAGCGGGAACCTGGGAGGCATTCTCTCCGTTTTCGGGGCGCAATTCGGAGGACATGGGAGGCGCGGGGATCGTTCAGGAGAGCTAGTTCAGCGGGACGAGGATCTCACCCCAGACATCGTTGCCAGAGAAGTGCCAGACACCGGGCTCCACCTCGTGGGCATTGCCATAGATGGCCTTCATGGGAGGAGTGTCAGGAGGCAACCGCAGCGTGGCATCCACATTGTCGGGACCAATGGAGGCAGCCATCACAGCGGGGCGCCCATTGTCGTCAGTGTGGAAGATCGCGGCCTCCATCTTGCCACTCTTCACCTCCAGAGGCAGCGCAATGGGGCCGCCCTTGGAGAGGAGCCAGGGAGACAGATTCTTCAGCATGGTAGCCAGCTCCTTGGCCTCCTGCCAGTGCCACAAGTAGTCCTCTTCGGTCTGCACCGCCTCGCCGCCAAAGCGGTCGGGGTCATTGAAGCCGCGCTTCAGATCGAAGTAGGCATACATGATGAATCCGCGGGCACCCCGGATGGCCTCCAGCAATGTGATTCCGCGCATCTGCTGGGGACGGGGCTGGATCCAATTAGCGAAGTCCTTGGCATTGTCACGGGAATGATACATGCCCCAATTGAAGATCTGCGGGACTCCCCAGAAAGGCTGTCCGGAGGCCTGTGCGGCATCCACGCCATCCACGGTGCGGCGCTGATTGGAGACCTTGTCTTTGGTGATGGGATAGGGATCCACCGCCAGGATATCGCAGGAGCTCCCGAAGAAGGGCGTCTCCAGGAAATCGCAGAGAACGGAGAGCACGGGGTGGTTGGGATCCGCCTGGTTGAGGAAGATTCGCATCTCCTCCGCCTTCTTCTGGTCCTTCAGGGGGATCTCGTCGTTGTTGTACCAGGCCAAAAGCGCGGGATGGTCCTTGATGCGGTTCACAAAAGTCTCCCAGAGCTCCCGTGTGGTCTTCACGCCAATGGAGTTGCGCACGGCCCATACGTGGTCCTGATAGCGCGGAAGATCATAGAAGTCCTTCAGAGAGAAGATGATCTTCATATTGCGATCCTGGAGGGCATTCATGGCGCGCATCATGGCATCGGCATCGCCGCCAGTGACGTTCTTCTCGATCTTGAGCGTCCAGCTCCCGTAGGGCAGCACGCAGTTATAGTCGGAATCCGCGATGAGATCCAGGTCCTCCAGGATAGAGGTATACAAACCGATGGGGAGGAAGGGTTTCCCATCCACGATCAATCGGCCGTATTCATCGATGATGCTGCTGCCCTGGGGACGCTCGGTCTTTTCGAAATTCTGCGCCACCACAATGCGCTCCACGCTCTCGCCAATGGGCACGCCATCGGAGCCGGTCAGAGTCGCACGGAAGTCGGTCTTTCCCTCGGGCAGTGCGGGCAGGCGGAACTCCGCCATATGCTCCTTGATGGGCTCCTGGAAGAAGTGCCCCTCGCCCTGGGCATCCAGGACCATGAGCTCCACTGACATGCCGTTGAAGGCCGCCGTGCCCAAGGAGTTTCCCATGATGCCCACATTGACGCGCACCAGCGGATCCTTGGCATCCAGGATTCCCTGGACGGGATAGACGAACTGGATGGCGGGGATCTTCTCGGCAGCGGTGACGCTGACATTGTCGAACCAGACAGTTCCCGTGGAGCCGCGCTGGATATAGAGCGCCAGGGAGCACTTCGCCGCGTCCTTGGGTACGGAGACATTGACCTCTAGCCAAGTCCAGTCTTCACAATCCCGGGGACCACTCTTGTAGATGCCGCCCTGCCACTTGTTGGACGAATCATAGAACTCCACGCCCACATTCGGCAGACCGGGCTTCACATTCTTGGAACGCATCTGGACCGCCAGCGTATAGAGCTTCCCGGGCTCCAAATCCAAGGGCTGGCTGACATACTCGTATTTCATCTCCGCGGTCCGAGTCAACTTCAGGCCACCATTGCCATTGAAGCCGAAGCCGCGTTCCACCTCGGCCCCCGTCGGCAACTTCCAGCCCATTGCGCCATCCTCAAAATTGCCATTCTTGACGAAGTTCTCCGACGCAGCAAGGAGGAGTGAAAAACACACCAGGAAGAAAAACGAGAGACTTTTTTTCATGGTCGTTGAGAGAGTGCGGTGGATTTTTTGATATATGGGGGAATTTTGGAAAAACTCCTAATCCGGGATTCTGTCTGGTTCTCTCTGTTTTACTGTCTGGCCCTACTTTCCGGCGGGGATGTCCTCGGCCTCCACAGTCTCCTCGCGGCCATCAAAGCGCGTATACTGCGGGAAAAAGGTGAGGTTCTGCTTACCAGTGCGGCCGTTGCGGTTCTTGGCGATGAGGAGGACCGCATCCAGTCCGGCGGCGGACTGATCGGCATCCTGTGCGTATTGCTCATCGCGGTTACGATGGAGGATGGCCACCACATCGGCGTCCTGCTCGATGGCGCCGGATTCACGGAGGTTGCTCAGCTTGGGCTGGCCATCGCCCTGCTCTGCTGCGCGGTTGACCTGGCAGAGCACCACGATCGGAATCTGCAGCTCCTTCGCCAGCGCCTTCAAGGATCCGGAAATCCGCGCCACGTCATTTTCACGGTTGGCATTCCGGTTTCCGGTATTGATGGTGATGAGCTGGAGGTAGTCAATGAAGAGGGCTTTAATATGGTGGCGTTCATACATGCGGCGCGCCTTGGAGCGGAGCTCCAAGATATCGATGCCGCCAGTTTCGTCAATGTAGATCTGGCAGTGCGCCAGCGCCTTGCTGGTCTCCACCACCTTCTGGAGCTCGCCCATGACCTGCTCCTTCTGATAGGCGAGCTTGGTGATATTCACCCGGGCGCCCGAGGAGATCATACGAAGGGTTAGACTCTCCGCAGTCATTTCCAAGGAGAAGATTCCCACGGGAATGCCCTTCATAGCGACATTGTAGGCCATGTTCAGTGCCAGGGCGGTCTTTCCGATAGAGGGGCGCGCCGCCAGCACGAAGAGCATGCCGGGCTGGAGGCCGCCGGTCATGGAGCGATCCAGGATCTCGTATCCGGTGGGGATGCCCAGGGAGTCGGTATCGCTCTGCTCCATGAGCTTCCGGATATGCTCCATGGCCTGATCCACCAGCGGCTGAATGGGCTGGTAGTCCTGGCGTTGGTTCAGCTGGCTGATCTCCAGGATCTGCTGCTGGATGCGGTCCATGAGGGGCACCGCATCGCCCTCGTTTTCGTAGCACTGGAGGATTGTCTCGGAGCAGGTGGAGATGATTCGCCGGACGGTGGCGGTCTGCTTGACGATCTCGACGTAGCTATCGATGAAGGCGGTGGTGGGCGTCTTCTCCATGAGGAGCGCCAGATAGCTGGGGCCTCCCACTGCATCCAGCTGGTCGTTCTTCCGGAGATAATCCGCCAGCACCACGGGATCCATTCCGGCGCTGCCCTTGGGATTCAGGGCCACCATGGCGTCGAAGATGGTCTGGTTTGCCTGGTGGTAGAAGGCGCCCGGGAAATTCAGGCGCTCCATGGCCGTGGACGCCGCATCCGCAGAGAGCAACATGGCTCCCAGCACCGCCATCTCCGCCTGGGAGTTGTGCGGCTGCTCTCGGTCCAGAGTCAGAATGCTGGAGACCGAGGTCTGACGATCCGGACCGGACTGCCGTTGGGGATTGAAGTCGTTGGCCATGGGGGATTCCGCCTTCGCGCGTCTACCGCGCGAGCTTCAGAGTGAGGATCTGGTAGGGATGCAACGCCAGGCGGAAAGCGCCGTCCGCATCGCGGGCGGGTTCCGCAAGGGTATCCCATTCCAAAGCATCGGTAACCAACACCCGAGTGGCCTCGGCGCCCTCCTGCAACCGCAGGACCGCCTTCGAATGACGACCGCGGGTCTCCACAACGCGCAGGAAGAGCTCGTCACACTTCTCGCCACGCTTGATCACCTCCAGCGAGACGCCCTCGCCTTCCAAAGCGAAAGGCAGCTTCGCCGCGGGCGCCGCGCGGTCCACGAAGAGCGCGGGCGCGCAATTGAGCTGTGCGGCCTGGGAGATGACATCGCTGGAGTCCAGGGACTCCTCGTGAGGGCAGATCGCGTAGGTGAATTCCTGGTGTCCCAGATCGGCAGTGTAGTCGGGCCATTTGGGAGCGCGCAGGAGGCTGAGGGAGACCACACCGTTGCGGATGCAATGACCGTATTTGCAGTCATTGAGGATGGCCAGTCCACCCTCCTCCGTGGAGAGATCGGCGTAGCGTTGACCGCAGACCTCGAATTTCGCGTCCTCCCAGCTGGTATTCGTGTGGGTAGGACGGCGGATTTGTCCGTATTGGATGTCGTAGGTCGCCCAGGAGCTCTCCACGGGAGTCGGGAAAGCGACCCGCAGGAGCTTCCGACCCTCGTGCCACTCCACTACATTGCGGAATTCCAGGGTATCGCCGTTGGCGGCCAAGGAGACCTCCTGTTCGATGGAGGACTCGCCAATGGCCAACGAGAACTTCAGGACGCCACGCACGGGGCCAATCTCCCGTAACGTACTCTCGCCACGGACCGCCTTCGCTTCGTCCACAATCTGGTTCTTGTACCAGGGATCCACATCCCAGGCGTCATATTCCGCGGCTTCGTCCTGGTAGATCCGAAGGACATTTCCCGCGCCCTTGAGCCACTGACGGCCGCTCTGCTTGGCGCGGCACTCCGTCAGGCGGGCATCCGCATCGAATGCGCAGAAGAGCGCGTCGTTCTCCAGAGTGAGCTGGTCGCGATCACGGACGGTAGGAACTGCGGAGGCAACGCCCTTGGGATCCCGGCACAGGACCAGGAAGCCATCCGCGGGGATCTCCACGGCGGCAAAGACCCGGTCGTCGGACTCGACCTGGACAGTCACTGCATCGCCCGCTACAGTGGTGATGGCGCCAGTGGACCACTCCTTCGGGAGCTCCACGGGGCGGCGATAGGGCACCGAGAGGCTGTTGAAGAGGACCAGCGTATTCTCCTGGCGCGCCATGAGGCGTGCGGCCGCCTTCTTCTGGAGCTCGTCCAGCGTCTCCAGGCACCACGCGTGCTCTTTGGCGGTGTTTTCGTAGACCAGCCGGATGGAGGAACCGGGGATGATATCGTGGAACTGGTTAATCAAGATAGTCTTGACGACCTTGTCCAGCTCCTTGCGGGGGTATTCCTCGGGGGGTAGCAGGCTGCAGAGCGCCTCGGTCTGGAGGAGCTTCTGCTCCAGCTGACGATTCGCGCGCTTGATGCGCGCCTGGGAGGTGAGGGTTCCGCGGTGCTTCTCGAAGTAGAGCTCGCCCTCCCAGACGGGCAACTCATCCCAGCCCTTCGCCATGCGCTCCATGGTATCCTGGGCATTCCCCATGGTGAGGCGTGGGAAGTCCTCCTGGTCCTTCATGAGCAACGCGCGCTCCACGTGGTCGCGGCAGGGTCCGCCGCCGCCGTCGCCAATGCCGTAGGGCATCACAAATTCGGGGCAGATGGCGGATTCCTTGAGGTTATCCTGGTTCTGCGCCATGATGCCGCCGCCCAGGGAGGAGTTGTAGTTATTGTCCTCGGGAGGCATGTGGGCGAAGACCTGCGTGCCATCGATGCCCTGCCAGCGGAAGGTATTGTAGACGGGCTTATTGATGGCATTCCAGGCCAGCTTCATGGTCAGGAAGTAGTCGCAGCCGCAGATCTTCATGATCTGGGGGGTGTTGCCATTGTAGCCAAAGACATCGGGCATCCAGAGGTCCTTCACCTCCACACCGAATTCGTCCTTGAAGAAATTCTTTCCGTGGAGGAACTGTCGGATCAGGGATTCGCCGGAAGGCAGGTTGTTATCGGCCTCCACCCACATGCCGCCTTCGCACTCCCAACGCCCTTCCTGGACACGCTTCTTGATCTGCTCGTAGAGGGCGGGGTAGTATTCCTTGGCGAAGAGATAGAGTTGCGGCTGGGATTCGCCGAAGTGGTATTCGGGGAAGCGCTCCATGAGGCGCAGCTGATTGGAGAAGGTCCGCGCCACCTTCCGGATGGTCTCCTTCACCGGCCAGAGCCACCCCACATCGATGTGCGCATGACCCGTGGCGGTGCACTTCAGCGCGGAACCGCAGGCGGGCAGACGCAACACGGTCGCCAACACCGCACGGGCGGCAACGGCATTGTCGGGTTTGCCGCAATAGACATCCAAGGACTTGTAGAGCGCGTGGGCCAGCTGGCGCGCGCGATACTTGGTGCAGTCCGCCTTGTAGTATTCCTTCAGGAGACTGTAGAGAAAATCGAATTCGATGCGGTAGTGGTAGAGCTCATCGCGGAAGGTGGCCAGCCGCAACGCCTTGACCACGGGATGGGACTGTCCTTCGGGATGGGCCTCGCGGCTCACGTGGGGAGCCCAGGGGAAGTCGGTCTTTCCCTGGACATTGCTGGAGACGCCCTCGATCCACAAATCCACCTTCTGGTTGGCCTTCGCGGGCTCCGGGAAGTAGAAGATCTCCCTCACGAAATAGCGGTCGAAGATAGAGTGGTCGGTGAGACTGCAAATCGGTATGCCCACTTCGTCAAAGACCATCGCCTCGCCCCCCAGATTCAGCCGCATGACCAGCTGCTGGCCCTCCCAGGACGCGGGAACCGTTCCGCGCACGTGGACCCAGCAGCTATCCCAGTCCTTGCCCCAGCATTCACCCTCCTGCAAAGGACGATAGGTAAGGCTCTCGCGATCCTTCCAGGGCACCGGATCCTTCGTGACGGCGATCTCAGCGGTGAGAGGGGAATACTCCTTGAACATGTCCTCCTCGGAACGGCTGTAGAAGCTCTCGAAGCGAGTGAGGATCTCATTGAACTGACTCTGAAGCATGGCGGTAAAAAATGCGGAGCTTTTTTCCCAAAAATGTGGGCTTCTGAACTAGTGGTTCTGCTGTTTGCGGACCTTAATGGTGAGCTCGGAGGGAGAGAAGAGTACGCGGCTGTAGGGATCCGGGATGGATTCGGTGAGCCAGACATTTCCGCCGATGACGGAGTGGTGGGCGATGGTCACGTCTCCCAGGATGGTGGCACCTGCGTAGACGGTCACATTGTCCTCCAGGTTGGGGTGGCGCTTGCTGCCCTTGATGATCTTTCCACAGCCGTCCTTGGGGAAGGAAAGCGCGCCCAGGGTGACGCCCTGGTAGAGCTTCACGTTGTCACCCAACACGCTGGTCTCGCCAATGACCACGCCCGTGCCGTGGTCAATGAAGAAGCTCTTTCCGATAGTGGCGCCGGGATGGATGTCGATGCCCGTGACGGAGTGCGCGTATTCGCTCATGATTCTGGGCACCAGGGGGATCCCAGCGGCATAGAGCTCGTGGGCGATGCGATGGACCGCGATGGCCTTAAATCCGGGATACGCCAGGATGATCTCGTCCATGGAGCGGGTGGCCGGATCGCCATCCAAGGCGGCGCGGCAATCCAGCTTCAGATTCTCGCGGATCTCGGGCAGCTTCTCCATGAGGCGACGCGCCGCATTCTCGGCGGTCTGCTCGCGTGCAGGGGAGTCCTCCTCGGAAGTGCGCGCCAGGTATTCCAGCGCCAGATCCAATTCCCGAGTGAGCTCGCGGCAGATGCGTGGGAGCTGTCCGGAGAGGAATCCTCCCAGGAAGGAGCGATAGCAGTGTTCTCTGCCGGAGTATCCCGGGAAGAGGATCTCCAGGAGCTCCTCAAGGATCCGTAGAACGCTCTCCCGGCGGGGGAGGCTCCGGTCGTCGTTATAGGAGACTGCCAGGCCATCCTGGAAGGTGTCCTGGAGGCGGCGGCTGACGTCGTCGAGATAATTCAGGGGATCTTGAGTCATAAATGAAGTCGTTTCTCTTGCGTAGTTCCGGAGGGCGTTCCGGGTAATTTACTCCTGCGTGGCGAGCATGCCATCCCGCGCGGCGCGCAAGAGCGGCAGAACCTGTTCCACGGGGAGTCCGACCACATTGGAGAAGAGTCCGTGGATCTCCTCCACAATCTGGTCGCCGTGCTCCTGGATGGCGTAGGCGCCCGCCTTGTCCAGGGGATCAATGGAAGCGAGGTACTTCTCGATCTCCTCCTCGGAGAGATCCCGGAAGCGGACGCGGGTGTTGGTCTGCCAGCTGAAAAGGACCTTTCCGTCTTTCGCCAGCGTCGTGCCAGTAATCACCAGATGGCTGCGGCCGGAGAGTCGCCGGAGTATCGACTTGGCTTCTTCCAGATTGGCGGGCTTGCCGAAGATCTGGTCGTCCACGGACACAACGGTATCCGCACCCAGAGTCAGCTTGCCGGGATGCTTCAACGAGACCTCCTGCGCCTTCTGGCTGGAGAGGCACCGCGCATATTCGCCGGGAGTCATGATGCCATCCCAGGATGCCTCGGCGCCTTGCGCGGGATCCGCCTCGAAGACCACGCCGGCGCGGGTGAGGAGCTCCTTTCTGCGGGGCGAGCGGGATGCCAGGATAATTCCGGGCATGGGACGGCTGCCGTCGGAGAGGCAGATGGTGAGGATCTGGTAGGGCTTCAGGGAGAAGGAATATCCGCCCTCCCGGAGCGCCTCCAATGCCTCGCCATCCTCCCACTCAATGGCATCCATGCGGAATGGAACATAACCCTGCAAGGCCTTGTCCAGGAAGAGCTTGCCGGTGGTATGGCGGCCGCGGGTCTCCACAATGCGCAAAATCCAGTCGTTGTTCTTCTCGGCGCGCTTGAGAACCTCCCAGGAGACGCCCTCGCCTTCCACGCAGACGGGGAATGCCAGGGTGCCGGCGGAAAATTCGGGGAAGAGCCAGGGCTCCCGGTTCAGCATGGCGGCCTCGGAAGAGACGGTGGAATCCACCAGGGTGAGCTGATGAGGCAGGAAGGCATAGGTGACGTACTGGGTGCCCTGGTCGGCATTGTAGTCGGGCCACTTGGGGGAACGCAGGAGATTCAGTTCCATGACGCCGCCGCGGACGCTATGGCCATACTTGCCGTCGTTGAGCAGCGCGGCACCACGCTCTTTGTCGGAGAGATCGGCGTAGCGGTGAGCACACACCTCGAACTGCACCTGCTGATGGCTGGTATTGGTGTGGGTGGCGCGCTTCATGACGCCATACTGGATCTGGAAGGACGCCTCGTCACTGCGGACATTGGTGGGGAAGGCGACGCGTAGCATCTTGTGGTTCTCGTGCCACTCCACAGTGGTGCGGAATTCCAGTCGCGCGCTCTTGCGATCCAAAGAGATCTCCTGCTCCAGAGTGGAGTGGAGGAAGGAGAGTCGGAAGCGCAGGACCTGTCGAACGGGACCCGTTTCCCGCAGGGGTTCCTCCAGCAGCGTGGGCTCCCAGGGCAACTCCTCGCCACGATACCAGGGATCGATATTCCAGGCGTCATAGATAGCGGTAGTATCATGATAGACATGGAAGGCATTTCCGGGAGAATCCAGGAATTCCTGTCCCGTGGTCAGATCCACCGCGGAGAGCACCCGGCCCGTCTTGTCAAAGACATATCGGACGCGGTCATTCTCCAAAGTCAGCTCCTTGTCCTGCAGGCACTCCGCGGGCTCCACGCCACGCTTGGCATGTAGGGTCCGGAAGCCCCAGGCGGGCACCCGCGCCTCGGCCACAAGATGCCCCGTGGACTCCTTCTGGCAGGGGACCGCCCGGCCCTCTTCGTCCACCAGCGCGCTCTCGGAGAACTCCTCGGGAAGCACCAGCGGCCGCTCGTAGGGAGTGGAGAGGGAGTTGTAGAAGGTCAGCGCGTCCTTCTCGGGAGCAAAGAGCTCCTGGGCTGCCTGCGAAAGGATATCGGAGAGCTCCTTCAGGCACTGCGCGTGCTCCTTTTCGGTGCGATCGTAGACCAGCCGGATGCAGGAGCCGGGGATGATATCGTGGAACTGGTTGATGAGAAGCATCTTGCAGATCTTGTCCAGCGCCTTCCGGGGATACTTCTCGGCGGGCAACAGACTGCAAAGCGCCTCGGTCTGCCAGAATCTCTCCTCCAACTTCCGGTTGTTGCGCTTGGTGCGCGCCTGGCTAGTGAGAGTGCCGCGATGATTCTCGAAGTAGAGTTCGCCCTCCCAGGTGGGGAGTTCCGCGGAATGATCCAGGACGCGGTCGAAGAAGGGCTGCGCAAAACCCATCTTCACCTTCGGCACACCCTCCCAATCCCGGGCGAGCTTTACACGGGTCACGTAGTCCTCGTTGGGACCACCACCACCATCGCCCAAGCCAAAGAGGGACAGGAATTCGGGGAGAATCGCGGATTCCTGGAGGCGATTCTGCGCCTGCGCCAGCAGCGAGAAGGAGCAACAGGAGTTGTAGTCGTTTTCAGGCGGGAAGTGCGTGGCCACCTGAGTGCCGTCCACGCCCTTCCAGCGGAAAGTGCTGTATGGGGGCTTATGGATGGTATTCCAGGAGAGCTTCTGGGTCAGGAAGAAATCGCAGCCGCAGATCTGCATGATCTGTGGGGTATTTCCATTGTATCCGAAGACATCGGGCAGCCAGAGATTGCGCACCTCCACGCCGAATTCGTCGCGGTAGAAATTTTTTCCATGGAGGAACTGCCGCACCAAGGATTCGCCGGAGGGCATATTGTTGTCGGCTTCCACCCACATGCCGCCCTGGCACTCCCAACGCCCCTCGTGGACCGCCTGGCGGATCCGCTCATAGAGGGCGGGATAGCGGTCCTTCATGAACTGGTAGAGCTGTGGCTGTGAGGCGCCAAAACGATACTCCGGATGGCGCTTGAAGAGCCGCAACTGACTGGAGAAAGTCCGGGCGGCCTTTCGGACGGATTCCCGGACCGGCCAGAGCCACCCCACATCGATATGCGCATGGCCGATGGCGGTGCAATGAAGCGCGGAGCCCTTCGCCTTCCAGCTCAATACCGGCGCCAGCTCTTTCAGGGCCTCGCCCGCGCGGCTGGGATCGCCACGATACGCATCCAGCGCCTTGTTCATGGCGTAGACAATGCGGCGGCATACATTGCTATTCACATCCTTCCCCAGGAACTCCACATAATACCACAGCTGCCAGAACTGCGTGCGAAACTGATAGAGATCCTCGTTCCACAACGCCATCCGCGCAATCCGGACCACGCCCGTGGAGACGCCAGCGGGATGGTTCTCGCGCTCGGCATGGGGATTCCAATTGAAGTGCTCGGGTCCCAGGATGTTATTGGCGGCCGCCTCTACCCATAAATCCACAATCTCGCCGCCACGGAAGGGACGCTCCCAATAAAAGACCTCCTTTGTGGTGCCCGGATGATAGACTGAGGTATTCGTCAGACCACACAAAGGCGCGCCACTCTCATCATATACCAGGCACTCGCCCCCTAAATTCAAGCGCATGACGCCCGTCTTGCCATCCCAGGACTCCGGAATCTTTCCAGTGACATGGAACCAGCCACTCTGCCAGTCATGCCCCCAGGCATCGCCCTCCCCCGAGTTCCGGTAAGTCAGCCCCAACCGCTGATCCCAGGGCACCGGATCATCCGTGGTCGCAACACTGAGCTCCAACGGCGCATACTCGGTATACATGTCCTCCTCCGAACGCTCGTAGAAGAACTGCAAACGGGTCGTAATCTCGTTGAATTGGGACGCAAGCATCTTTCTTTCTAAAAAGTGGAAGGAGAAAAAAGAAAAAATGGCACCCCGGTAGGCGGAAGAGCGCCGCAGGCACCTTATGAACTAGCCACTAACCGCTAATTGCTAAGCACTTACCGCCTTACAGCGCCGTCCTACCGCGAATATCGCGGCTTCCGGAATGCGCGGCGTTTTCCGTAGTCTCCGGCGGCGGCGGCGCGAGTGCCTTCGCTACCCGCGGGATCCTGCCGGTTGCGTAGTTCCAGATTGATGGGCAGACCGGTCTGGGGGAAGAAGGCATCGCGGATGCGGTTCTCAAGGTAATTCTCGTAGTTCTTGGGGCAGAGCTTCTTGTCGTTGACAAAGAGCACAAACTTCGGCGGCGGGTTATGGACCATGGTGCCGTAGAAGATCTTGAAGCGCTTGGAGCTAACAGAGATCGGCGGATTCCGCTGGAGGGTATCCTGGAGGAACTGGTTGAAGATGGCGGTTGGGACGCTGACCCGGGTCTGCTCCTTCAGGAGCTTCAGACGGTCGAAAATGCACCCCAGGTTATAGCCATTCATGGCGGAGATATTCACGATGGGTGCGTGTGCCATGTAGGGCATGCGGGCGCGCACGAAGTCCTCGAAGAGCTTCGGCTTGTTGTTGCCCGCCTTGGTGATCAGATCCCACTTGTTGGCAAGCATGATGCAGGGACGCCGTGCATCGGCGATGATGCGTCCGATATGCCGTTCCTGGGTGGTACAGGGTTCCTCGGAGTCCAGCACAAAGAGCACCACGTCGCTGCTGCGGATGGCGAGCTCCGTGCGGTTGGCACTGAAAAACTCCACCACCGTGGAAATCTGGCCCTTCCGACGCAAGCCCGCGGTATCCACCAGCGTGATCGGCAGCTGCTCGCCATTGCGCTCCAGCGTCACGGGCAAGTCCACGGAATCCCGTGTGGTGCCCGCAATGTCGGAGACCATCATGCGCTTCTCACCCAGCAGCCGATTTACCAGCGAGGACTTCCCCACATTGGGACGTCCCACCACCGCCACCCGCAAGGGCTTCTCTTCCTCGGACTTCTTCGGGGTCTCGGGAAGCGCCGCCGACAGATGCTTCAGAAGGTCGTCAATGCCGTGGGTATGCGTGCAGCTGGTGGGATAGGCATCCTTTACGCCCAAGGCTGCAAAATGCCCGATGGCACTCTGGGAGAGCTCCTTGTTGTCCGCCTTGTTCATGCAGAGAATCAGGGGCTTTCCCGCTTTGCGCAAGAAGGCGCCCACCTCCTCGTCCTGGGGGGTGATGCCGTCCTGGCAATTGACCACCCACAACAGGCAGGTGGCGTCCTTCACCACCTCCGTGACCTGGTCACGGATCATTCCGTCGAACAAATCCACCTTCTTGTCACCATTCCAAGTGCCAAGGCCGCCGGTATCCACTAGCAGGAAGCTCTTCCCACGGTATTCCGCAGGCGATGCCACGCAATCCCGAGTGACGCCGCTCTGTTCGTGAACAATCGAGACGCGACGCTTCAAGATGGCATTGAAGAGGGCCGATTTTCCCACATTGGGACGACCCACAATGGCGACCACGGGCAGGGAGTCGCCCCGCTCCTGCGGCTCCTCCAACAACGGCTCTTTCACTTCGTCAGACATAACCTACGGTTCCTCCTCAAACAAAAGGCGATAGAAAAATTCACAAAAGGCCCGCTTGCCCAACCACGGCATCCTCCGACAATCCGTCGGATGGAGTGTGGCAGGCGAGCGGGCTTGCGGGGGTTATTGTGCCGCGGGACGGGGGAACTCCCGGAGGCGCTTCAGGCAGCGGTCCTTTCCGATGAGCTCGGCGGTCTCGAAGATACCGGCGCCCACATTGGTGCCGGTGATGGCGGCGCGCAGGGGCTGGTTCAGCTTTCCGTGCGCGAAGCCATGGGCGGCGGCGCACTCCTCCACGGCGGCCTCGATGGCGGCGGCGGTGAACTCCGGCAGCGCGGCGAGCTTCCCGGCGAGCTCATCCAACGCGGCGACGGCGTCGGGATTCTTCAGGAGTTTCTCGCAGACCTTCGCATCCCACTCGGGCACCTCCTGGAAGAAGTATCCCCACTGGGACACATCCACCAGACGCTTCACACGACTCTGCAGGAACAGCGCCACCTGCTCGAAGAGCGCGCCCTGCGCGGCCGCGCCCCAGGGGGCCTTGGCCGCCTCTTTGCCAACCAACTCCAGATAGCGCTCCTTGGGCAGCTCGGCGATGTACTGGCCGTTCAGCGCAGTGAGCTTATTGATGTCCATCTGGGAGGGCGCTCGGAGACAGCGCTCCAGCGTGAAGGCCTCCACCAGTTCCTGGCGGGAGAGCTTCTCGCGGTCGTCACCAGGGGACCATCCCAAGAGGCTCAGGTAGTTGAAGAGCGCCTCGGGCAGGAAGCCCTTCTCCCGGAAATCGCCCACGAAGGCATCGCCATCACGCTTGCTGTAGGGCTTGCCCTGTGCATTGATGATCATGGGCAAGTGCGCATACTGGGGGACGGGTGCGCCCAGCGCATGGAAGAGGAAGATATGTTTGAAGGTGTTCTCCACGTGGTCATCGCCGCGGATGATGTGTGTAACGCCCTGGGTGATGTCGTCCATGACATTTGCCAGATGGAAGACGGGTGAGCCATCGGAGCGGATGATCACGAAGTCCTTCATGGCATCCAGGGGTTTGGTCATGACGCCCTTCACCAGGTCGGTGTAGGAGATGGTGCGGCGCATATAGGTGATCTCCACCGCATTCTCCACGGTGAAGAGCCCGCCATTCTCGATCTCGCCGAGGTGCTCCGCCAGGCGGAAGACGCATTTCCCGTCGGCATCGAAGGCCTCCAGATCCCGGAAACCGGCCAGCGTGGCATCCATGGGAGCCGCCTTGCCCTTGGGAGAAATCGCCGCAAAGGAGACGCCCTTCTTGCTCACCTTCAACGGCGCGTCAGAATGCAGCTTCACACGCTGCACACCCGCTTCCTCAATGCCCGGAACGCCCGTAGTGTCGTAGGGGAAACGGAAGAGCACCGCGGGGGCGTCGCCGCCCTTGTTGTCCTCATACGCCATGCCCTTCGCAAGCATCTCCTTCGCGGCCTGGCAGTGCTTCTGGGACTGCGTGGTCTGGTAGAAGATCTCCTCGTCGTAGTTCAGACCCAGCCACTGCATGACATCCAGCAATGCCTGGATTGCCTGCGGAGTGGAACGCTCCAGGTCCGTGTCCTCCACACGGAGCAGGAAGGTGCCGCCCTCATGACGGGCATACAGCCAGTTGAAAATGGCAGCGCGAATGTTGCCAATGTGCACCTGCCCCGTGGGGGACGGCGCAAAACGAACGCGTACGGGTGTCATGGATGTGTTTTTGTAAATAAAAAGCCAATAACAGGAAAATCTTCACCCCCGAAGGCCCCTCCGTGATTCCTACACAAGAAAAGGCCCAATTTCGGGCGGATTGATACTATAACCCCTAGGAAACACCCTACCCCCAAAATTGGCAGTTTGCGCCCAATGCCCAGCGGCATTGTGCAATGCCTGGCATCGCCGGTAAGCGGAAGAGCGCCTGCGGCACCTTATAAACCTTCTCCCTACTACCC
>CAVGTF010000018.1:0-23031 GCA_963632245.1 Anaerovoracaceae bacterium
GCTTAAATGGTCTTAATGTCCTTGGGTGTCAGTGGGTCATGGAAGATATTTCACTTTGAAAGTCAGCTGGAAAGAGTGTTGTGTTTGTTTTAAGAAATGTTGCCCATTGAACGCTGACTAGAGTTTTTAAGCCTAATGGGAGATAAGAAATGCAGGTAAGATCATGGCGGATTGAGGTGATATTGTGTTTGATGGTTTTTCTTTTCTGTCTCGGGTGTTCCAAGAAGGAGGCTCCTTCGAAGAAGGACGAGGCGAGACTCTTGGAGTTTGAAAGGGAGCCCTGTTTGTTTGTAGTTTGTTATCCTCCAAATGTGGAGGGGTGGGACTACGTAAAGGAGCAGGGGGTGTTTGTTCTCCTGAAAGAGGCTTTGACTCGTGAAAAATGTGCAGGCCGAGCAATTGTGCCTTCTAGTCACGTATTGTGCGATGGGGAAGGTCAGGAGCATTTGCGCTTTGCATTGATTCGCATGGAGGGTGAGGGTGACCGTGGGCTGTATCGTCTCCTCTATTCTGTGGGGCAGGTGCGGGGCTCAAAGGACTTCCGGTATGACGGCGAGGAATGGCTTCCGGTGGCCTCGGGAGAAAGGTGGTATGCCGCGGTGATTCGCAACTGGAAGTAATGGGGAGGAAGACCATGAATGATTCCAGAAAGCGTATGTGTTTAGCGTGGGTTGCGGCGTGTCTTTTGCTAGGAATCTGTGTGCGTGTCTTGGTTGCGGAGCCGGTGCCCTCCTCTTCGGAGGCGCGGGGGCTCCTGCAGAAGGCCCTGGAGGGCCACGAGAAGTTTGAGGGTCGGTTGCCCTTTGATGACCAGGAGACGCTGAAAGAATGGGGGGGCGTTTCGGGGGAATACGAGCAGATGACGGAGTCCGACGGAGTGCGTTTGCGGAAGCTGACGCTTCGGGACAGGCATGGTCGGGAGATGGTTTGCATGATTCAGAACCGGGATGGCGTCTTTGCGGGTGTGGATGGCAAGTGGTGGCAGTTGCCAGGCGCGTATCCGCTGATGATTTACGATTTGCTGGCGGATCCCTTCCCGGAAGAGGAGTGGGGGATGTCTAATTTTTCCATGGAGGAGATTCTTCGTGGCGGAAGGAAGCTCCTGAAAATCACGATGCGGCTTCCCGATGACATGAAGAAACTGTTTCGGGTAGAGGGTGAAATGCAACTTTCTCCCTGGCCTATCAATGGCCAAGAGGCGAAAAGCTTGAAGGATCCCGCTTATTCTCGCCGTCCCGTGACGCGGGTCTTCTTCTTGGATCCGCAAAGTGGTCGGATTGTCTATCGGGCGCATTACAATGCCCGCGGCGAGAAGTGCTTCGAGCTTACGTGGCCGAAGCAGGAGGACTTCACGGTTCCGCGAACGGAGGACTTTCAGCTAAATGGCACCGTGGTGGGGCGGGAATACGTCTTGAAGGACATGATGATTTCCCGGACACGGGAACTCCAGAAGGACCGTCATCTTTCGGATCGTGGAAGATCGGGCCGCAAGCCCGTCTGGCGAATCCTGGTAGAGCACCGGACGCCCATCTTGGCGGCGTGCGGCGTGTTGCTTTTAGGCGCGGCATTTGCGCTGCGGCGTCACCGCGACAAGGATTTCAAGAGATAGAGTAGGGCGTCATTGCAACCCAAGAGGAGACTAGTCATGAGGCATCGTTTTACCCTGATTGAGCTATTGACGGTGTTGGGCATTATTGCGCTGTTGGCGGCCATGCTGATTCCCGTATTGAGCAAGGCGCGCGGCAAGGCGCGTGGCGTGAGTTGCGTGAATGTCATTCGGCAGCTGGGGCTGGGGACTATCCTTTATGGACAGGACAACGACGACTACTTCCATCCCTCCAAATGGGGCAAGGCGGAGGGGCTCCCTGTGGTGGATAATTACTACTTCTACTGCTTCAATACGATGTGCGCTCCCGAGGGCGGCTTGAAGACCCCCGATGAGATCACGGGGCTCGGGGAGGCCAGCTGGAAGAATTGGCTCTGCCCGGATTTCAGTGGCGAGGAGGCCTGGGAATACGATTGGGCGGGCTGGTCCAGCGTGCGGGTCAATGACGAGGCGCCCCGGCGGCGTCCCAAATCGGGATACCAGTACAATGCCTCGGCGGGTTATAACAACCAGGTCATCAAGGAATATGGCGAGTATGGCGTGAAGTCTCAGTGGCTGAAGCAGGGCGCCGTGAAGCGTCCCAGCCAGTTTGTCGTCTTCTTGGATCGTTGCAATTGCGCGGGCAATGGAGGCAGTTGGGTCAGCTGGTATATGATCGCCCAGGAGTATTCTTGCAATTTGGACGAGGTGAAGCGGCAGTATTGCCGTCACAACGGGATGTGCAATGTGGTCTTTGCCGACGGCCATGTGGATGGCGTAAGCTGGGAGGACCTCCAGGCGCTGTCCCTCTCCGGCGATGGTGACACGGACAAGCTGGTGATGCAACTCGGCGGAAACGGTCAGTAGTACGGCGCACGGCGCATTTCTTCCGTGGGAGCATCCTTCCGAATCTCTAGCCGCCGTCGTCGCGTTGCGTGGATTTGCGTGGCGGTGGTGATCCTCTGTGGGCTTGTGTGTGGCGTCTGGTGGTGTCGGCGCGTCGTGTTGCGCCGGAGCCTATGGCAGCCGCGGGTGATCTCGGTGCGGGTGCCAGCGGGGAGTCCCTGGGAGTTGGGGATGGCGCGGATGCGTGTGGAGCTCCCGTTGAATGTGGAGACGGAGATCCATTATGTGGTGCCGCGGGATCCGGTGACAGGGGAGATTCCCGCCAGTGCATCGAATATCCTTTTCTGGGCGCCCTTCCTGGGGGCGGCGCCGCAGTTGCGCGCCGGTGGACTGGGTGCAGCGCCGCTGGAGTATGCGCGCCGCGGAGGCTGGACGGTCTTTTCCATGACCATCGACTCCTTTGTTGTGAATGGCAGCGAGAAGGAGTTCCACTATTGGGAGCGGGATCTAGGCTGGGACCGCGCGGTCTTTGCGGCGCAGGAGTGGCTTCAGCGGCAATATGGCCTGAAGCCAGGGAAGCTGTTGTTGGGCGGCGAATCCGCGGGCGGGAGCATGGCGGAGCGCCTGGCGGTATCCCATCCGGAACGGGTGTTGGCGGCGGCGTGGAGCGGCGGCTCCAGCTATCTGCCGATTCCCGAGGGATTTTCTGTGCCCATGATGGCGCTGAACAGCTGGGGTTGCGGCGGCGCACCGTCCACCCGGGAGTTGCAACGGCAGTCCGCGGCGGAGGGCGTGCAGCTGCTCTGGGAGGAGGTGCCGCCCTATTTGAATGGCCGGCGGGTGGAACACCACGCGCCCTCGCGCCTGACGGAAAAGCGGAAGTGGCTCTTCCTACAGGGAATCGTGGATTTGCAGGATCCGGTGACGGGCGAGGTGCCGCCTGTCGAGGCATGGCCCGAGAGCCTCCTTTTGCCCGATGGCACTACCGCGTATTTCCCCAGTCGGGAGCTTCGGGAGGAGTGGGAGCGCATTCCGCTGGAGGTCAATCACGCCCTGCGGCAGGAGGACTTCCTCTCTGTGCTGTCGGGACCCGCGCCGGAGACGCGCCAAATGCAGGCAGTGCTCTTCTATGAGGAGCTGGGGCGGAGCTTTCTGCAGGATGCGGCGGAGTATTTCCGTAGCCAGGATGCGGAGAGTCGGATGCTCTTCTGCGGTGGCGTGGGATGTGAGGAGCAGGACGCCTTCGATGATGTGGAGGCTCGCGTGGACGCCGCATTCTCCGCGCTGCCGGCGCTCTCCCCGGAGGAGTCGTCTGCGCTACCATTGCTGATCCTAGGGAATGGCTTGGGCGCACGACACGCCATCCGCGCAACGCAGAGGATCCTGGAATCGGGCGTGAGGCGTCCGCTCTATCTCTGTCTGCTGGATCCCAGCCTGCGCCTGGATGAAGAGGAGCAGCTCCTTTCGAAAGAGTGCACGGTGAGGGTCTTCTTTACGCGGGAGAGCCTCTCCGCTCTGCCAGAGAAGGACTGCGTGTTCCTGCCTTCCAACGAGGACGCCGAGCTCCAGTGGCTGGATTTCCTGCGAATCTCCCTTAACCTCCCGCTACAGCCATGACGCCGACACGCAAAACCATCTCGTCTGCGCTGGCGGTGGTCGGCGTGGGACTCTTGTGTGCGGCGCTCGCAGTGCCATTCTTCCGCAAGGAGGTCATGAATCCCCGGGAACCACGGTTGCCCGAGGGCGTGGATTTCGAGGGAGAGATCCTCTGGGACCGGCCACTCCCACCATCCCCACGGGGCGTCCTGGTGCTTGCCAGTGGCATCAACGACCGCACGGGCGCATTGGTGCGGATGGACTCCTGGCGGGAGTTCGCTCGCACCCGGAATCTGGCGCTGGCCGAGGCGTCCTTCTCCTCCCCTACGACTACCGTGGGATGCTGGGAGCGCGGATACTGGCACCCCGCTCTCGGCTCCGGTGCGGTCCTGGAGGAGGCCCTCCGACAGGAGTTCGGCGGCCCCGCGAGCTGTCCGCCACTCTTCCTCTTCGGATTCTCCATGGGAGGGAATTTCGTCTACGAATTCCAGCAGATGACACAGTATCCCGTGGCTGCCTGGACGGTCCTGGGACGCTCAATCCTGGCATCAGAGGACAACACCCGCACCGTGGCTCCCGCACTCCTTCTCTGCGGCGAAATGGAAACCGGAGTCCAACGCAGCCACGAGGAGTATCTCCAGGATATCCGCGGACGCGGACAGGACGCACAACTCCAGGTGATCCCAAACGCCGGACACCAGATGGATGAACGGGCCTTTGATGCAACCAGGGTCTTCTTTCAGAGAATCCTGCGCGAAGTTGGGGGCCTCTGAAAAAAGGAGGAGGGAGGAGGGAGGAAGGAGGAAGTTAGGCCAGGGTTTCGTCATCGAAACCCCGCGCCGGGAAAACCCGTCGCGTGCGCCGAAAGGCGCTCCGCCCCCCCGGCCCCGCTTTGCCTCTTCCACCTACCGGCAGTGCGGTACCGGGCTTTGGGCCGCAGGCGTGCCTTCCAACGGCGCGTGCCTTTCTATGGCATGGAGTTGAGAAGACTACTAAAGGACGGAGGGGCTTGCGCCCCCCCGTACCCTCTGCCTAGCCTCTTCCACCTGCCGATGGTGCGGTACCGGGCTTTGGGGCCTGCGTATGGGCTTAAGGCGGGGGGCGGGGGGCTTGCCCCCAGTCCTTTGGATATTCCCCCCGCCTAGCCTCTTTCGCCTACCGGCGGTACGGTACCGCCCTCTTTGGCCGTAGCGCGGAGCGTGCCTTCCTATGGCATGGTGTTGTAGAAAACTGCTAAAGGGGGACGGGGCTTCAAAACCACAGGAGTTACAATCTCTATGACTTTGAAAAGGAGGGCTAGGCAGAACTTGTCTGGGGGGCTACGCTCATGGGGAGCGGTAAGGGAGGGGGACAGGGCCCGTGCACATGCCTGCGCGCGCGTGCGCGCATACATGAAATGAGGGGAAAGGCATAAGGGGGTGAAAGGCGGGACGGCGGGGGTATTGCGGAACAAAATCTTGCTTGCGGAACAATTCGCGGGCGCTTTTCAAACCCCGCATCAGGGGGCTTGCCCCCTGTCCTTTGGATATTCCGCTGCCTAGCCTCTTCCGCCTATAGTGGCATTATGCATTGCACATTGCACATTGCGCCGAAAGGCACTCCGCCCCCCGGACCCCTTCCTAATTTCTTCCGCTTACCGGCGGTGCCACACATAGCACATTGCGCGTCAAGCGCGAAATTCCTAACTCACAACTGCGGCACCAAATTCGGCGCCGCTGGCGGTTTGGCGGCGCGATGCGCCGGCAAGGCTCGCTGCAGAGTGGCTACAACTCATTCCTCACTGCTCATTCCTTTTTCCCCTTGTTTCTCTTCGGCTCTTCCAAACCCCGATTTCGCCCTTATATTACGCCGATTTCCGAAGATACTTTTTTCTCGTGTCTCATAGTGGGCCGTTTTTCTTTTGTCGGCGGTCCAAGTTCCCCGGATAGAAAAGGAGGATCAAATCCCCATGATCACCATCAATGATCTGAAAAATGCCGAGCTGAAGAGCTGGCTGCAGGGTTGGATTGACCTGTGCAAGCCCGCCATGGTTGAGTTCTGCGACGGCTCTCAGAAGCACTACGACGCCCTTTGTGACCTGATGGTCAAGACTGGCACCTTCATCAAGATGAAGACCCCCGCCAACTCCTACCTGGCTCGTTCTGACAAGAGCGATGTCGCGCGTGTTGAGGAGCGTACCTTCATCTGCTCCAAGGACGAGGCGAATGCCGGTGTGACGAACCACTGGAAGGATCCCGCCGAGATGAAGGCGGAGTTCAACCAGATCTTCGATGGCTGCATGGCCGGTCGTACCATGTATGTGATTCCCTTCTCCATGGGCAACCCCGAGTCCCCCCTGGCGAAGTACGGCATTGAGATCACCGATTCTCCCTACGTGGTCGTGAACATGATGATCATGACCCGTGTGAGCCAGACCATCCTGGACCGCATTGACGCCGGCCGCGAGTTCATCCACGCCGTGCACTCCAATGGCGCTCCTCTGGCCGATGGTCAGGCGGATGTGCCGTGGCCCTGCGCTCCCGTCGAGAAGAAGTACATCACCCAGTTCCCCGACACCCGCGAGATCATCTCCTACGGTTCTGGTTACGGTGGCAACGCCCTGCTGGGCAAGAAGTGCTTCGCTCTTCGTATCGCCAGCGTGCTGGCTCGCGAGGAGGGCTGGATGGCCGAGCACATGCTGATCCTGAAGGTCACCAATCCCGAGGGCCGTTCCAAGTTCATCACCGGCGCCTTCCCCAGCGCCTGCGGCAAGACCAACCTGGCCATGCTGACTCCCACCCTGCCCGGCTGGAAGGTCGAGACTGTGGGTGACGATATCGCCTGGATGCGCTTCAACGAGAAGGGCGAGCTGCGCGCCATCAACCCCGAGGCGGGTTTCTTCGGCGTGGCCCCCGGCACCTCCATGAAGTCCAACCCCAACGCCATGAAGACCATCAATGGCGGTAACACCATCTTCACCAACGTGGCCCTCACCGAGGACTACGGTTACTGGTGGGAAGATGGCGACGTGAAGGATCCCGGCACCGTGGTTGACTGGCTGCGCCGTCCCTGGAACAAGGCCTGGAATCCCGCCGGCCCTGCCGCCCACAAGAACTCCCGCTTCACCACTCCTGCCAAGCAGTGCCCCGTCATCGCTCCCGAGTGGGAGAGCCCCGAGGGCGTCAAGATTGACGCCATCCTCTTCGGCGGCCGCCGCAAGACCGTGGTGCCCCTGGTGAACGAGTCCCGCTCCTGGGAGCACGGCGTCTTCATGGGCGCCACCATGTCCTCCGAGATGACCGCGGCCACCCTGGGCGGCGCCGGACAGCTCCGTTTCGACCCCATGGCAATGCTGCCCTTCATCGGCTACAACGTCACCGATTACCTCCAGCACTGGCTCGACATCGGCAAGCATCCCGGTGCCAAACTGCCCAAGATCTACTACGTCAACTGGTTCCGCCGCGGCGCCGACGGCCACTTCCTGTGGCCCGGATACGGCGACAACAGCCGCGTGATCAAGTGGATCTTCGAGCGCTGCGACGGCAAGGCCGACGCCAAGGAGACCGAGATCGGTAACCTGCCCACTGACGACGCCATCGACATGACTGGCCTGGATGTGAGCGCCGAGGACAAGAAGACCCTCCTCTCCGTGGACAAGGAAGGCTGGAAGGCCACCCTGCCTCAGTTCGAGGAGTGGCTCAACAAGCTGGACAAGTACGCGCCCCAGGGCCATCCCCTGCCCGCCGAGATCCGCGCCCAGCTGGACGAGCTCAAGAAGCGCCTCGGCTAGGCCTCCCCAGGCCCGCCGCACTGTCCCCTCCGAAGAGGCATCAATCGACCCCTTCGGAGGGCCAGGCGCATCTCTCATACCGCCGGTCGGCCGGACGCGTTATTGCGTGTTCGTGCCGGCCGTCGTCGTTTTCTGCCGGAAGGCCCCGGGAACCAGGGCGCCGGCGTTTCCGCATTTTTCTCCACGGCTCTTTTCCCTCCCTTTTTTACCCCGTCCGTTCTCTATTCTCTCTCCCTCTCATGGCATCATCCTTGGACTATTTGGAAGGCAAGAAGCTCTGCGTGGTCTTCGTGAAGGTGCTGGAGCCCTCTACGGGTCGGGTGCAGTGTCGGGCATTGCGGGGCAGGGCGGCCATCAACCAGGGTCATCTGGATGTGATGACGGCCAAGGGCGCGATCTTCACCGTCCCCTCCTCCGCCTATCCCACGGTGGCGCAGAATGACGGTACGAAGCTTTTGGGGGATGCGGACTATTTCTGCCTGGTGAAGGTGGATCCCAATATCGATTTGGAGCACGGTGGACACGGCGAGTGCGACCACGGACCGGATTGCCACTGCGGGCACCACCACCATGACGACGACGATATCTTCCCCGTAGTTTATTGACTCACTATTCGAACCCCTTTCTCACTCGTTTCCACCCCTTTTTCCCCCTCGTATGGAATTCCTCCTTCGCGACACTCCCGACTTCTCTGCACGCCTCCAGGCAATGCTCTCCCGCAAGGCCTTCTCTCCGGAAATCGAGGCCTCCGCGGCCGCGATGATCCAGGCTGTTCGGGAGGAGGGCGACCAGGCGCTCTGCCGTTTTGCTCTGCAGTATGACCACACTGAACTGACCCCGGAGCACTTCCAGGTCACCGAGGCGGAGATCGATGCCGCCTGCGCGAAGGTTCCCCAGGAGGACCGCGATGCCATCGAGATGGCGGTGGCACACATCCAGGATTTCTACAGCCACACTCTTCCGAAGGACTGGAGCTACTCTCCGCGTCCCGGCGTGGTGCTTGGCGAGCAGTTCCATCCCCTGGAGCGCGTGGGCTGCTATGTGCCTGGTGGCACGGCGCCCCTGGTGTCCACTGTCTGTCACACCGTGGCCATCGCCCGTGTTGCGGGAGTGAAGGAGATCCTAGTGTGCACGCCTCCCGGCGGCGAGCGCGGTATCCATCCCGCACTGCTGTATGCCTGCCGCGCCGCCGGCGCCACCGCCATCTATCGACTGGGCGGCGTCTATGGCGTGGCGGCCATGGCGCTGGGCACCGCGACCATCCCCCAGGTGGAGAAGATCTGCGGTCCCGGAAATGCCTACGTCACCGCCGCCAAGCGCGCTCTCTACGGCACTGTGGCACTGGATTTGGTGGCGGGGCCCTCCGAGATCCTGGTCTTGGCGGACGAGCGCGCCAATCCGGTCTATCTGGCGGCGGATGTCCTCTCCCAGGCGGAGCACGGCTCCGGCCGCGAGCAGGCGGTGCTGGTCTCTCCCAGCCGCGTCATCCTGGAGGCCACCCGCGACGAGATCCTCCGTCAGTCTGCGCAACTGAAGCGTCAGGAGTGTGTGCAGAAGGTGCTGGAGCACGGTGTTTTCCTGGTGGAGGCGCGGGATCTGGAGGACGCCGCGGCCATCGCCAGCAGCTACGCCCCCGAGCACCTGGAACTCCAGGTCGTCGATCCGCAGTCCCTGGCGCCAAAGATCACCGCCGCTGGCGCAATCTTCTTGGGCGACTACACTCCCGAGCCCGTGGGTGACTACGTGGCCGGTCCCAGTCATGTGCTTCCCACCGGTGGCACCGCGCGCTTCTTCAATGGGCTCACCGGCGATGCCTTCTTCCGCCGCACCAGCCTGATCTCTTACGACCGCGAGGCGCTCCTCAAGGAACAGCCCGCCCTGGCGCGACTCACCGCCGCCGAGGGGCTGGATGCACACGGGCGCTCCGCCGCAATCCGGAAGTAGCCCGCCTCGCGCGCCTCTCCTCGTAGAAAAGCCCCTTTCTGAAAAATCCCCAACTCTATTTCCCTTCCAGCCATGCATTTCGCCTTTCAAGATGACCTGCGCTCTTTCCTGGAGAAGGAGCTGAATGCCGCCGTTCCGGAGCTCTCCGCGGACCTGTGCCCCGAGGGCTTTGACGGGGACGTGACCATCTCCTGCTTTCCTCTGGCGAAGGCGCTGCACTCCAATCCCATGGCGCTGGCTGCCAAGGCCGGGGAATTCCTGTCGAATCATCCCGATGTGGAGAAGTGCCAGGTCGCGAAGGCCTTCCTGAATTTGACCCTGAAGCCCGGCGCCCTCATGCGGGACACCGTGGCCGCCGATATCCTGAAGCAGGATGTGCTGCCTGCCGAGGAGCGCCGGAAGATCCTCATTGAATTCAGCGCCCCCAATACCAACAAGCCCCAGCACCTGGGACACGTCCGCAACAACGCCATCGGAATGTCCACCGCCGCGATTTTGAAGCGCGCGGGACACCAGGTGACCCAGGTGAATCTGGTGAACGACCGCGGCATCCACATTTGCAAGTCCATGCTGGCCTACCAGCGTTTTGGCGAGGGATGCACTCCGGAGAGCGTGGGCAAGAAGGGCGACCACCTGGTGGGCGATTTCTATGTCCGCTACAACCAGGAGCTCAATCGCCAGATTGCGGAGCTGAAGGCGTCGCATCCCGAGTTGGCGAAGGAGGAGAATGAGGCGCTGTTCCTGAAGACCGAGATTGGCCAGGCGACGGCGAAGATGCTCCAGCAGTGGGAGGCGGCGGATCCGGAGGTGCGCGCGCTGTGGGAGAAGATGAACGGCTGGGTCTTCCAGGGCTTCGCCGAGACCTACCGCCGCATGGGCATCAAGTTCGACAAGCTCTACCTGGAGAGCCAGACCTACAAGCTGGGAAAGGACATCATCCAGAAGGGACTGGAGAAGGGCGTCTTCGAAAAGCGCGCCGACGGCGCCGTCATCATGGACTTCCATGATCCCGCGCTGGGCACCAAGGTGGTCCTGCGCAGCGACGGCACCAGCGTCTACATCACCCAGGATATCGGCACCACCCTCCTCAAACAGCGGGATTTCGAGCCCGATCAGCAGATCTGGGTGGTGGGCGACGAGCAGATCTACCACTTCAAGGTCCTCTTCACCATCCTCAAGGCACTGGGATATCCCTGGGCGGACCGCCTGACCCACATGGCATACGGAATGGTGAATCTCCCCTCCGGCAAGATGAAGTCCCGCGAGGGCACCGTGGTGGATGCCGACGACCTCTTTGACGAAATGGCGTCTCTGGCGCGGCAGGCGACGCTGGAGCGCGTGCCCGAGGGACAGCAGCCCCCCGCCGATCTGGAAGAGCGCGCCGCGGTCATCAGCATGGCGGCCCTGAAGTTCATGCTCCTGAAGGTGAATCCCCGCACCACCATCACCTTCGATCCCAATGCCGCCATCAAATTCGAGGGCGACACGGGTCCCTACGTCCTCTACGCCTATGCGCGGCTCTCCTCCATGCTGCGCCAGCCCGGCGTTGCCGAATTGGTGGGCAAGGATCCGAAGTGGGAGGTCCTCTGCGAGCCCGCCGAGCGCCGTCTGGCGCTGCGCTGCTCCAAGTATCCCGAGGCGCTGGCGAAGGCCGCACGGGAGCTGGATTCCTCTGCGCTGGCTGCGTATCTCCTGGATCTCGCCAAGGACTTCAGCACCTTCTACAACCGCTGCCCCGTGAAGAATGCCCAGGATGCCGAGGTGAAGACCGCGCGCGTCGCCCTCTGCGGAATCGTCCGCGATATCATCGGCGATGGGCTCCATACGCTCACCATCCAGACGCTGGAGAGCATGTAGGACGCCATTTCCATTCCTGATTTCCGTTCAATCTCTCCCACTGCTTAAGGCAATACTCTTATGAGCCTCTTCGACCGCAATAATCTGGTCACAAAGCCCTACGTCCTGCAGTATTTCGAGCCCTCGCCCCAGAGCGAGGTGCGCACTCGTCCCGACGTGATCCAGAATTCCGACGGCACTCTGGATTTGGTGGATTCCATTGGCAACAAGGAATACGGCTGGGAGAGGTATGCGCTGCCCCTGGGCTGCGGGTGGTTCGGCGCGAAGATCTTCGGCGGCGTGCCCACCGAACGCATCCAGATCACGGATAACTCCCTGGCGAATCCCTATCCCGAGGGCATCAACAGCTTCGCGGAAATCTACCTGACCTTCGAGCACCAGGGTGCCGAGGCGAAGGACTACGTGCGCACGCTCTCCCTCAACGACGCCCTCGCTACGGTGGACTACACCGCCGGCGGCGCACACTTCCACCGGGAGCTCTATACCTCCTATCCCGATCGGGTGATGGTGCTGCGCCTGACCACCGATGTCCCCGGCGCCCTGAATTTCCGACTGCTACCCCAGATTCCCTTCTGCAAGGACTTCGGCTCCAAGCCCGGTGACGGAAAGGGCAAGGAGGGCCATGTGGCGCTCTCCGACGACCGCGTGGTCATGAGCGGCCGGATGCACTACTACGATATCGCCTACGAGGGACAGCTCCGCTGGCGGACCGCCGGCGGCACGGTGCGCGTTGACGTCGATGCGGTGGAGTTCCAGGGCGTCACGGAGGCGGTCATCTACTTCACCTGTGCCACCAACTACCACTGCGAGTCGCGGGTCTTCCTGGAGGAGGATCCCAAGAAGAAGCTGGCGCCCTATCCCCATCCCCACGAGACCGTGGAGACCATCCTGGCGGATGCGCTCTCCCGTAGCACCGGCGAGCTCTGGCAACGCCATCTGGAGGACTACCAGGCGCTCTTCGGCGCCGCGGATCTGGATTTGGGCGGCGTGCGACCCGAGGAGATCTCCACCGAGGCGTTGCTCCGGGAGTATGCCCAGGGACAGCACTCCCGCTATCTGGAGGAGCTCTACTTCCAGTTCGGACGGTACCTGCTCATCTGCTCCTCCCGCAAGGGGACTCTCCCCTGCAATCTCCAGGGCATCTGGAGCGTCTACGACGTGAGCCCCTGGTCCGCCGGATACTGGCATAACATCAATGTCCAGATGAACTACTGGCCGGTCTTCTCCACCAATCTGGCGCCGCTCTTCGAGTCCTACGCGGACTTCCATTACGCATATCTGCCTTCTGCGCGCCAGCACGCCGTGGAGTCCCTGGCGGGCATGCGTCCCGGTCAGACCTTCGCGGATGCCGGATGGTGCATTGGCACGGGCGGCTGGCCCTATAAGGTCGAGTCGTACCTGGGTGGTGCTGGCGGCGCGCCGCAACCGCACTCCGGTCCCGGTACTGGCGGTCTCACGGCGAAGCTCTTCTGGGAATACTACGATTTTACGCGGGATCCCGAGGTGTTGAAGAAGGTCTATCCGAGCCTCCTGGGAATGTCGCACTTCCTGCGCAACAGCCTGATTTACCAGGATGGTGCCTGGCTCTCCAAGCCCTCCGCATCTCCCGAACAGTGGGACGAGCGCGTCACCCTGGATCCCCCCATCAACGGATGGCTCATCCATCCCTACATTAACACCGTGGGTTGCGCATTCGACCAGCAGATGGCCTATGAGACCTTCCACGATACCCTCAAGGCCGCCGAGGCACTGGGACTCCCCGACGACGACTTCCTGAAGGAGCTCCGAGAGATCCTGCCTCATCTGGATCCCGTCCTGGTGGGCGATTCCGGTCAGGTGAAGGAGTATCGCGAGGAGCATCAGTATGGCGAGCTGGGCGAATACCACCATCGCCATATCTCCCAGCTGATCGGATTGGTCCCCGGCACTGTCATCAATGAGACTACTCCTGGCTGGATGGATGCGGCGAAGGTCTCCCTTACGGAGCGCGGCGATCAGTCCACGGGCTGGGCAATGGCGCACCGCCTCAATGCCTGGGCACGCCTGCTGGATGGGCCCCACGCATACAAGATGCTCTCGCTCCTCCTCTCCGTCGGAACACTCCCGAATCTCTGGGATACCCATCCGCCCTTCCAGATCGACGGCAATCTGGGCGGCACCGCCGGCGTCGCCGAAATGCTCCTGCAGTCCCACGCGGGACTCATCCACGTGCTCCCCGCACTGCCTCCCGAATGGAAGGACGGCGCATTCCAGGGACTCTGCGCCCGCGGTGCCATGGAGCTGGATGCGCAGTGGAAGGACAGCACCCTCACCGCCCTCACGATCCACGCCAAGAAGGATGCGCAGGTCACCATCAAGGGAAAGGGCCTGCCTACCCAGAAGCTGGAACTCAAGGCCGGCGAAAGCAGAAAGCTTCTTTAGCGCGAGGATTCGTGCAAAAGAAGTGCAGGGGAGATAAAAACGAAAGGACGGGGGCTGTTGCGCCCGCTCCCCTGCTAAGGTTAGCCCGGAATTTTCTTTTTATCCTTACTCTAAAAAACTCTTCACGTTTATGAAATTTTTCCGCGCGTTGTGCTTGGCGGGCGTTGTCGCTCTGGCGTTGCCCTTTGGTGTCGGTTGCCGCACTGTGGCTTCTTCTTCTGAAGAAACGGCGTCTGTGAAGCCGGTGACGGTGGTGGCGAAATACGCGCCGGGTCTGGTGGTGGATGCCCAGCAATCGGATGCCCGCTGGGCGGAGGCACCCGTCTACGAGCTGGAGCGCTTTGCTCCCGGCGGCGGACGGGGTCCCCTCACCGAGAAGGCAATGCTGGCCGAGACCAATCCCCTGAAGGTCACGGCACGGGTCCTCTACGACGACGAGAATCTCTACGTGGGATGCAAGGTCGTCAACGACGATATCATGGCGTTGCGCGACCAGGATCAGTATCCGCATTTTATGGCAGGCGATACCTTCGAGCTTTTCCTGAAGCCCGTGGAGGTCAATACATACTTCGAACTCTATACCACCCCCGCCGCTCACCGCACCACGTATGTCTTCCCGAGTCGTTCGGTGACCGGATTCGGTCTTAATGGACTGGAACTCCAGCCGTTCCGTCCCGAGGTAAAGGCTGTGGCTGCCGTGGACGGCACTCTCAATGACCACTCCGACAAGGATCGCGGCTGGCAGGCCGTCCTCATCGTCCCCCGCGCATTCCTGGCGCGGGAATCCGGCGTCCCCATGGACAAGGATCACGCCTGGACCATCAATCTCGCTGGATACTTCTATTCCTGCTATCGCTCCTATAACGACTTCACCGCATTCCCCAAACCCCCGACCCTCGATTTCCACGCCTACGAATATTGGGCGAAGCTCCAGCTCGGGGAATAGCAGGCGCGGGGGCGAGCCGCAAGGTAGTAGGGAGAAGGTAGTGGGGAGGGGGTATAAGGTGCCGCGGGCGCTCTTCCGCGTTGACTGCCGCGGTACTGGTACCGGCTTCCGGGCCGCACCGCGGCGCGTGCTTCCCAACGACGCGTGCCTTCCTAGCATAGTTTCGCAGGAAGATCTCCAAAGGACGTAGGGGCATGCGCCCCCCGAGCCCCCCGCCTAATTTCTTCCGCCTACCGGCGGTACTAGCGCGCCAATAGGGGCGCGCTTAGTGCACGCGCCGGTAAATTCCGGCACGGGGTTTCGCCGGGGCGAAACCCTGGCCTAACTTCCTCCTTCCTCCTTCCTCCTTCCTCCTTTTTTATAATCTGCGGTGGGGCGTGTCGCCATCAGGCGGCCGCCCCCAGCAGATTATATTAGGGCCTCTTCCGTCCCGCGTGCGCGCGGGAGCGTGGAATTTTAGCGAACCCCCCACCCTTAGGAAACGAGCCATTTATGAGCAAGATGGAAGGCAAGAGCGAGGCCTACAAGGCGGCCGGCGTTGACATTGACCTGGCGACCCAGTTGTTGAAGAATGTGAAGGGTCGCATTGCGGCCACCCGCACTCCGCAGGTGCTGGCTCCCATTGGTGGTTTTGGCGGATTGTATCGCATTGACTTAACGCAGTGGAAGCACCCGGTGATGGTGGTCTCTGTGGACGGCGTGGGCACGAAGTTGATGATTGCCCAGATGATGGAGAAGTTCGATACCGTGGGCCACGATATCGTGAACCACTGCATCAACGACATTGCGGTGCAGGGCGCCACCCCCGTGTATTTCATGGACTACATCGGCATCGGCAAGATGCGCAGTCCGCTCTACGAGGACGTCCTTTCCGGCTGTGCGGATGCCTGCAAGGCGGAGGGCGTGTGCCTGATTGGCGGCGAGTCCGCGGAGATGCCGGGCATGTACGGCAATGACTTCGATCTGGTGGGATGCATCACTGGCATTGTGGAGGAGGACCAGATCATCACCGGCGAGAAGATCCGTCCCGGCCATGTGGCGATTGCCATCGGTTCCAATGGCCTGCAGACCAATGGCTTCTCCCTGGCGCGTAAGGTCCTCTTTGAGCGTGGCGGCTACGACGTGAAGGATCGTCCTAGCGAGCTGAAGGGCAAGAGTGTGGGCGAGGCGTTGCTGGAGCCCCACCAGTGCTTCTGGAAGGCGGTGAAGGCGGCTCTGGATGCCAAGTTCCCCCTGGACGGCATCGCGCACATCACTGGCGGCGGCCTCTACGACAATGTCCCCCGTATCCTGCCCGAGGACGTGGATGTCCATTTCGACGCCACCAAGATCCTGGATGCGCCCCCCATCTTCTCCCTCATCCAGAAGACCGGCGATATCGATCCCTACGAGATGTATCGCGTCTTCAACATGGGTGCCGGTATGGTCTGGTTCGTCCCCCAGGACCGCGCCGATGATGCCATCACACTCATCCGAAACGCTGGCTTCCGCGCCATGGCGATCGGCGAGGTTGTTCCCGGCAACCGGAAAGTGGAAGTCAAGCTGTAGGATTCGCGAGGAGAATCCTACAGCTAAGTACTTAGCAATTAGCGGTTAGTGGCTAGTTGCAAGGCGCCGCAGGCGCTGTTCCGCCGAAGTTTCGGCGGTACGGTACCGGCCTTTTTGCCTGTGTAAGGGCTTAAGGGGGGTGCGTGGGGCTTGCCCCCAGTCCTTTGGATAGCGCCTCCGTGCCCCCGCCAACGGCGCTGGCGCGCCGTAAGTACTTAGCCATTAGCGGTTAGTGGCTAGTTTGCAAGGCGCCGCAGGCGCTGTTCCGCCGAAGTTTCGGCGGTACTTGGCGTACGCCCCCTGCTTTAGGAATCAGCAGTTACTCGATGCTAGAAGAGCTTCAAGAACAGATTCGGAAGATGCGCCTGCGGGGTGTGACCTCGGTGGCGTTGTCGGAGGAGAACCGTCTGGTCTTGGGGCATCGTCCGATGAAGCGTCCGGTGGCGGAACCCGCGGCTCCGGTGGCAATGCCCTCCCAGTCTCAGAAGGAGGAGATGGTGCGCCGCTTCCAGCAGGCACAACAACAGCCGCTGCAGCCCGCGCCCGCGTCTCGTACCGTTGCGCCCGTTGCGCCAGCGCCCCGTCCCGCGCCCCGTCCCGCGTCGGTGGCGGTGTCCCACCCCGCGCTGGCGGATGTCTCCCAGGCCTCCTGGGAGGAGTTGGAGCGGGCCTGTGGTGTGTGTGTCAGCTGTGGCTTGCAGACGGCGCCCCGCGAGACCTTCTTTGAGGCCGGTAGCCGCCAAGCGCCGTTGATGGTCATTGGGGACTGTTGTCGGAAGCTTGTGGACGAGACTGGCGCCGTGGTGGAATCCGCTGCGGATGTGCTTTTGTGGAAGATGATTCGTGCCATGGGCCGTGATCCTGGGAGCACAGATCCCGCCACCTCGGTGTACGTGGCTAATGTGGTCAAGTGCGTCATCAAAGACGAGTTGATTGCCTCATCGCATCGTTCTGTGCGTTCTCCTGAGATACAAGCGTGCCGTGGGTTCCTCCTTCGTCAGATTGCGCTGGTGCATCCCCGGGTCATTGTGCTGTTTGGTGGCGTTGCGCTGAGTGCGTTGTTTGGCAAGGGTAGCATAAAAAGCGCCCGTGGCAAGTGGCGGGAGTTCCAGGGAATTCCGGTGATGCCCACCTACCATCCTTCCTTCGTGTTGAATACGGCTAAATCCAAGGCTGATGAGACGGCCAACAAGCGTCTTGTCTGGCAGGATTTGCAGTTAGCCATGGCGAAGCTCAAGGAGCAGCAGTCCTAGCGACTGCATCTTTCTTAAACCATTTTTTTGCATGTTGTTCACCCCCGTCCTCCTTTTCAGGCGGGGGTTCCTCAATCTCATCCTAGAACGGAGATAAGACAATGCTTACCGACTGGAAACTCGCTTCCGGAATCATCAAGATTGGCCTGGCGTCGGATCATGGCGGCCTGGCGAAGAAGGACTTCCTGACCGGAGAGCTGCGGAAGCTGAGTGGCTACGAGGTCGTGGACTTCGGACCCGCTTCCCTGAATCCCGAGGACGACTACCCCGATTACGCGGCGCCTTTGTGCGTGGCTTTGCGGGACGGCAAGATCGACTGCGGCATCCTGGTGTGCCGCAGCGGCATCGGGATGTCCATTCTTGCCAACCGTTTCCATGGCCTGCGCGCTGCGCTGGTGGAGACGGTTCAGAAGGCGCGTTCCAGCCGTGACCACAATGACAGCAATATCCTGGTCACTGGCGGCGATGCCCTGTCTGATGCCGAGACTCTGGAGATTGTGAAGGCGTGGCTGGACACCCCCTTCAGCCAGGGCGAGCGCCATGTCCGTCGTCTGGACAAGGTAGAGAAGGCCTCTTTGGACGAGATCGCCGCGCTGCGGAATGTGGATCCCGAGCTGGCGGCCCTCATTGACTGCGAGCAGCACCGCCAGGAGGATGGCCTGGAGCTCATTGCCAGCGAGAACTTCACCTCCCCCGCAGTCCGCGCCGCGCAGGGCTCCATCCTCACCAACAAATACGCCGAGGGCCTGCCCGGCAAGCGCTACTACAATGGCTGCGCTTTCGTGGACCAGGTGGAGCAGCTGGCCATCGACCGCGCGAAGGCGCTCTTCGGCGCCGAGGCCGCCAATGTGCAGCCCCATTCCGGCAGCCAGGCGAACCAGGAGGTCTACTTCGCGCTGCTGCAGCCCGGCGACACCGTGTTGGGCATGAGCCTGGATGCCGGTGGACACCTCTCCCACGGCTTGAAGGTCAATTTCAGCGGCCGCACCTACAATTTCGTGGGATACGGTGTCAGCCGCGAGACCGAGACCATCGATTATGACGAGCTGGAGAAGACCGCCCTGGAGATCAAGCCCAAGATGATCCTGGCAGGCGCCTCCGCATACCCCCGCATCATCGACTTCCCCCGCCTGCGTCAGATCGCCGACAAGGTGGGATGCCTCCTCATGGTGGATATGGCGCACATCGCCGGACTGGTGGCCGCAGGCGTCCATCCCAGCCCTGTGCCCTACTGCGATGTGGTGACCACCACCACCCACAAGACCCTCCGCGGACCCCGCGGCGGACTCATCCTGTGCAAGGAGCAGTACATCAAGAAGATCAACTCCGCCGTCTTCCCCGGCACCCAGGGCGGTCCTCTGGAGCACGTCATTGCCGCCAAGGCGGTCTGCTTCAAGGAGGCCATGAGCCCCGAGTTCAAGGAATACGCCGCCCAGGTGGTGAAGAACTGCAAGGCGCTGGCGGCCGCCCTGACCGAGCGCGGCTTCCGCATTGTCTCCGGTGGCACCGACAACCACTGTATGCTGGTGGATCTGCGGCCCAAGAATGTCACTGGCCGCGACGCCGCTGACGCCATGGACAAGGCGGGCATCACCGTCAACAAGAACATGATCCCCTTCGATCCCGCGAAACCCACCGTCACCAGCGGCATCCGCGTGGGAACCGCCGCCGTTACGACCCGCGGCATGAAGGAGCCCGAGATGGTGAAGATCGCCGATTTCATGACCCGCATTGCGGAGAATATGGACAACGAGGCGGTCATTGAGCAGGTACACCAGGAGGTCAAGGCCCTGGCCCACGCCTTCCCCATGCCCCAGTTCAAGTAAAAGCTCGAAGAATCGCGTCCCCGGAGGAATTCTCCTGTATGGCACTGACCGTCAACTACAACGAAGAAGGCATCGCGGACAGCGTGCCGACCTACCTCTTTGACCAGGCGGAGCAGTATCGGGAGAATCCCCGGGATGCCGCGCTGGAGTGGTTCACCTCTGCCATCCAGGGGCTCTCCCTCCACTTCGGATTGGCGTCGCTTTTGGGAAAGGGCGAGGAGGTCCCTGCAGACCTCCTGACTCCCGAGCAATACGCGAAGCTCCCCGAGCGCTTCAACTGCAAGAATTTCGATGCCGTGGACATCGTGGAGCTGGCGGTGGCCGCCGGCGCGCGATACGTGGTCTTTCCGGCCATGCTGCCCGATGGCTTCTGCCTCTACCACAGCCAGTCCTCCGATTTCCACACGGTGAACAGCGCCGCCAACCGGGATCTGGTGGGAGAGCTGGCCTCCACTTGCGAATATCACGGCATCGGGCTCTTCCTGGAGTATCCCTTCGGACGCAATCAGCGCCGCCATCCACAGGGCGTCCCGCAGGGCGTCATGGCGCAAAGCGAATACCTGGATTTTGTCAAAGGGCAGCTTCATGAATTGCTGACCCAGTATGGTCCGGTGGCGGGCATTCGCTTTACCGGTGCGGAGAGCCTCCAGGGACGCGAGGCGCCCTATGATCTGGAGGACCTCTATAAGCTGATCCGATTCCTCCAGCCCAATGCACTGGTCTCCTTCCAGGAGGGCTATGCCGGCAGCGAGGACTTCCTGACCGCCGGGGATCTCTCTTCCACGAAGGGCCTGCTGGCCTCCAATGCCACCCGTCCCCTGGAGATGCTGCGGATTCTCTCCGGCGGCGCGGATCGATGCTACTATCCCGAGCTGGCGGGATCCCACCGGAAGACCGCACAGATCTGGGAGGACCTGCGCGTCGCACACCAGCGCTCCGCGAATCTCCTCGTGAACACCGCTCTCATGCCCGATGGCTCCCTGGATCTGGAGGACATCCAGAGCCTCCTGGCCGTGGGCGAGCGCATGGAGAAAGAGGGCCGGCCGTGAGCTCCCTCCTGGACGAATTGCCCCCGCGGCTCCCTGAACCGATCGACCTGGATCGGGCCGCGGGACATGCGCCCTCCGCATTCTGCCGAGAACACTATGCCTCGCTGGCAGAACGATATTCCCGAAATCCCCACGGGCTCACCTGCTATGCCGAGGAAAACCGTCGCGCCCTGAAATTGGCGGAGCGCGCGATCCTCCAGGCCGTCGGCGCCCGAGAACAGGATACCGCACTCGTCTGGTGCGCAAATGGCACCGAGGCACTCAATCTGGCTCTCCGTGGATTCGATTTCAGCGCACAGCCCGGCGCGCTTGCCTGGGACCGCGGAGGGCATAAGGCCCTCACTGCTACCGCAAAGGCCCTGGGCGTCCCGCTGCACGGATTCCTCCTGGACGACCAGGGGCGGATACAGTTCTCTCCAGGGGAGGGCGGAAGCACCCCCGCGCCGACTCTGGCGGCGCTCTCACTGGTCAACAACGAGACTGGCGTCCTCTGGGATGGCGACCGATCGATGCTCCCCGCGGGATGCCGCGTCCTCCTGGATGCCTGCCAGGCCTTCGGAAAACACCCGCTGCCCTGGGAACGCGCCCATGTAGACATGATGATCCTCTCCAGCCGGAAGGTGGGTGGACCCGCCACCGGCGCCGCACTCCTCTATCGACGGGACCTGAAATTGAAGGGTCTCCTTACGGGTGGCGGACAGCAGGAGGGACTCCTCAGCGGCACCGTGGATGTGGTCTCCTGTCTCCTCTTTGCCGCTACTGCGCAACAGGCCTGCCAAAAGGCCCAGGAATCCCTGGCGCATGTGACCGCCCTCAACCGGCAGCTTCGCGAGGGACTCCAGCGTCTGGGAAAGGGTGCCTGGATCCTCTTCTCCCCAGAAACCGCCTCGCCATACATCCTCTATTTCGCAATTCCAGGACACCAGGGCGCGCTCGTCGCACGGCTGCTGGCCGCACACCACCAGATCCTGGTGGGCTCCGGCAGCGCATGCAATGCCGAATCCGGCGAGACCAGTCCGCTGCTCCGGGCACGCGGCGTCCCCGACGACCTCGCCCGCGCCGCCCTCCGCATCAGCCTCGCCCCAGAAACTACTACCGGAGAAATCACTGCGTTCCTGGAGGCCCTCGCTACGGTGATAAGGGAATACTAGCTTGGTGCACTCCTTCCTTCTTTTTCCAGTTATGACGATTCGTGATTTAGCGCGTGAGTTAGGGTTATCGGTAGCGACGGTATCGGTGGCGTTATCGGAGCATCCGGAGCGTTGTCATTTATCGCCGGTGACGGTTTCGCGGGTGCGGGAGGCGGCGTCGCGTCTGGGGTATATCCCGAACCAGCTGGCCATCAAGCTGTTGCGGAAGGGCGGCACAGATACCATCGGCATCCTCTATCTATTGGGTGCCACGGATGACCGAAATCTGCCCGTGTTGAACCAGGTGATGAAATACCTGAGCGCACGAAAGTGCGACTACCAGGTCTTTAGCTGCCTGGATATCCACCATCAGCCCGGCGCCTTCCGGGAGACCATCCGATACATCCGTGGAATGCGTCTGCGCACGCTGGTGATCATCGGCGCCATTACGGAGGAGTATCCCCTGGAACCTGAGCTCTATCAGGGACTGCAGGTTTATGTGACCGACTGCGATATCCAGGACAGGGAGATCCCGGATTTTTTCCAATATGTGGGATTGACCAACCGCTCCGCATTCCACCAGTGGCTGATCCAGAGTGTGGTCGCACAGGGCGCACTGCCCATCGTGACTCACGAGGCAGTCCGGGTGCTGGTCCCGGATTGGAAGGAGGAATATGGGACCGTCCTGGAGGATATTTCTCCCTGGGACGCTTTCCAGGTGGGACGCGACTACGGCAAACGAATCGCCACCGCCTTCCGCGACGGAAAATGTCGCACCGCAATCTTCCATAACGACCGTATCGCCATGGGCGCCATGGAGGTCCTTCTGCAAGAGGGCATCCGTATCCCACAGGATGTCCAGATCTTCGGATATAACGACTCCGAGTTCGACGAGTTCACCGCAGTACCACTCACCAGCGTCCGCTCTCCAGCCGGCGAAATGACCATGCGGGTCTTCCAGCACCTGGTGGAAAATACCCCACTGCCAAAAGCGGAAAACTCGAAGCTAAAACTCATAGAAAGGGGCAGCACGCTGCCCCTTTCTGAAAAAGGAGGAAGGAGGAGGGAGGAAGGAGGAAGTTAGGCCAGGGTTTCGCGCTGGCGAAACCCCGCGCCGGAATTTACCGGCGCGTGCGTAAAAGCGCCGCAATATGTTGCGGCACAAGTAATTAGTACTTAGCGGTTAGCTGTTAGTTATTCGGTCGTTGCGCGGCTCTTCCGCGGCGTGAAGGCCGCGGTACTGGTACCGCCGCCCCCAGCG